>CAYOHX010000029.1:0-49935 GCA_964403875.1 uncultured Anaerolinea sp. | reverse complement strand
TTCCGAATTTTCGGACAGGTAATTAGGGTCTAAAAAAAACGAATCACAACAACCGCATTTGCTCAGCCTGGTCGTAATAGGGCGGGTCTTCGTCGAGGAGTTGGTCCCAGGCGGTGGAGGTGAGCAGGGGCGTCTCGCGCAGAATGCGCAGTTGGCGCAGTTTGAGCAGCCGCCACCCCGCAATGGCCTCACCCATGCGCGGGTCGCGCTGGAGTTTGAAGCTGATCAGGCGGGCGCGGCTGCCAGGGAACACCAGCACGCACTGGCGCACGGGCGCGGAAGGCTCTGAAAGCACGTGCCGTCCCAGCACCGCCGAAGCCATCAGAAAAAAGTAGTACACCGGACCAAATTCCTTGGGCCGCCAGATGACCGGGTTGTCGCCCTCGGTGGCGAACCCAATCCGATCGGCAATTTCTCGCAGCGCCTCGCGAGCCTCATCCAGGTCGGCGCGGCGGCGCGAGGCTTCTTCCTGGGGCAACAAACGCCAATGGCCGGGCTGCTCGGGTGTTTCCGCGGCGTAGGATTCGACCACGGCGCGGATCAGGTCGGCGGGCGGGGTGAGCGCGCCGGGCAGGGCCTGGCAGACGGCGCTGTCTAGCTCCAGGAGTGTGCAGGCGGGATTCTTTTGCAGGTAGCGCACCACTTCCATTTCGATGCGGTCGGCCAGGGGCGGCTCGGCTGAGTCGGGGGGCTGGGTGAGCCACCACAGGCTGCGTTCGTCCTCTTGCGAGCCGGTGGTGAAGCGGCGAAAGTTCATCCGGTTGGCAAAAGCCCGCGAGGCAGCCGTTTGGACTCGGGCAACCAGGTCGGAGGGGAAAGGCTCGCTGAGGCCGGGCAGGCCGTTTTGGCGGGCCAGTTCGAACAGGCCGGCAGCGTACACGGGCAGATAGGGAGCGGGCTCGTTGAGCGTGGTCAGGCAGGATTTGAAACCACTTTGCAGATGGCTCTCGGTGTTGGGTGACACGGGCAGTTTCTCGCGAGCAGGGGCGCATTTCCAGAGAAGATGGGCGAATTCTTCGTCACTGCGCGTGGCCATACCTTCCAGGTGAAAGCCGCCTGCCTCGGCGGCGGTGATGACCGCCGCCAAAAAGCCGGGGACCAGCTCGGGCAGCAGCCCCAGGAAAGGCGTGTTGGCGGGCAGCGCGCGTCCCAGGGAACTGAAGGGGCTGTGCAGCGCGGCTGCGTGCCAGCTCCAGTCAAAACGGCGGCGGCCCAAGAGCGGGTGGAGCGGCAAAGATGCCTCGCGGCCCCACAACCAGCCCGACCACAGCGCCGAAAGCGTCCAGAAGGCCTGGTTGGGGCGGGGCAGCACGGTGATCACCGCGCCGGGCACGATTTCGGGCGGGAGGGGCAGCAGGCGCTTGATCCTGCCTGGATACAGGCAGATGCCGCCGCTTTCGGGGGGCAGTTCGGGCCAGTGGGTGAGGGGCACAGGGCCGGGTTCCGCCGTCCAGGTGGCCACGGCTTCTTCCAGGGCCTGCCAGAGGTTGTATTCGCGGAACTGGGGTGGCACCGAGAGTTGGCGGGGGCGCGCGCGTCCGCCGGGCCAGGGCCACAGCGCTCCGGCGGCGTCGCAGGCGCTGATCAACAAAGCGTGCAGCAAGCGGCGTTGATCTTTGGGCAGGCTCAAGCCTTCCTGTTTGTTGATTAATGTAGAAAGCGCGTAGAGCGGGCGGGGAAGGTAGGCCGAGAGCGCTTCTTCTACAGCGGGGTAGTGTTCGTCTGTTTCGTTGGCCACCCGCTGCAGCGCGCGAGAGCGGTGCAGGGCGTCGCTGCCCGGCAGACTGAGCAGTTCCAGGTCGGCGGCTTCGAGGGGCAGTTCCGCCTCGCTGTTGCAGTGAGGGCAGCGATACAGCCGCGCGCCGGGAACGGTTTCGCCGCGCTTCCACACATAGCCGCTGGCTTGAATGGAGGCGTTGCAGTTTTTGCAGGTGGTCTGGTAGAGTCCTTGCAGGTGACGCTCCAGGCGTTCTTCACCGCGGCGGGTGGCAGCCAGCACAGCCAACGCGGGCTGGAAGTCTTCCAGTTTGGGGGCGGAGGCCAGGGTTTCGAGGATGAAGCTTTGGATGGGGTTGGCCGTGGCGACCAGCACGCGGTAACCGGCGCGGGCGGCTTCCAGGGGCAGTTGGGGGGCCGAACCGAAGGGGTCAATCACCCAGCCGCGGGCGAGCAGGAGCTTTTCCAGCCAGCCGGTGACCATGCCGGGGGGCAGAGGCGGGAGGAAACGCGCCAGCGGCAGGGGTTGTTCGGCGGCGGATCCAGGCAGGTAAGCAAGCGATTCTGCAACCATTTCGGTATAAGTATACACTTTTGTAGGTTCATTGGGTATCGGCGCGGCGAGCCAATCAAATGCGCGGAATTCTGGTTTTCCCTTACCTTTCAGTTTTGCAAGAACCGCTGTTTTTCCATTGCGGAAAGAATCAATCCGGCCAAGATTGCTTATAATAAATCCATGGACCGTTCCGCAACTGTCAGTCCCTTTGCGCTTGTGAAAGGCCAGCCCATGCGGGTCTGGCTGCCGCAGGTAGCCATTTTGGGCTACCTGACCGTGGTGGTGGTTTCCATGGTGGTGGGGCTTTTCTTTGCCGCCGAATGGATCTCTACACCGTTCCTGGGCGGTTTGTTGGGCCCAGAGATGACCTACCGCGAAGTTCAACCGGATTGGTCGGGCGCGCGGGCAGGACTGACGCAGGGTGACCGCGTGCTAACCGTGAACGGCGCGCCCATCCAATCGGCGGCGCAGCTCAAGAATCTGCTGGCTGAGCAAAGACTCGGCCAGGTGGTGAGCGTGGAAGTGGAGCGGGTTGGTGGCGAGACCATCCAATTGGCGCTGCCTGTCACCACCTTTGGGCAGGCGCAGCGTTGGGCTTATTTCTATATCCCCAGCCTGTTAGGGTTGGTGTACCTGGTGATTGGTATTTGGGTATTCGCGGTGCGGCGCTCGCGCCCCGCGGGACGGATGCTGGCTTTGTTTTCCATATCGACCTCGGTGGTGTTGGGCGGTCTCTTTGACCTGTTCTCCACGCATCATCTGGTGTGGTTGTGGGCGGTCTCGCTGGGCATCAGCGGCGCTTCGGCAATCAGTCTGGGTTTTCTGTTCCCCCGCGAAGACGCCTTGGTGACCCGCAGGCCTGCCGTTCAGTGGGTGGGTGCATTGATCGGGATGTTGGCGGCGTTGAACGTGGTGATTCGATTGAATAATCGACTGCCTGGCCTGAACACAGCCATCCAAATTTTGGTGGGTTTTGGCTGCCTGGCTATTCTGTTTACCTTTGGATGGGCCATCTTCCGCCGGGCGCGCACGGTGGTATCCTCGGAGCGAGAGCAATTGCGGTTCATCACCCTGAGCGGCATCCTGAGCTATGGGCCGCTGCTGGTTCTGCTGGCCCTCTCCCTGTTTATTCCAATTGGGGCCTATCCCTCCGTGTGGGTACTGATCCCGTTAGGCATCTTCCCGTTGGCTGTCAGTTACATGATGACCCGCTACCGCTTGCAACAAACGGATTACGTTATCAGCCGCGGGCTGCTTTACTTGCTCATGGCCATTCTGGTGGCGGTGGGGTATGCTTTGATCGTCTCGGGATTGTCCTTGCTGTTGGGGCGGCCCGCCACCACCCTCAGTCCGGTCATTGTGGGGTTGGTCTTCTTTGTCCTGGCTCTTTTGCTCAACCCCCTGCGCGAGCGGATGCAGCGATTGGTGGATATTGTCTTCTTCCGCGGACAGGGCGCTTATCAGCAGCGGCTGTCGAGTTACAGCGCGGATCTGGCGCGGGTGGTGGATTTGCGCGGCATTTTACGCACCTTGCGGCAGTATATCGAAGAAGCCTTGATGCCCAGCGCGGTGCACATTTACCTGTATGACGCGATGGTGGATCAATATATCGCCGCGGCTGGAAAAGATGGCCGTCAAACCACCGACTTGCGCTTCATTTCGGGCAGCCCACTCATCCGCATTTTGTCCGAGAATCGAAGTTCGCTGGTCCTCAAAGACCTGGATAACCTGCCAGCAGGTCTGCACAGCGAGCGCTCGCGCTTGACGCTGTTGGGAGCCACCGTGTTCATTGGTCTGCCCAGCCGCGAGCGGTTGGCAGGCTGGATCGCTTTGGGACCCCGCCTGTCGGGCGAGGCCTATTCGATGCAAGAGTTGGGCTTCCTGGAATCCCTGTGCGACAACTCGGCGCTGGCCATCGAGCGCGCCCAGGTGTTGGAAAACATGGAAAACCGCGTGCGGCAGATGAATGTGCTGGCCCGCGTGGCGCAAGGCGTCAACATCACCCTGACCCTGGACGATATCTTGGAGCTGATCTTTGCCCAGACCACCCAGGTGGTTCCTGCCGAAGTGTTCCATATCATGCTGTACGACCGCCAACAGGATACTCACCAGTATGTGTTTTATCTGGAGGGTGATGATCGCCTGAACCACATGGAAAACAAAGCGGTTCCAGCCAATACGACCCTGGAACAAGAAGTGGTGCGCTCGGGGCGAGCCATTTTGACCGATGACTACAATCAGGAATGCATTCGCCGGGCCGTAGGCGCGCCAGCGGCGAACATCTTCTCGTGGATGGCTGTGCCGTTGAATACCGGCGCTGAGACGATCGGCGCGTTGAGCCTGGGATCCAAGGACTCGAAGGTCGAATATACCAGCGAGCAGCAAAGCCTGGCCCAGGCGATTGCCGATCAGGTGGCGGGGGCCATCGTCAAAGCGCGGCTGCTGCAAGAGACCGAGCGGCGCGCATTGCAGTTGACCACATTGAACGAGGTGACTCGCCAGTTGACCTCGACCCTGGAATTGGAGCCGCTGCTGCAAAACATTTTGCAAAGCGCGGTAGACATTTTGATCTGCGAGGCAGGCAGCCTGCTGTTGGTGGATGAGACCACCGAAGAAATGGTGTTCCGTGTGGTGGTCAGCCCGGTGGCGCACAACCTGGTGAACACGCGCATGCCTCCAGGAGCGGGCGTGGTGGGTAAATCGGTGACCACCCGGCAGCCGATCATCGTCAATGATGTGACCCGGTACCCGGAGTGGTTCTCGAAGACGGACCAACAAACGGGTTTCGTCACCCGCGCCTTGCTGGTCATCCCCTTGCAGGTCAAAGATCGTGTGATTGGCGTGATTGAAGTCATCAACAAGCGAGACGGCTCGCCCTTCTCGCAGGATGACCAGGATTTGCTTTCGGCCTTCGCGGCGCAGGCGGCGGTCGCCATTGAAAACGCTCGCCTGTACACCATGACCGATCAGGCTTTGGCTGCCCGCGTGGAAGAACTTTCGGTCATGCAGCGCATCGACCGTGAGTTGAATACCAGCCTGGATACAACCCGCGCGATGCGGATCACCCTGGAATGGGCCATGCGCCAATCTGACGCGATGGCCGGTTTGGTGGGTATTGTGACCGAAGAAAACGGATTGCAGGTGATGGCCTCGCAGGGTTACACCAACGAGATGGAAAGTCACCGCGATGGCATCTTGCCCATGGGTTATTACGGGCTGGAAGATGCGGTTCACGACGGCATCCCCTTGCGCAGGCAGGTGAGCGAGGGCGGCTCGGCCAACTTCCGCCTGCTTTCCGGCGCGAGATGGCAAACGCTGGTTCCGATCCGGCGGGAAACAACCACCATCGGTTTGCTGCTGCTGGAAACCGGAGCCTCAGACGCGGTGAACGAAGAGACCATCAACTTCCTGGCTCGTCTGACCGACCATGCCTCCATCGCCATTTTCAACGCGCAATTGTATTCGGCGGTGCAGGCGGCCAACCTGGCCAAGAGCGAGTTCGTCTCGTTTGTGGCCCACGAGTTGAAGAACCCGATGACCTCGGTCAAAGGCTATACCGAGCTGTTGGCGGCGGGCGCGGTTGGCCCAATCAACGATGCTCAAACCAACTTCTTGCATACCATCCGGGCCAATATTGAACGCATGAACACCCTGGTTTCTGACCTGAACGACATGTCTAAGATCGAGGTGGGGCGCCTGCGCCTGGAGTTTAAGGGCATCAACCTGGCCGAGGTGGTGGAGGGCACGGTGCGTTCGACGAAGCGGCAGTTGGACGACAAAAAACAACAGCTCAGCGTGGAGATTCCGCCCGATTTGCCGCAGGCCTGGGCGGACCGCACCCGCATGGAGCAAGTGATGGTCAACCTGGTGAGCAACGCGCACAAATACACCCCAGAAGGCGGGCAGGTGCTGGTGAAGGCCGAGTTGAGCGAGAATATTTGGGATCCGGGCGGCGCTCCGGAGGTGCTGCATATCTGGGTCAAAGATACGGGTATTGGTATCAGCGAAGAAGATCAGAAGAAGATCTTCCAAAAGTTCTTCCGTTCCGATGACCCGAAGACTCGCGAGGCGCCCGGCACCGGCCTGGGTTTGAACATTACCAAGAGCCTGGTGGAGATGCAAGGCGGGCAAATTTGGTTCGAAAGCGAATTTCGCAAGGGAACCACCTTCCATTTCACGGTCCCGATCGCGGCGCAATAGGGCCGGGCGGAAGAAGGAGCATTCATGGCGCGATTGGCAGTTTACGGATCGGCTTATGGCCTGGACGGGCGTGATGCGGCGATGAAAGCAACGCAGAAGGCGCTCGACCAGTTGGGCGCTTTGAAACCTGTGCTGGCCATTGCTCTTGTGGCCGAAGAATTCAATATGAAAGAGGCCATGAGTGGGTTGGCTGGTCTGTTAGGGGATACTCCCCTATGGGGCTTCAGCACGGTGCGTCCGTTTTGTGAGGATCGCGAGGAATTGAACTCGGTGGTGGTGCTGGTTCTGGCAGGCACCGACTTGAAGGCCCAGGTGCAGTGGTATAGCAATTTCAGCCAGGACAGCCAGGAAACCGCCCGCCAGTTGATGCGCGCCTTGCGCCAGGAACTGCTTTTGCCCCAGGCGGTGATGTTGGCGGCGGATGGGGTCGCAGGGAACATGGGCCCGGTGTGCAGCGGCCTGGCGGAGTTGGCCACCAGCGTGGGTGGGGCGTTGGCCTCGGGAGGGTATTCCTCGGGGAAAACCTATTTGATGGGGAAAAACCAAAGCGGCCCCGGCGGATTGGCGGCGGCCATTTTGGGTGGCCGGTTCCGTCTGTCATGCGGATATAGCCACGGCTGGCGCAGCACGGGAGCGCATTTTACGGTGACGAAGGCCACGGACATGTGGGTGAAGGAGTTGGACGGGCGCGCGCCCGCCGAAGTGTATCAAACGCTCTTCAATCGTCCGGCGCGAGAATGGGCTTTTCCGCCGCTTACCGATCTCATCCGGCTCTACCCGCTGGGGGTAGAAGGGCTGCCGGGCAGCCCGAATTTGCAGGTGCGTTCGCCGCTGCGCATGGAAGTGGACGGCAGTTTGCGCATGAACACCCCCGTACCCGAGGGGTCCGTGGTGCACTTGATGTTGGGCGACCCTGGCCGCTGCCTGGAGGCAATTGAAGAAGCAGCGCAAGAGGCGATCCGTGGGCTAGGGAATGCCCGCGCGATGGCGGCCCTGGTGTTCGTGGATATCGCCTGGTTGAATTTATTTGAGACGCGCACGCAAGAAATTCCGCAGGCCATTCAAGAGGCGATGGGAAGCGTGCCCGTTCTGGGCGCTTACACGCTGGGACAGGTGATTCGCGCGAGCGCCACAAACCAGCCCGAGGTGCTGAACCAGGGCATAGGCATTATTTTGCTGGGCGCGATGGAATAAGCAACGTCAATTCGGGTGATGGAAAAATTAGGACCGGCGCATGTAGGATTGGCGCTGGTGGAGCAGGGCTTCGCTGGTTTGCTGATAGCACTGCGCGGCGACCTGGGCCATTTGCTGGAAATCGGACCAGTTCACCTCGTTGGCCGGCTTTTCGGCGGCCTCACGAGCGGCAATTTCCAAAACCCTGGCCCGGTTGGAAAGCGAAAGAGCGCCCAAACTCGCCGCCGAAGATTTCAGGCTGTGCGCCGTGCTGCGAATTTTCTCGAGAGAAATGGTCCTGGCGCCTTCTTCGATATCTTTCAACAGCGCGGGGGAACTGTCCAGGAATGTGTCGATGAGGTCCAGCACCGCCACAGGGCCGTCATCGCCCAGCGATTTGCATAACTCTTCCAGGGTCGAAGCGTCGACCAATCCAGCCGAAGCAGGGGCGGGAACGGCGTCCTCGGAGGGCGTGCGCGGGCGGAAGCGCTCCAGGGCCTGGCGCAGTTCTTCGCGCTGGACGGGTTTACCGATGTAGTCGTTCATCCCCGCTTCCAGGCAGCGTTCGCGATCGCCGGCCATGGTGTTGGCGGTCATGGCGATGATGTGAGGCTGGCGTTCGGGGGGGAATTCGGCACGGATGCGGCGGGTGGCTTCCAACCCGTCGATATCCGGCATCTGCATGTCCATGAGGATCACATCGTAGTCATTGATTTCGAGCCTTTCGAGCACCACGCGGCCATTGTCCGCGATGTCACTTTCACATTCCAGGCGGTTCAGCATCAGTCGGGTGACCTTTTGGTTGGTGCGGTTGTCTTCGGCGATGAGCACGCGCAGCCCGGCCAGAGAGCGTGAAAGCATGGACGGAGAAACACTGGGGCCGGCGGATTGGGACGGCGTTTGGCCCAGAACCTGGGAGATGACCTGGTAGAGCTGAGACGGCTTCACGGGTTTGTTGAGGCGGCCATTGAACAGGCGAGATTCCTCGTCCAACTCGCCCACCGCCAGCGACGCCAACAAGATGAGCGGCAAGCTCTGCCCTGCTCCCATCGTCCCGGCTCGCAAGATGGCCGCCATCTCCACGCCGCTGGCTTCGGGCATATACAAATCTACCAGGGCCAGGTCGAAGGGCGGCTGGCCGCGAACAGCCTTGAGCGCTGCTGCCGCGGAATCGGCGGCGACGACCTGCATGCCACCCCATTCCAACCATTCGACCAGGGTATCGCGCACGACGGGGTTGTCATCGATGACCAGAATTCTCCGCCCGCGCAAAATACCCCGCAGCGAGGTGAGCCGTCCGGTTTCAAAGCCCACTGCCGACTGGACCTTGACGGTGAAATAGAATGTGGATCCCTTTCCGGGCATGCTTTCCAGCCAGATGGTTCCGCCCATCATCTCTACCAGCCGGCGGCTGATGACCAATCCCAGGCCGGTGCCGCCAAAGCGGCGAGTGGTGGACGTGTCGCCCTGGGTGAAGGCCTGGAAGAGACGATTCACCTGCTCCTGGGGAATGCCAATGCCGGTGTCGCGAACTGAGAACTTGAGCTCGCAGCCCTGGTCTGTGCGGTTGAGTTGGCTGACAGCCAGGCAAACCTCTCCCGAGGCGGTGAACTTGACGGCATTATTGAGCAAATTAACCAGCACCTGCCGGAGGCGGGTTTCATCACCGGCGATCATGTTGGGCACATCGATGGAGGGTTGGTAAAGCAGCTCGATGTTCTTTTCGGCTGCCCACACCGCCAGCAGGTCCAGGCTGTCTTCCATGCATGCGTGCAGCGAGAATGGGCGGGTTTCCATCTCGAGCTTGCCCGATTCGATTTTGGAGAAGTCCAGGATGTCGTTGAGGATGGTTAGCAGAGCCTGCCCGCTGTTTTGGATGGTTTCGGCCCAATCGCGTTGATCGCGCGAGAGAGGGGTATCTAGCAGGAGGCTGGTCATGCCAATGACCGCGTTCATGGGGGTGCGGATTTCGTGGCTCATGTTCGCCAGGAATTCGCTTTTGGATTGGCTGGCGGCTTCGGCGGCGGCGCGGGCTTCTTCGGCGAGCCGCATGGCTTTCTCGGATTCTTGCGCGTACTGCTGCGTCTCGGTATAAAGGCGGGCGTTTTCGATGGCAATGGCGGCCTGGTTGGCAAAGGCCAGCAACCGCTGGGCGTGGTAATCCGAGTAATAGTCGGAGGTGCTGCTGTTGAGATTGAGGAAGCCAAGGGTTTCGTTTTGGAATATGATCGGCGCGCCGATATAAGAGTGAATCCAGGCTGAACTGGGCATGTCCTTCCATTCCGGCGACGCGGCTGTGTCGGGAATGACCAGCGGTAATCCGGTTTCCATCATCCGCGAAAGGCTGAAGGTTTGCTTGAGCGGCAGGCGCGGGGCGGGAATGCCATTGGGCAAGGGATCGTTGGGCACGCTGTTGGCGTAGCCAATGCGGCGGACAACGTAGGCTTCTTCCACACGCCGGTCGATGAGCATGATATTGGCTGAATCGTGCGGCACCACCCGGCCCACATGCAAAAGGATTTGCTCGAGGACTTCGTCTAGCTTCAACGTGCTGGTCAGTGATATGCTCGAGTCGAGCAAAGCTTCATAGAGGGTGCGTTGAGAGCGTTCGGCTTGTTCGCTCTTCCGCAAAGCCTGTTCCGTGCTGCGACGGTTGGTGATGTCGACCAGCATAACGACCCAGCCGGTGTGGGAGCCATTGTGATCGTTGAGGACCGAGATCTTGGTTTCGACAATGTGCACCGGGCCGTTGTCCAGAATGAGTTCGTATTGTTGTTCCAGGGGATTTTCGCACAGCTCGAGCAGGTCGGGGTGGGCAGCCAGAACCTGACTGGCAGGTTTGCCGATCACCTCTTGCGCCTTGAGTTCCAGCATTTCTACGGCCGCAGGATTAATATCCACCACATGCTTGTTCAGGTCGAGGACGATCAACCCTTCGGACATTCCGTCGACGATGGCTTCCCGGGCGATAGGGGCAATATTGAACAGGTTGCGCCGGATGTAGGCGCTGCCGTAAAGGATGCCGGCCAGTGAAAAAGACAGGGGGGTCAGGTCGAGTCCTTTGATGGGCAGTACATTCGTGATGTACAGGATATTTCCTACCCAAGGGATGATGACCCCGGCCATCAGGATCTGCATTTGCCCGACATGCTGGGTTGGAAAGCGCAAAATGGCCCGCAAGATGAGCGCGGTGATGAGGACCATCATGATGTACCCGTAAACCACGGTCAACCAGAACCAGGGGCCGTGTTCGTAGATGAGCAGTAGAGGATAGATTTCTGAGGGATAGATCCGAGGCCATAGGAGATGGTGCATCTCGTTGGTCAACGCAACAAGAAAGGTGATTGCGGGGAAAATGGCCAGAGCTGACAGCCGCCGCGAATTGAACCACTGGTCCTGGCGGGTGAAACGGGAGATGAACAGCAGCATGGCTGGTCCGGCCCCGGTGATGCCCAGGTATTGAATCTTTGAAAGGAAAATCTTGATTTCCGGGGCAAGCTGTGAATATTCCAGAGCGTTGGTAAGTGTCCAAATGGTTAGGGCGGCGATCAACAGGCTGAACGTTCGGCTGCCCGGAATTTGCGAGCGCGAATGGACAATGACGAACATCACCAGCATGAGAACCGTGGTGGCGACGAGCAGGGCGGTGAAGAACGGGAAAAACCAGGGCATAATGAATAGGTTAGGCCGATTGCACGATTTGGAGATTGGCGCGAATCTGGTCGATATGTCCAAGAACGTGATAAGGCGGCTGGAGGAAGCTGAACCCCAATTTCCAGTAGCTGCCTTTGCGGGCTACAAATCCTGGCGGCAAGCCGCCCAGCAAACGGAGTGTTTCGGCTTCGGCTTGTTTGAATTCGGTGAACAAGGCCGCCGCGCTGGGGTAGGCTGAGACGGTGGCTTGCAGACGGGCGGGCAGATTATCAGCGTAGCCATCCGCCAGGCGTTCCTGGCTGTAGACGAAGTCATTCACCCAACTTTGCGCCTCGCGCTCGTTGTGAATCAGATGGGCAAGGATCTCCTGGACATTCCAGGCGTCAGGTTCGGGGCGAAAGGTCTCATGAACAGGGGTGATATCTTTGAGTAGGTCGCCCAGGTTGCGGTCCAGTTCGGCATAGACTTTGCCGAGGGTTTCGGCCATCGCTGCGGGGGAGGGAGGAATGATGGGCAGCGGGCGGCGAGCCAGCTCCAGGCTCACCGTGTGTTTTTTGGGGCCGCGGAAGAACTCGACTGTGATCCAATCCCCGCCTTGCCGGGCCGCCAGCACGCCAGGCAGATCGGCGAATTGGGTGATCGGTTTGCCATCCAGCGAGACGACCAGGTCGTCCTTTTGCAGCCCGGCGCGGTCAGCGCCCATGCCAGCCACCACAGAGTCGAGCCGCATGCCCTCGCACACCGGCAGGTTCAATTCCTCGGCAATCCGTGGGTTGATTTCGCCGAGGATGAAGCCGAGCATGGGCTTGGTGGTAATGCGCAAGTCGGGGCCTTCTTCAAGCACGGAGCGTAGGTTTTTCAAGCCATTGCTCCAGCCTTTGTTGATCTGGTCGCGGGCGGCTTGCCAGGCCAGGTCGTTGCCCAGCCCGGAATGACGGAGGGAGAGCTGGGTGGAAACGGGATTGGGGGCCGTCATGCGTACTTCCACCTGGGTGGGGGCGGGATCGTCGCGCCCGTTCCAGGTGAATACCACCAGGGCGTTGGGTTCCAGGTTGGTGTATGATCCTGCGGCATAGTAATTGTTGATCCAGGCCAGGTACACCCGACCACCGGGGCGCGCATCGATCGTGGCTGTGTCACATAGCCACTCTCGAAGGGCCGTGGCGTTGGTAAATGCCCGGTACACTTGTTCGATGGGAGCTTGAACAGTTTGTTCAAAAGCCAGCACCGCTGACATAAAGCCTCCAATTCCAATCCGGTTAATGCAATTATACATCTGTTCCGGAATTTTCCAGGTAAGGGGGCTGGTGGCTCATTGGGGGCTGTGACAGAACCCTTCCTCGGCTTTGATGAGCAGTTTCGAAATCCCCTGCGCGGGGGATGACTGCCTGGGGCAGGAGCGCTATGCTGATAGGTGGAGGCAGGGAAATGCAAAACAAACGAGGTTGGCTCTATTTTGGCTTCTTTATGGTTGGGGGAATGTTGTTGAGCGGTTTTTTGGGCGTGGGTTTGGGGCTTTCACTGAGTCAGTGGGGCGCATTTTTGGGCGTCACGCTCGTCTCGGTACTCTTTGCGCTGCCGGTGGTGCGGTCGCTGCGCGCGATTTTGACCACATTGAGTCGATATGAGAATGGGTTGCCGGTGAGCGCGCTGCCCGAAAACCGCCTGGACCCGTTGGGTGGGCTGGCCCGGCGGGTGAATCACCTGACCAAAGCCGCCCAGCAGGCGGCTGGCCTGCGCGAGCAGTGGCTTTCGCAGGCTGACCGGCAAGCGGCCCAGGAAGAACGCAACCGTCTGGCCCGCGATTTGCACGATTCGATCAAGCAGCAGTTGTTCAGCATTCAAATGAGCGCGGCGGCGGCACGAGAACGGTTCAATGTGGATGCTGGCGGAGCGCTGGCCGCGCTGGAAGATGTGCAGCGCTCGGCGCACGAGGCGTTGGTGGAGATGAACGCGCTGCTCCAGCAGCTTTCACCGGCTCCGTTGGAGCGCGTGGGGCTGGCGCAGGCGCTGCGCGATCAATGCGAGGCTCTGGGGTATCGCAGCGGAGCCGTGGTGGAATGCGAAATTGGGGAACTGCCGGGTGAGGATTTTCTGCCGCCGGGCGCCCAAGAGGCCTTCTTTCGGGTGGCGCAAGAAGCGTTGAGTAACATTGCCCGGCATGCCCGAGCAAAGCACGTCCGTCTGGAGCTGCGAGAGGATGGCGAAGCGGGTGAAATTGCGCTGACGGTGCGTGATGATGGCCAGGGTTTTGACGCGCAGGCTGCGCCCGCGGGGAGCGGCCTGGCGGGAATGCGCGCGCGGGCGGCTGCGCTGGAGGGGAGCGTGGTGGTGGAAAGCACGCCCGGGCTGGGCACGCGATTGACCATGCGAGCGCCGGTCCAGGCGGCGGTGGATGAAACAGAAGCCGCGAAACTGCCGCCGATAATTGGCCGGATTGCGCTCACGGGGTTGTTGGGCGGAGCGGCCATTTCCGCGATGTTGATCCAGCCGTGGGGACAAGTCCATAATGGGCAGATTGGAGAAATCTGGACACCCGAGGGATTTGCCTGGTCGGTGGCGCTGCGGATGATGGCCTTGATTTTTCTGCCAGTGGTTGGCTGGCTGGCGGGGCGCTGGACGAAAGCCCGTGCGCGGGGAGGCGCGGCGCTGAGCGGGGCAGCGGCGGGGGCAGTTGCCGGGTTGACCGTGTTTGGTCTCATCGGTGCGACGTTTGCGGGTAGGCAGGGAGCCATGCCTCTGCTGCTCCACGGGCTGGTTCCAGCCAGCCAAGGCGCGCAGATGACCGGATTGATCATTGCCAGCACGAATAATACCTTCTTGATGGTGTTTTCCATTGCCTGGCTGCTTCTCCTGGCCGGGGTAGGGTTGGGGCTGCTGGGTGGATTGGTGAGCTTCCGAGCCGGAGGGCCAGGTCTTGATTTTCGCCGGTATTCGGCAGCGCTGCGCATGACGGCGACCGCCCTGGCTGGAGGTGGTTCGATTGCTTTGTTCGTCACAGCAATGTTGCTGCCCATCCTGGAAGCAAGTATTCGGGATGAGATTGACGGAGGGGCCTTGGTAGGGTTGTCTTTGCCTCATCAGGCGGGGGTGGTGCTTGCTTTCTTGACGCCAGCCGCGTTCATGTTTTCTGGTCTGGCGTTGAGCCGAAGGCTGTTGGGGGAGGAAATCCACCGGGCAGAAGCCAGGCAGCGTCCACAGTTGCTGCGCGAGGCTTATCAGTTGGCTAACCTGACTTTGTGGGTGACTGTGGCGATGGCTTTGTGGATGGGTTCCAGTTGGCTGAAACCATTGTCCGAAGCGCAGTCCTTCCCGGTTGTTTCAACCTGGATGTTAGGTTTGATCACCGGGATAGGGATGGGCTTGTCCGTTTGGATCGGGCGGCTTGCCCTGCAACTACGCGGCTTGTTGATAGAAGTGGGCCAGCCTCATCCGACCGATTCGGAAGCCGTGGCTATGTTCCTGCTGCCATTCTTCCCCCTGCTGGGGTTGATGAGTATCTGGTATGGAGCGTGGATCGCAGGCGTGTCGTTGGCTGTGTTGGCTGTTGTGGCAGGGCTTGCGTTTTATACGCGGGCTACCCATCCCAGAAAGAAAAGCAGCCCCAGGCAGTATTGGGCCGGGCAGGCAACCTTGTTCAACGCGGCCTGGCCTGGGGTGGCGCTGGGACTGGCGGCTCCGCTGGCCCCCACCCTGGCAGTCGGCGCAGCGCTGTTATCCCTGACGGTTCGCATGACGCCTTATCTGGATTCTCTTAACCAGGCGGAAGGATTGACCATCAGCCGGATGTTGAGCGATTATGCGCAGAATCAGCCGATCTCATTTGTGAGTTTGTTGGCTTTTTGCGCGGTGGTGACAGGTGGATTGGGGCTGCTCAGTTACCTTCGCTTATGGATGAGCCGCAAGAGCGTATAATCAAGGCATGGATATGATCCGGGTGGCTTTGGTGGACGATCATCACGTTGTGCGGCGCGGCGTGCGCGCTTTCCTTGAGTCTTTTACGGATATCACGGTGGTGGGTGAGGCTTCCTCTGCGGAAGAAGCTCTGGAGCGGGTGGAAGAATGGCGGGCGGACGTGGTGCTGATGGATTTGCTCTTGCCAGGTGGGATGGACGGCATTAGCGCGACGCAGAGGCTGCGCGAGCGGGGCGAGAAGCCGCGTGTGGTAGCCCTTACCGCCTATATCGATGATGCGCGCGTGACGGCAGCCTTGCGAGCGGGGGCCATCGGGTATGTGCGCAAGGACGCCCTGCCGGAGGTGCTGCTGGAAGCGGTGCGGGCAGCCAGCCGAGGGCAGATGTTCCTCGACCCTTCCGCCGCCGACGCGGTTGCCAGCAGGAATGGGGTGGGGAACGAGTTGACCCCACGAGAGCGGGAGGTGCTCCTGTGGGTGGCGCGAGGTTTGAGTAACCACCAGATCGCGGATGCGTTGACGGTGGGAGACGAGACAGTGAAGAGCCACGTGACAGCCATTTTGGGTAAGCTGGGTCTGACTCAGCGTGGTCAGGTGGCCTTGTGGGCGCTCAAACATGGCTGGGTGGGGCTGGAGGAACTGGTCGAGTGACGCAACTTTTGAGGGCATTTCTCCGTAGATGGATGTAGAACGATTAAATTGGAGGAATGAGATGGATGAGCGTCCTGGTTGTCTGGTAGGTATCTTTAAATTATCGATTTTGCGCTGGTTGTATGAGTGGCTGCAAAAGACGTTTGGATTCAAGAGCAATTCGTGCCTGGGTTGTGGGTGCGGGTTCATTATTTTGATCGTGTTCGCGGTGCTGACGCTGTCGGTGATCTTTAGCACCGATTGGTTCAAGCTGGTGGCGGCGTTCGTAGCAGTTTAAAGCCAGCTCTGCCTGGATGAGAGACAGCCCCGAAGTTTGCGTTGTTGGGAGGTTGAATCCTGCCTGCCAACAACGCGATTTCGGGTATTTTTATGCCTCCTTGAGAATTGGGTGGTGAAATCCACTTTCCAAATTGCGCCCCTCCTCCGGTAGTTCCAGCCCCCATTTTTATGCGGTGCGCCGGGATTCATCTATAATACAGGGGGAGATATGCAAGGATGTTCCGGCGTTTTTCGATAAATTTCGCGGTCTTTTCGATTTTCGTGGACATGGTTCTGGTGGACATGGCCTTGTTGGCTTCGGCCTGGGCGCGTGCTCCGCTGAGCCGGTTATCCTTTGTGGCGGTGATCAACGAGCCGGTGACGCTGCCGATGGTCCTTTATGCGCTGTTCCCCCTGGTGTGGGTGGGCGTGCTCATGCTGTTCGCGGTTTATGATGGACGCAAGAATTTGCGCGTGGTCGATGAATTGGGCAGCCTGACCTTGGGAGCGGTGCTGGCCGCCATCGCGCTGGCGGGCATTCTCTATTTCTCCTATCGCGATGTGTCCCGCTTCTTGTTCGTCATGGCGGCTGCCCTGGCCTATTTCTTTTTGGTGGGTTGGCGGTTGGTGGCACGTTTGCTGTTCCGGAGGCAGGGCCTTCACGGTGAAATCCGGCGGGTGCTGATTGCTGGGGCGGGGACGGTGGGGCGCAGGTTGGAGCAGCAGATCCGCCAGATGCCGGAGATGGGTTTGGAAATGGTGGGCTTGTTGGACGATGACTGGAAGAAGCAAGCCAACCATGCCGACATCCTTGGCTCGTTGGATGTGGGCCGGACGGTGATTCGGGAGCGCAAGGTGGACGATGTGATCATAGCCCTGCCGCGCTCGGCGCACGAGCGGCTCTCCTGGCTGGTGAGCGAACTGCACGACCAGCCTGTGCGGGTGTGGGTCATTCCGGATTACTTTTCTCTGACGCTGCACCGGGCGCGGGTAGATGAGTTTGCCGGGATTCCGATGTTGGATTTGCGCGCCCCGGCGTTGGATGAATACCAACGTTTGACCAAGCGGGCTTTTGACGTGGCGGTCACGTTGGTGACCATGCCGGTGGTGGTGCCGCTGATCGGGTTGGTTGCATTGGCCATCTGGCTGGAAGACCGCGGACCGGTGTTTTATCATGCGGCGCGGATGGGAGAGAACGGCAAGCTGTTCCGAATGCACAAGTTCCGTACGATGGTTCCAGACGCGGATCGGTTGACATACCTGGTGGAGAAAAAAGACTCCTCGGGGAAGGTTGTGTATAAACGCCCCGACGATCCGCGTATCACCCGCGTGGGGCGAATCTTGCGGCGCGCCAGCCTGGACGAGGTCCCGCAGTTGTTCAATGTGCTCAAGGGGGAAATGAGCCTGGTGGGCCCGCGTCCCGAAATCCCCAGCCTGGTAGAACAATATGAGCTTTGGCAGCGCAAGCGCTTTGCCGTGCCGCAGGGGATGACCGGATGGTGGCAGGTGAACGGGCGCAGCGACAAGCCCATGCACCTGCACACCGAAGAAGATTTGTATTACGTGCAAAACTACTCGATCTGGCTGGACTTGCAGATATTGGTCAAAACCGTTTGGGTGGTTTTGAGGCGCAAGGGCGCATATTAGAAAAATTGTTACTGCTCAGCCGTTTGGGAAAAGAAGCCAAATTCGGGACTTTTCTACCAGGGCCTGAGTAGTTACAAAAAATTCATCAAATACAGTTATAATCTTCGCAGAGGATTATTGACGAATGAGATTTGTGCCCACTGCCATCCCCGATGTTGTTTTAATTGAGCCGCAAGTGTATCCCGACGCGCGCGGTTTTTTTGTAGAAACCTACCAGCAAAAGAAGTTTGCTGAAGCAGGCATTCGAGCAGATTTTGTCCAGGACAACCTTTCGGGGTCCAAGCAAGGGGTGCTGCGCGGGCTGCATTACCAGATCCGCCAGACGCAAGGCAAGTTGGTGCGGGCGGTGGTGGGCGAAATCTTTGACGTGGCCGTAGATATCCGGCGCAGCTCGCCTACATTTGGACAATGGGTGGGCGTGGTGCTTTCGGCGGAGAATAAAAAGGCGCTGTGGGTTCCGCCGGGCTTTGCCCACGGGTTCCTGGTGTTGAGCGATTGGGCGGAATTTTCCTATAAAGTAACCGATTTCTATTTGCCTTCGGCGGAGCGAACGATTTTGTGGAATGATCCGCAGATTGGTGTGGAATGGCCGTCTATCGACGGAGGCGCGCCACTGGTATCGGCCAAAGACGAGGATGGAATAAGGCTGGCCGAAGCGGAGTGCTTCGATTAGTCGGGTTAAATTTCGATGACATGAGGAGCGGTAAGAACATGCCAAAGAATGTACTGGTGACAGGTGGCGCGGGGTTCATTGGATCGAATTTCGTGCGATACCTGCTGGCGCACGACCAACAGGTCAAGATTGTAACCCTGGATGCGTTGACGTATGCGGGCAGCCTGGCCAACCTGGCCGATCTGCCCGACCCGGCCCGGCACACCTTTGTGAAGGGCGATATCTGCGACCGGACCCTGGTGGATGCGTTGCTGCGCGAGCATACCATCGATTCCATTGTTCATTTCGCGGCTGAATCACACGTGGACCGCTCGATTTTGGGGCCGGGCCAGTTTGTGCAAACCAATATTGTGGGCACCTTCACGCTGTTGGATGCAGCGCGGCAGGCCTGGCTGGTTGAGAAACTGCTGCCGATGGAACAGGTGCGCTTCCACCACGTTTCGACCGATGAGGTGTTTGGCTCGCTGGAGCCAGATGATCCGGCTTTTTCCGAGACCACCCCTTACTCGCCGCGTTCGCCGTATTCGGCGTCCAAAGCGGCCAGTGATCACCTGGCGCGGGCGTATTTTCACACTTACGGACTGCCGGTGAGCATTACCAACTGCTCGAACAATTACGGACCGTACCAGTTCCCCGAAAAGTTGGTGCCGTTGATGATCTTGAACGCGTTGAATGGCAAGCCGCTGCCCATTTATGGCGACGGGCAGCAGGTGCGGGATTGGTTGTACGTGGAGGATCACTGCGACGCGATCTGGCAGGTGGCCACGCGCGGCAAGGTGGGCGAGACCTACAACATCGGCGGCGGAAACCAGCCAGCGAATCTGGAAGTCGTGGATACAATTTGCGACATTCTGGATGAACTGGCTGCCGGTTCGCCCCACAAACCGCACCGCCAGTTGAAGAAGTACGTGACTGACCGACCGGGGCATGACCGGCGCTATGCGATGGACATTCGCAAGATCGAGAGTGAATTGGGGTGGCAGCCCAAACAAACCTTGTCGACCGGGATGCTCAAGACGGTGCAGTGGTACCTGCATCATACCGACTGGCTGGCTGAGATCCGTCAGGGTTCGGATTTGACCGGTTGGATGGAACGGAATTACAGCAACCGTGGAGGCGAGAAATGAAAGGGATCATCCTGGCTGGTGGAAAAGGAACACGCTTATACCCACTGACTCTGGCGGTGAGTAAGCAAATGCTGCCGGTGTATGACAAGCCGATGGTGTATTACCCGCTGTCGATGCTCATGCTGGCAGGAATCCGCGAGGTGTTGGTGATTAGCTCGCCCGAGGATTTGCCAGGTTTCCGGCGGCTGCTGGGCAGCGGTGCGCAGTGGGGCATGAGCTTTACTTACGCCGAGCAGGCCGAACCGCGCGGCGTGGCCGAAGCGCTGGTGATTGGCAGAGAGTTTGCCGCTGGCGAGCCGGTTTGCCTGATCTTTGGAGATAACATATTCTACGGGCACGGACTGCCTGAGTTGCTGCGCGAGTCGGCCAGGCTGACAGACGGGGCGATTGTGTTTGCTTACCAGGTGCGTGATCCGGAACGCTATGGCGTGGTGGAGTTTGACGCAAGCGGAAAGGCTTTGAGCATCGAGGAGAAGCCGAAACAGCCGCGTTCTAATTACGCCATTCCGGGCATCTATTTCTATGATGGGCAGGCAGCGGGGCTGGTGGCAAAGCAAAAGCCGTCGGGGCGCGGAGAATTGGAGATCACCGACTTGAACAACACCTATCTTCAGAAAGGTCAGTTGCAGGTGAAGGTGCTGGGGCGGGGGGTGGCCTGGCTGGACGCTGGCACGCACGAGTCGTTGATTCAGGCTGGAAACTACGTCCAGGCGGTTGAGGAGCGGCAGGGGATGATGATCTCTTGCCCCGAAGAGATTGCGTACCGGATGGGCTTCATTGATCTGGAGCAGTTGCGGGTGTGCGCCAGGGCCCTGGCGAGCAATTCCTATGGGGAATATCTGCTGCGCATGGTGGAAGATTTGGAAAAATGAAGAAGCTTTTGTTGTTGGGCAATACGGGTCAATTGGGATGGGAAGCCCAGCGGGTGTTGGGCTGCCTCGGAGACCTGGTCGCGTTGGATTACCCGGACGTGGATTTCAGCCGGCCCGAAGGTTTGCGGTCGTTGGTGGCCGAGATCAAACCGAGCGTGATTTACAATGCGGCGGCCTATACGGCTGTGGACCGGGCGGAAAGCGATTGGGACCGCTGCCGGATGATTAACGTCGAGGCGCCAGCCGTGCTGGCGGAAGAAGCGCGCAAGCACCGGGCGGTGTTTGTGCATGTTTCCACGGATTATGTTTTTGATGGAACAAAAGGCTCGGCTTACACAGAAGAAGATGCGGTCAATCCATTGAGCGCTTACGGGCGCTCAAAGCTGGAAAGCGAACAGGCCGTGGCGGCAGCGGGCGGATGTTGGTTTACGTTTCGCACGAGCTGGGTTTTTAGCGATCGGCGCGACAGTTTTGTCAGCAAGGTGTTAGAATGGGCAGGGAAGAATCCGAGCCTGAAAATTGTGGATGATCAGATTTCGGGCCCGACCTGGGCAAGATCCCTGGCGGAAGCGACCAGCATGGTGCTGGCTCAGGGAGGAAAAGAACCCTACGAGGAGCTCTTGGAGCGCAGCGGGTTGTATCACCTGGCGGGTTGGGGTTGGTGCAGCCGGAAAGAGTGGGCCGAAGAAATTCTTCGGTTGGACTCGCATCCGGAACTGCGACAGGCCAAAGAGGTGCTGGGCGCAAAGACCGCTGAGTTCCCCGCGCCGGCGGAGAGGCCGTTGTTTTCTGCGCTGGAGTGTGGGAAGTTCGAGAGGACGTTTGGGTTGAGGCTGCCGGATTGGAAGGTGGGCGTCCGGTTGGCGATGGGGGGGTGAAAGGTAATTGGAGACATGAACGAGAAACCATCAATGCACATCAAAGCAATTACTTTGTTTTCATTCAGTGAAGATGATGCGATGGCTCACCTTCGCATTCTGGGCCCAGCACGCGACCTGGGGATTGATGTTATTAAGGGTGTTGAAAATGGAAAGATCCACCTAGATCGAATCGGACAAGGGGATCTTGTTGTTATCCAACGGGAGTTTCCTGCGGAATATCAGCAATTTCGGTCCGTGATTAATCGGGCAAGAGAAGAAAATAAACCCATCGTTTTTGAACTCGACGATTTATTACTCGACCTGCCTTCGCAGCATCCAGACAAGGTTCGGTTACACTTCACGAAGGCATTATTGCCGATCGTTGAGGCGGCGGCTTTAGCTGATTTGGTAACTGTTTCTACGGAGGCGCTGAAGGATTATCTGTCTCCGTTGAATGAGAATATCATTACGTTGCCAAATTTCTTTGATGATGGCATTTGGAACTTTGCCACACCATCGCATGAGACACGTCAGAAAATAACGATTGGCTATATGGGGGGGCATACGCATCTGTATGACATTCGTTCCATTTTGAATGTCATCCTAAAACTAATCGAACAATATCCCGATACGATTGTTTTCAAATTTTGGGGTGTCAAACCTCCCGAGGAACTCTTAACGCTCCCTCAAGTGTCTTGGGAAATTCCCAATACGTTGCGGTATCATGATTTTGCTGATTTCTTTCAAAAGCAATCAGTTGATTTCTTTATTGCTCCGTTGGCAGCAAACGAATTCAATCGGTGCAAAAGCCCAATCAAGTTTTTTGAGTACAGCGCGTTAGGCGCGCCAGGAATTTTCAGCGATATCGATCCTTTTCGGAAGGTGATTGAAAACAAAAAAAATGGATTCTTGGCAAAAACCGAAGAGGACTGGCTAAGTTACACGCAATTATTAATTGAGAATCCAGCCGAACGAAAACAGATTGCACTTAATGCCCAGGAATCAATTCGATCAAGGTGGTTGTTGTCAAAGAATGCTCACTTGTGGAAAGAAGCCTACGGCAGCATTCCCTACGTGCAGCGCGATGATCAAAGAAGAATGAATTTGGATAGGATCCTTCATCCCATTAACGAGGATCTTGAGCTCATTCACGTAACTCGTTCTGATGCTATAGAAAAAGTAAAAGATTACCCTGAGCAGCAAAGACAAATGGAAGCCCTATCGGCAGAATTGTTTGAGATCAAAATCAGTAAGACGTGGAAATTGGCTTTGCTGTTTAGGCAGATGAGGGTTAAGCTTTTTCCTGCAGACAGCCTTCAATTTAGGCTTGTTCGTTGGGTATTTCAAAAGTATAAAGAGAACAAGGTGAGGGGATTACTTGCAAAGCAGTTCTTTGCCAATTTTCGGAAGCGGGTAAAACTTGAAGGAACACCTGAAATTTCTGTGGTGATGCCTATATATGATCGCACGGAGCTATTGATAGAAAGTATAGAGTCCATTTTGCGACAGAGTTTCAAAGAGTTTGAACTTTTATTGATTTGTGATGGTTCGCCTGAAGAAACGCTTGAAATCGTAAGATCCTACGAAGCAAAGGATAAACGAGTAAGAGCTTTTTACTTTAAGAATAATAGTGGAAACGCGTGCAGAGGCAGAAACAAGGGCGTTAAAGAAGCTCAGGGGAAGTATTTAGCTTTTCAAGACAGCGATGATGTCGCAGAGCCTGATCGCTTGAAAATTTCCCTGGCAGCTATAGAACAATATGGGGTGGATGTTGTTTATGGAGGGTGGCGAGCGTTAGTTGATGGTTCGAGAGACATCGATATCCAAAACGGACAAGAGGTGTTCAGTCCGGATTGTGACAAGGAGATGCTTAAAAAGATTTGTGTTCCTTGTCAAAGCACGGTAATGGTGAAGGTCAATGCTGTTCGGGCTGTTGGTGGATTCAAGGAAAAAATGCGCTATCGGGAAGACCACGAGCTCTGGCTCAGGCTTGCGCATAACGGATACAAATTTAAATCAATCCAGAAAATATTAACAAATTTGCGGCTCCATCAGAACAACCTGGAAATCACCTTTAAAGAAACCGATGATCATTGGTTCGAATTGATGCAGCACGAATATACTCAAAATGTTGAAATGAAACCCAAAATTGGGTATGTGATACCTGGAACAGGAATTTCGGGTGGAATCGCTGTCGTATGTGAACATGCAAACCGTCTATTGTTACGAGGGTATGATGTCACTCTAATCTCTGAGGATAATCGCGACTCAATAGATTGGTACCCAAATCTATTGGCTGAGGTAATCCCGGTGAAGAAGATGGGCACTAATTATGATATCTTGATAGCTACTGGCTGGCTGACCGCGTATTCTGTCACCCAATTACCTGCGAAAAGAAGAATGTATTTTGTTCAATCCGACGAAAGTCGTTTCTATGCAAAGAGCGACCCTGCGTATCAACGAGCCTTGAAAACTTATGAAATGGACTTTGAGTTCTTAACCGAAGCAAAGTGGATACGACAGTGGTTGAGACAGAGTTTTGAAAAAGATGCTGTCTATATTCCGAACGGTCTGAATGAACGCATTATTCACAAGGCTGAACCGATCATTCCGAAAGCAGATAAAGTCCGAGTACTCCTGGAGGGACCAATTGACATTCCTTTTAAAGGAATGGCGGATGCATTTCAAGCCGTAAAGGATTTGGATTGCGAAGTGTGGTGTGTTAGTTCTGCTGGAAAGCCCAAACCAGAATGGAAGTGTGATCAATTCTTTTATAAAGTACCGATTGATAAAATGAAGCATATATATTCTAGCTGTGACATATTACTAAAAATGAGCCGCGTTGAAGGTTTTTTTGGCCCTCCACTGGAAATGATGGCTTGTGGTGGAACGGTGGTGGTCGGAAAAGTGACAGGTTATGATGAGTATATCGTAGATGGTTATAATGCTTTGGTAGTAGAAATGGGGGATATTAATGGAGCAAGAATAGCGGTCAAGCGGCTCATTGAAGATGCTGATCTCAGAAGGCAATTGATCCAGAATGGCGCAAAAACAGCAGACCAGTGGAAATGGGATTCAACGATTGATACTTTGGAAAGAGTATATTGGCCTTCTGATCCAACAACGATTGGTTAGTGTCAGTTTGAGCCAGAGATAGGAACCCATTCACCCTTTGGAAATATGTCCGACGAATCTTGGCGCGTTCTTTGAAAAACAAGGTTTGCGTGAATTCATTGGGGTAAGTAAGCGAGTTTTTAAACCGGTAGTTCAGAGGGCTTTTAGTGAATTGGTTTATAATATCGCCCTATGAACTTCTTATCTTCATCTCATGTATATGATAGTTCTCGACGGGGACCGTTAGCGATCAGTGAGTTTATTGAGCTTGTTCGTTATCGGAATTTAATTTGGCAGTTAATTAAACGAGATGTATTGACCCGTTATAAGCGGTCAGTGTTAGGTGTTGCCTGGACAATGCTCAATCCACTTGGAATGATGGTTGTCCTCACATTAGCCTTTTCTCAAATATTCCGTTTTGATGTGCCCAATTACCCGGCATTTGTATTAAGCGGTTTGTTGGTATGGAACTTCTTCTCGCAAACCACTGTTGCGGCGATGAATGCTTTGGTTTGGGGTGGGGGATTATTCAAACGTATATATATTCCAAGGGCAACCTTTGCAATTTCATCTATGGGAACAGGATTGGTGAACCTGATTTTTGCGTTGGTCCCATTGCTGTTGATTATGCTTGTGACTGGCACGCCAGTTCGCTGGTCTCTCTTATTTCTCCCCGTACCAATTCTATTGCTTATTCTATTCTCGCTGGGAGTAGGCCTTGTTCTTTCTACAATAGCAGTATATTTCCCGGATGTAGCTGAGATGTACCAAATTGTTCTAACTGCTTGGATGTACCTTACTCCAGTGATCTATCCGGCTTCGATGCTCCCGGAAAATCTTAAATTTTGGTTGGAATTACTCAATCCAATGTATCGCATCGTTGTCCTATTTCGTTTACCAATTTATGATGGAAGAATTCCAACTTGGGGAGAAACCTGGCCAACAATTCTAATCACGCTTCTGTTATCCGGGTTTGGATGGTATATTTTCACTAAGAAATCTGATGAATTTGCTTATCGAGCTTGAAATATGCATACATCCCAAATCTCGAACCAAGAAGTGATTCGGTTAGAAAACGTTTCGGTGAGTTATCGTACGCCAAACGAAAACATTACTACCTTTAAGGAATATTTGATCCGTGTATTACAAAGACGGATCAAGCATAATTTGTTCTGGGCGCTCAACGATGTAAGTTTCAATGTAAATAAAGGAGAAGTCTTTGGTTTAATTGGTCGCAATGGCGCTGGAAAAAGCACATTGTTGAAGTTAATCGCCAGGGTACTTCGCCCAACGAAAGGCCGGGTTGTGGTTACAGGATTAGTGGCGCCCTTACTAGAAATTGGGGCTGGTTTCCATAATGATCTGACAGGCCGTGAAAATGTTTTCTTAAATGCAGCACTGTTGGGTTACACCAGGCAGGAGATTAACCGAAGTTTTGACGGAATTATCGAGTTCTCGGAGTTAAATGATTTCATTAATGCGCCATTGCGTACCTACTCGTCTGGAATGGTGGCCAGATTGGGGTTTGCTGTGGCGACGAATACTCGTCCCGACGTGCTCATTGTGGATGAAATTCTTGGAGTGGGGGATGAGCTTTTTCAGCAAAAATGTCTTGACCGAATTATGGGCTTTTCAAAACAGGGAACCACAATTTTTCTGGTTTCCCACAGTTCTGCTATGATCCAGGCAACCTGCCACCGGGTTGCTTGGTTAAGCCATGGCAGATTGGTCAACGTTGGAAAGCCTGATGAAATTATTGCTCAATACCATACCAATCCCGAAAGCTTGTGAGAAATGTAGCTCTCACCAAGAATATTATGCTGTCTGCAAAACGTCGACATTCGAGAGTCAATGTGGTTGTTATCAGCGAGGTGCGTGGTGACACTCGCCGTTATCGGGCATTACACCTTATCGAGCAATTAATCATTTCGGATATACCCTGTGAATTTGTACACTTAGCCGATCCACGCATTTGGAAAACCATTGACCAGCCCTGGACGGTGGCGATTTTCCATCGTGTTGCTTATGGCGACCATATTGGAAAGATACTGGAGAAGCTTTGCCACAAAGGCAGCATAGTCATCTCGGATTTCGATGATTTGATCTTTGATTCTGATATGTTTGCCCATATTAATAGCCCTGATTTTGCTGACCCCATCCGCTCAGAAATTTATCTCCAAAACATGCGCAATATCCGCGCTATGCTGGACCACAGCGAAGGCGTATTGGCTTCCACGGATTTTCTCTCAGAGCGGATAGCCTCTTTGGGAAAACCGGTTTGGACTCACCGCAACGCTTTTAGCCTGGAGATGTTGGCTTGCTCGGAGAAGGCGCGGGCCAAGAAAACTGACCACCAGAGCCAAGTGGTGATCGGATATGCCAGCGGCACGCCAACCCACAATCGCGATTTTGAACTGGTCAAGCCGGCGCTTCAGGCGGTGATGCGTCGCTACCCACAGGTGATGCTGCGCCTGGTAGGACCGCTGGACCCCGGCTCGGGATGGGAAGGTCTGGAAAGCCGCATCGATCGCCTAAAGCTGGTGCCCTGGCGCAAGCTGCCCGATATTCTGGCGGATTTTGACATCAACCTGGCGCCGCTGGTGATGGATAATCCCTTCGCCCAGTCCAAGTCCGAGATCAAGTATATGGAAGCGGCGATGGTCGAAACGCCGACCATTGCCAGCGCCACAGACGCATTCCGGTTCGCGATTCGCTCAGGAGAAACCGGTTTGCTGGTTGACTCGCCGCAGGGTTGGGAGACCGCGATCGAGGACCTGGTAAGGGACTCCAACTTGCGCTCCAGGATGGGAAAGCAAGCCTACCAGGTGGTGACGAAAGAGTACCATCCGGTGACCCGCGCGGAACAGCTTACGCAGACCTTGGATGAGATCAGCCAGCGCTTGCGCGGACGGAGTTTCTGGCAAGGTTCTGCCCCCCAGCAATCTGCCATTGCTGCCCGTGCCCAGGCGATGAAGCAAGGTCGACGCTGGCTGCCCAAACGATATGAAAAAGATCCCAGTAACCTGGAATTGGGGGTATACTCACTTCGCCATCGAGGGTGGAAAACGCTGGCGCGACAGGTATGGATTTACCTTCGCCGGCTTCTTGCGCCGATTTTCCCGTTTCGGTAAGCAAGCGCATTCTAAAGAGAAGGGGTTTGGATGGGAAAAGTTTCCGTTTCGACATTCCTCGGTAAAGCATCGGGGGATGGACTGATCCGAATATATCTTCTGATCGCCTTGGTTTTTTCAATCATATCCGCGCTGATCGTTCCGCCCAACCAGGCGCCAGACGAGATCGCTCACTTCATTCGTGCTTACGATATCTCGATGGGGCGTTTCATCCCTTCCAGCGCCCCGCTTGAAATCCCCGTTGTTTTCGAGCGATTGCTTCAGAAACAAAGGTTATATGCAATCGACAATCAAAGGGATCTGGTGTCGCTAAGAGTGAATACCGATGAAACGGTACGGTATCTCTCTACTTCCAATTATCCCTTTTTGATTTACCTGCCCCAGGCCCTGGGCATCGTCATTGGACGCATCCTTGGCCTCCCGGCAATGGGCGTTTTTCTCTTCGGCAGAATTTTAAACGCGCTGGTATGCGTGGCTGCCCTCTTTGGGATCGTAAAGATCATGCCCGGCAAGAAGTGGATGCTGCTCTTGCTATTTTGTTCGCCCATGGCTTTGTATTTGTTTGGATCATATTCCCCCGATGCGTTGACCAATGTCGTGGCGTTATTCTTCATTAGCCTGGTGTTCTTATATGCCAGGATGAATCGCGCATTCACCAAACAAGACGTAGCTGTGCTGCTCTTTGCCGGGTGGCTGTTGGCTCTGAGCAAGATCAATATTGTTCCATTGGCCTTGTTGTTTGCAATTATTCCCTGTCAACGGTTTGGAAGCCCACGAAATAAATTTCTATTCTTATTGGGTGGGTTGATCATCATTGGCGCGACGTTGGGAATTTGGAACTCGATGGCTCCTATCACGCCGGGGGGCGTCCGCGAAGGGGTTAAGCCGATCAGCCAACTACTGTACGTCGTGCTCAATCCTTTTTATTTCATCCAAACCCTGGCGAATACTTTCGCGAAGCTGTGGTTCTATTATCTCGATGGCTGGTTTGGAGTTTTCTCCTGGCTGGATGCTTCTATGCCG
Organism: uncultured Anaerolinea sp.; assembly: GCA_964403875.1. Taxonomy (GTDB): domain Bacteria; phylum Chloroflexota; class Anaerolineae; order Anaerolineales; family Anaerolineaceae; genus Anaerolinea. Next base: position 21,367 of record CAYOHX010000029.1, on the reverse strand, counting down.
CAGCTTGCTTTGCTGCTGTATCTGATCGTCCTGGTATTCTTAGCAGGTTTGCAGGATGATTCATTTGTGGTTTCAAAGCAGGAGAAATGGGTAGCCGCTTTGACCTGGCTCATTTCCATCGCGCTCACCTTCCTCATTCTCTATATGGTCTGGACAGAGTATCAGTCCGACCTCGTTTTGGGCGTGCAGGGTAGGTATCTGATCCCTCTCATGCCTCTATTGTTATTAATCATCCCGCCATTCTTGAATTTCCTGCATGGTCTGGAGCGCTTTAAAGGCCTGATTGCAATCTTGACGTCGATTTTGGTTTGGGGCATTGCCGTGGTTGTACTCATCCTGCGGTTCTATGTCCCGTGTGGATTATCCTATCTGCGCGACGTGGATTGTGAACTGCCGGCGGAAGTATGGCAGGATGTTGCGCAGCTTGAGCCCTTTGTGCAAGGCATGTCGATTACCCAAACCTTTGTAGCGGATTGTGACGGCATGTATCGGGTCGATGTTTATGTTTCGACCCACGAGCGAGTCAACAATTCCACCCTTCTGGCATCGGTGAGAGAGGTCGCAAGCCAGGAATTCGAAAAAGAATACATTGTGGAGAACCAAAGCATTCGCGATCAAAATCTTGTGTTCTTTTTTGACCCCATACCTAATTCGAAGGGGGAAGCGTATGAACTGCAACTCGAGACAGACGCCAACCCAGAGAATGCGATCTCTTTGATGGCTACACAGAACGACCAATATCTTGCCGGGCAACTTTGGATGAATGGTGTGCCGCAGAGTGGCGACCTTCAATTCAAATATTTTTGCCGGGTGGGAGTGCAATCCATTCGGTAATAGGGGAATCTTATGACGACCAATCCCGATCTTTCTATCTGCATTGTTTCTCACAACACCCGTGACCTGCTGCGCGACTGCCTTGGGTCCTTGCCAGAGGCCTGCCCTGAATGGTCGTGGGAGGTGATTGTGACCGACAACGGCTCGCAGGATGGGTCGGTAACGATGCTGCGCGAGGAGTTTCCGCGGGCAAAGGTGATTGAAAACGCCGCCAACCTGGGTTATACCGCGCCGATGAATCAAGCGCTCCGAGAAGGTCGCGGACGGTACCTGGTCCAGTTGAACCCCGACACGGTGGTCAGGCCGGGCGCGTTCGCGGCAATGGCGAGCTACCTGGACGAGAACCCCCAGGTGGGCATTGCGACTCCCAAGGTGCTCAATCGGGACGGCTCACTGCAAAAGCAATGCCGCCGCAGCGCAGCCCGTCCCTGGGATGTCATCTCGTATTTTTCTGGGCTGTCCAGACTGTTTCCGCGCAGCCCATTCTTCGGGCGTTACCTGAAAGAATACTTGGCGGAAGATGATGTGGCTGAGGTGGAGGCGGTTTCAGGTTCGTGCATGTTCATTCGCCGCGCGGTGGTGGAGCAAATTGGTTATCTGGACGAGACGTTTTTTGCCTACCAGGAAGACACTGATTTTTGCCTGCGAGCGGGAAAGGCCGGCTGGAAGGTGATGTATGCGCCGTTGGGCGAGGTGATTCATTTCGGGGGGCAAGGTGGCGCTAAGGTACAGGCCTATCGTTCGATCCGCGCCTGGCATCATTCCTATTTTCTTTACTACCGTAAACACCTGGCGAAAGATTACTTCTTCTTGTTCAACTGGCTTTATTACCTGGCGATGGGAGCCAAGTTGGGCTGGAACCTGTTGGTCGCGTTCTTGAGCACAGACAAGCGCGTTGGAACGAAGAAACCCTGACCCGGCTGGCCTGTTTCTTGCAGCTTTCCAAAAATGAAATCGTATCTATCGACGTTAAAGATGGGAAGCGCCTTTCCCAGATTTGGCGCGTGGAGGGCTGGATGTTCAAACGGTTCTGGTGGGTTGGTATTTTGATTCTGGCGGGCGGGTGTGGCTTGCTGCCCCAATCGCCGTCGCCGACGGCTGCGCCCGCGTTGGCCACCGAGACCGAGGCCGCGTTCTTAATTTTGCCCACAGCCACCCCGACCGAAATGCCGGCTCAAACTCCTGCCACAGAGACCCCACTGCCAACAGCCACGCTGCCGCCCACTTCTACCCCCGCGCCAACCCTGGCGCCCACGCCTACTTTTGCATATGACATTCAACTTGGGTCGCCGCGAACCATGCCCGATCTTAAATCTGCTGAGCGTGGCTGCCAGTGGATGGGAGTGGCCGGGCAGGTGTTTGACGCGGATGGGCAGCCGGTGGAAGGCGTGGTGGTTGTGGTGAAGGGAGACCTGGCAGGTAATCCCTTCAATGGCCTGGGCCTGGCTGGCCTGGCCAGGGATTACGGTCCGGGCGGTTATGAGATTATGCTGGCCGAGCGGCCGATAGCCTCTTCGGGCAGCCTCATTGCCCAGGTATTTACCCCTGAATGGGAGCCAATCTCGCCACCGTACTCCCTTTCGACTTTTGCCAGTTGCGAAGAAAACTTGATCGTCTTGAATTTTCAAGGGATCGCCCCCATCCGGCGGGTGTACTTGCCAGCACTCTCGAACGGGGATTAAACCCCGCCGTATGGGCGAGAGTTTGTATCTACTTCCCCCGGTAGAGGCTTCTTCACCGCTACCGTGAGTGGTCATTAGAATATGCCAGGGCGCGTCCTCCGTGGAGACTCTGTTGACCCGGTTCATGGGCGGCTGCCGGGGTATAATGGAGGCCAACGGCGCTGCCTGGTTGGGCCAGGTGGAACCGGATCTCAATCATGGAGGAGCCGGGATTGGACTCGTCTGGTGAGTTTGTTCCGCGAGACATAGGATTGACCGCGCTGCGGCGCTGGTGGGTAATTGCCCTGGCGGTAGTGCTGGGAGGGCTGGCCGGATTGGCCTTTCATGCACTGCGCCCCACCGTCTACGAAGCACGTTTTGAGGTGCTGTTGAGCCTGGACCAGGTGGGCAGTGGCGAGTTGGAACGCCTTGAAGAAGACTCCGCGCTGGATGCCGCCGGGCTGATCCTGGGCGGACCGGAGACCATTCAACAGGTATCCCAGGCAGCCCGGCAGGCAGGTTTGGATGTATCGCCAGCGGAATTGACCACGATGGCTACCGTGGAACGCCGCCGCTCGACCTGGATGGTGCGGCTGCGTGACACGAATCCGGACCGGGTCGAGCGGTTGTCCAGTCTCTGGCTAAAAACCGGCTTTGCGGCGTTAGAGGAAGCCTATGAGCATTCGTTGCAAGCCGATGGCCTCAAGCGTTACATGACCAGCCTGGAGAATTGCCTGGCGCGCGCAGGGCACGCCAGCCCCGCGGAGGGCTTGTGTGGTGGGGGCAACCTGGTGGCGCTTCAAGAGGAATTGCGGCGCGCCGGCGAACTGCTGGCTCAAGAGCAGTCTGGGGCGCGTGGATTGGTGAGTTTCGTAATCGTGGGCAGCGCTGAAAAAGCGCTCACCCCGCCGGAGCCGGTCGCCTATGGGCGCGGCTCGAGTGTATTGGCGGGCGCTTTAATCGGGCTGGTTATGGGATTGTGGCTCAGTCAAACCGGCGCGCGGCGAAAAGCGGAGCGCAGCGCATGAAGCGCTGGCTGGCGCGGCTGCCATGGGCCGGGTGGTGGTTGTTGGTCATTCTGCTGCCATTCACCAGCCTGCCTCTGGCTGCCAGGGTGCTGGGCTCGGAGATGGTTGCGCCCGCTTCCGCGGTCATTGTGATCTTCTGGGTCGTCTTGTGGCTGGGGCCGTTTTTGTGGAAGGGTGGCAAACTGCCTCTACACGGCCTGCCGCTGTTGGGCTGGCTGAGCGCAATGGTGGTTTCGGCTGGGCTGGCGTATTTCCTGCCGCTGCCTGCGTTCCGGTTTGAGCCCATCTGGCGGCGAGGACTGGAAGGTCTGGCGACGTTGTTCATTGGGCTGGCCTTTTACTTTGTGACGGTTGCCTGGGTGAAGGACCCCACGCGTTTAAACCTCACCCTGCGGTGGATCAACTGGTCGGGCGTCATTCCGCTGGCCTGGAGCGCGGTTCAGTTTGGCCTGATGGATCGGCATGAAGGAACCTTCCCGGATTGGTTGATTCCGGTGCATGAGCTGATCTCGACCAACCGCCTGCATCATTGGCGCGTGACCGGCGTGGCTTTCGAGCCTTCCTGGCTGGCCCACCAGTTGAACGTGCTGTATCTGCCCATCTGGCTGGCGGCGGCTTTCAATGGACAAACGGCTCACCGGCTGCGCTGGGGCCCGGTGACCTTGGAGCGCGTGCTGGCGGTGGGTGGGCTGGTGACGTTGGTGCTATCCAAGTCGCGCGTGGGTTTGATCTCTCCAGTGTTGATGATCGGGGTGTTGGCCCTGGTATGGCTGCAGGGCCGCTGGCAGCGAATCCAGCCACGCCTCCTCGGCGCTCGTTTTCCGTTGCGCTGGGCGCGGTGGCTTTCGACCGTGGGGCTGTACGCGATGGTTGCCGTGTTGCTGTTGGGCTTGCTGTTAGGCATTGGCTGGGGCATGAGCCGCTTCGACCACCGCATGGAGCGCCTGTTTGACCTGGAGGCGCTCATGGATGGCTCTCTGGCCAGTTACGCCAACCAGCTGCTTTTCGCCGAACGGTTGGTGTATTGGGAAGCCGGTTGGGAAGTGTTTGAACAATACCCCGTCTTGGGCGTGGGACCGAACAATTCGGGGTTGTTCTTCACCCAAACCCTCAATCCTTACGCCTGGGGCTTGCAAGAGGTCAGTACCATTTTTTATGAGTGGGACGTTGTGCCCAACCCCAAGAATTTGTGGGTGCGCATCCTGGCAGAAACCGGCGTGGTGGGGCTGGCCCTGTTTGGCGCCTGGCTGGTGATGGTAGGCCGGTCGGCGGGTCAGCTTTTACGTCAGGGGGGAAAACAAGACCAATGGGTGGGGTTGGCTGGCCTGTTGGCCCTGGTCGCCATGTTGATCGAAGGCTTCAGTCTGGACACCTATGCCTTGCCTTATTGGTGGATGATGTTTGGATTGGTCACGGCGGCCTGGACAGGCTGGTATAATAACTACTCACGCCATCCGTGAAACGGCCCGATTGATTTCGCAATCGGCAACTTTTTTGGCTTTGGCGCGTAGATACAATCAAATGAACCCTTCGGAGATTTCTGTTCCGGGGGATCGAGATTCGTTCGTTTTTGGAGGTGCTGGGTGGAGAACTCAACCAAGTGGATTGTCGCGATTGTTGCGATCGTACTCGTGTTTTGTTTGTGTATGTCCGTCTTGTGCATTGGCGGGGCGGGACTGATCATCTACCGCGTGTCGCAATCGACGCCGGTTCCTTTTGGCACCGAAGATCCTTTCGGATTCCCGGAGATTCCCACCTTCGAGCCATTTTCTGATCTCGACGCCACGCCCACGCCTTTCAGCGGGCCGGTCCCAACCCTGGCAGTGGATCCCCCAACCAACAATGCCCTGGAAACGCAGCGCACCCTGGAAGAGAACCTGGTGCCGGAGAACGATTTGATTGAACTGGCCGAGCGTTTTGAAGGTAAACAGGATATTCAACTCACCTTGCCTCCGCCCACTCAGCCGTTGGAAGAAGGCGATCGCGAGACGTTCTGGGCGACGGACCTGGATACGGATGAGAATTTTGAAATTGACGCCACACTGCGTTACGTGGGTGAAAACATCTACTTCTGGATTGAAGACAGTGTGCGCTACGACAATCGCGATCTGGAGCAGTTGGCTCAGACCTTTGATGAAGAGATTGTGCCGACCAACCGCAAGTTCTTTGGATTGGAGTGGTCACCGGGCATTGACAGCGACCCCCGCCTATATGTGCTATACGCCACCGGCCTAGGCAGCAATGTGGCGGGTTACTTCTCGTCCAACGATTCCTTCCCGCCGGAAGCGGTGGAGTATTCCAACGGGCATGAGATGTTCTTCCTCAGCGCCGACAACGTGGACCTGGGCGAGGAATATATCTACGGCACGATGGCTCATGAATACCAGCATATGATCCACTTTGCCAATGATCGCAATGAAGAAGGCTGGGTAAACGAAGGTTTCTCGATGCTTTCGGAACTGCTCAACGGCTATGACGCTGGTGGGTTCGATTACCTGTTCTTGAGCGACCCGGACTTGCAGTTGAATACCTGGCCGGATTTTGAAGATTCGACGCCCCACTACGGCGCGTCTTATTTGTTCTTCACCTACTTTTTGGATAAATATGGCGACGAAGCTACCCAGGCCTTGGTGAAGCACGAAGAAAACGGGATGGAGAGCATCGACCTGGTGTTGGACGAATTGAACGCGGTAGATCCGACCACCGGTGAGCCGGTTCGGGCCGATGATGTTTTCCGCGATTGGACGGTTGCCAATTATGTGGCCGATGAAGAGGTTGCCGGGGGCCGGTATTTCTACTCGAACTATCCCGGCGCTCCTACGGCTTACGCGACCGAAGAGTATTCGGCGTGCCCGGTGGAGTCGCAGTCTCGCACGGTCAATCAGTACGGCGCCGATTACATCTCGTTTACCTGTGACGGGTCCTATACCCTGGAGTTCAACGGATCGACCGAGGTTGGTTTGTTGCCGACCGATCCTTACTCCGGAGAGTACGCCTTCTGGTCGAACAAAGGTGATGAATCGCACATGAGCTTGTGGCAGGAATTTGACCTGACCCAGGCCAGCGGCGACGTGACCCTCGCTTATCGTACGTGGTATGACATCGAGGAAGGGTATGACTACGTCTACCTGGCCGCCTCGACGGATGGCGGCGAGACCTGGGAAATCATCGAGACCCCCTCTGGCACCGACGAAGACCCAAGCGGCAACAGCTACGGCTGGGGCTATAACGGCACGACGGATGTGTATATCCTGGAAGAGGTCGATCTGTCAGATTACGCAGGCAAGAAGGTGATTTTGAGCTTCGAGTACATCACCGACGCCGCCGTGAACGGGCAGGGCTTCTTGCTGGACGATGTCAGCATCCCGGCCATCAACTACCAGTCCGATTTTGAGACCGACGATGGCGGCTGGACCTCTGAAGGTTTTGTGCGCGTGACCAACCACCTGCCGCAGACGTTCATCGCTACTCTGATTAAGTACGGCGATGAGACCACGGTAGAGCCGGTGGCGCTGGATGATTTGCAGCGCGGGTCGGTGACTTTTGAAGTGGGCGGCGATGTGAGAGAGGTGGTGTTGGTGGTCAGTGGCACCACGCGCCATACCAACCAACCCGGAGCCTACCAGTTTTCGGTTCGTTGAGCCACAACTGAACCCTGACTAAAATTTCAAGAAGAAGGCTGTGGCATACAGGCGCCGCAGCCTTCTTCTTGGATTCACGGTCATTCTATACCCCGAACGGGCGTTGGGTTAAAATCCGATCGCCTGGCATGGGGGGGGCATGCCAGGCGATCTTCAGGGAGGGAATGCCACCAATCGCTTTCGCTGCTCGGTGGACAGACACCCCAATAAATTGTGGTGTCTGGAGTAAATATACCTCAAACACGGAGGGGCTGCATTAAATAAAGATGAGAAAATTTATCCGTTTTGTGGTTTTTCGCCAAACAAGCGCAGCCAATCATCCAACTCGTCTTTGTTGATGGCAGGCGGCGCGCCGGGAAGGGCCTCGGCGGCCTGGCGGGCCTGCAAGAGTTGCTCGGCAAATTGCTCGGAGGGCAGAATGGCGGCCTGAAACCGCCGGGCTTCGGCCTGCACGCGCCGGTCCGAGCTGACCAGGGTGATCTGACGTGCGCCGCGCTGCATTCGTTCCAGGCGGCGGCGCAAGGCGTCGTCGGCGGTTTGCCCGACGGGAACGAAGTGCGCTTTGATCCCGCCATAAGATCGAGATCCGGCCTGGCCGGGAGGCGCGCCATCGAAATAAACTTCCACTGTGTGTCGGCGGATGCGACTGAAGATTTGAAGCAACTCAACCAGGCGCATTTCATCATCCATGTCGCGCAAACTCAGGCCCGGCAACTTGGGGATGAGGTTGTGTCCGTCGACCAGATAAAGCATAAGGATATTTTACTTCATGTGATACAATCCACCTATGAGATCTGGCCACCGGCGTCCTGGAATACTCCTTTACCTGTTGCTCAACATCATCGTTTCCGCGGCTACCACCCTGGGGGTGCTGGCCGTGTGGGATCGGGTCATGCGCTCCGAAATGCCCCCGGCGGAAGCCCTGGGGTTCAGGCCCGCGGCGACTGCCACGCTGGACCCAGGCGGAGCCGTGTTGCAGCCCCAAGAGGTAACGCCTACCGCCAGCGGCCCATTGATCGAGATCAAATCGGTGGTGGCGGCGGGAGATTTGGCCCAAGAGTACGTGCTTCTGCGCCGCTTGGGAGAAGGCGACCTGCGCCTATCGGGGTGGGTGCTTCAGGATGAGAACGGGAATGAGTATATTTTCCCCAGCAGCCCAGCCTTAATTTTGTTTAAGGATGGCGCCGTGCAGATTGCCACCCGAGCCGGAGAAGACACGCCCACCGAAATATTTTGGAATTTGACCAAGGCAGTGTGGAGCAGCGGTGAGCAAGTTACCTTGCTCGATCAAAACGGGGCTGTCCAGGCTGTCTATCGGGTGCCGTGATGGGTTGGATGGATCGGGTTGCCGAAGGTAAAATCCGCTTTCAGAGCGAAAGGGAGGGTTGAGCATGTCACAGGCGCTTTATCGAAAATGGCGGCCCCGGCAGTGGGATCAGGTCATTGGGCAAGACCATCTTGTCCAAACCTTGCACAACGCGGTGAAGAGTGGGCGGGTGGGTCACGCTTACCTGTTCGCAGGACCGCGCGGCACGGGGAAGACCACCACGGCCCGCCTGCTGGCCAAAGCGGTGAACTGCCTGGACGAAGATTTAGGCAATCGGCCTTGCGACCAGTGCGCGCATTGCACGGCGGTGAACGAAAATCGGTTCCTGGATTTAATCGAGATCGACGCGGCTTCCAACACCAGCGTGGAGGATGTGCGCGATTTGCGCGACAAAATCAACTTTTCGCCTTCCCAGGGGCGCTTCAAGGTTTATATCATCGACGAAGTCCACATGCTCTCGACGGCGGCCTTCAACGCCCTGCTCAAAACCCTGGAAGAACCCCCTGCCCATGCCATCTTCATCCTGGCGACAACCGAGATTCACAAGATCCCGGCTACGGTGCTCTCTCGCTGCCAGCGGTATGAATTCCGGCGTGTGCCGGTTGGCTTGATTGCCGGGCTGCTGCGCGACAAGGCCAAAGAGGAAAACCTGTCCGTAGACGAGGAAGCGCTGTTGTTGATTGCGCGGCAGGCCACCGGCAGTTTCCGCGACGCCATATCGTTGTTGGACCAGTTGACCTCTACCGGGCAGCAGGTGACCCTGGCGGAGGCGCAGGTGGTGCTGGGCACCGCTACCAACGAGAAGGTGCTGGGACTGATTGAAGCCATTTTGTCCAAGGACCCGGCGGCGGGTTTTCAGTGTATCCAATCGGCTCTCGATTCCGGCAGCGATGCCCGTCAGTTCGCCCGACAGGTGGTCGAGTATCTGCGCGGGCTGCTGCTGGTGCGAATGAACAACGCCGGTTTGATCGACGCGACGGCGGAAATGCGCACGCAGATGGCCAACCATGCCGGGCGTTTTGACACGTCGGGGCTGCTGGAAGCCATTCGCGCCTTCAACGCGGCGGCAGCCGACACGCGCAGTAGTTGGCAGCCGGGTCTGGGATTAGAGCTGGCTCTGGCTGAGACGGTGACCGAAAAACCGGTCACGGCGGCGGCGACCCAACTGGCGGCGCAGCCCGCTCAGCGCGGCGCGCCTCTTGCTTCAGCCTCGCCCGCGCCCACCGCTCCGGCGGTTTCGGCAGCCACGCCGGTTTCAACTCCGGAGGCGCATAAATCGGCGCCTCAGGCCGAAAAAGTCACCCAGCCCGGGGAGCCTCTGCCTGCAACCTCGAGCGGCGAAGGTGGTCAGCCCTTCGATCTGGGCCAGATTCGCCAGAGTTGGTCGCGGATTCGCCAGGTGGTGCGCCAACGCAGCGCCCTGACAGCCGCGGCGTTGAACTCATGTCGGACGTTTACAATCAAGGACGGCATTCTGGTGCTGGGATACCAGAATGATTTGCTCAAATCGAAGATGGAGACAGAGGACAACCTGGCGCTGCTGAAGGCCGCCCTGCAAGGGGTGTTGGGCGTGACGATGCCGGTGCGCTGCGTGGTGATTGGCAACAAAACCACATTGGAAGCCGAGGACCTGGATATCGACAGTGACGGTATGGTGCGCACGGCTTTGGATTTGGGCGGAGAAATCGTTTATAAAGATTAAGCTGCTCGCCTCGCGGTGGGTGGGCGCAAGCAGCATCATGGAGACTATCAGGAGGAACAATGGCAAAAGGATTTAATCGTGGACCCTCGATGGGCGCGGGGGGCGGCATGATGGCCCAACTGCGCAAGTTGCAGGAGCAGATGGCCCAGGCGCAAGAACAACTGGCCAACGAGACCGTGACTGCTTCGGCGGGCGGCGGCGCTGTGAAGGTGACCGTGACCGGTGACCAGCGCTGCACGGCGGTGGAAGTGGACCCCGAATTCATGAAGGATGCTGACGTGGAGATGCTGCAAGACATGCTGTTGACGGCAGTGAACCAGGCCCTGGACGCTTCACGCAAGCTGCAGGAAGAGCGCATGGGCCCGCTGGCTGGCGGCATGAGCGGCATGGGGTTGGGTTTCTAAATGGCGGGTTTGCCCGAGCCTGTTCAGGCATTGATCACCGCGTTTGAGCGGCTGCCGGGGATTGGGCCGAAGACCGCCTCGCGGTTGGCGTTTTACATCTTGCGCCAGCCAGAAGAGACCTCGCGGCAGTTGGCCGAGGCACTGCTGGCGATCAAGACGGCTACCAGCTTGTGCCCGATTTGCTTCCACATCACCGGGGCAGGGCAAGAGCGCTGCGAGATTTGCGCCGATTCGCGCCGGGATGACGCCCAGTTGTGCGTTGTGGAAGAGCCGCTGGATGTGCTGGTGGTGGAACGAACGGGCGGCTTCGTGGGGCGTTACCACGTGTTGCACGGGGTTCTCTCGCCGATCGAAGGCGTAGGTCCGGAACACTTGAAAATTCGCCCGTTGATCGAACGCGTGCGCGAAGGCAAGATCCGCGAGGTGATTGTGGCAACCAACCCCAGCATGGAGGGGGATGCGACGGCGCTTTATTTGCGCACCCAGCTTCAGCCGTTGGGGGTGCGCATCACCCGCCTGGCGCGCGGGCTGCCCGTGGGCGGCGATTTGGAATACGCCGACCAGAACACGCTGCTGCGCGCTTTGGCCGGTAGGCAGGATTTGTAATATGGACGTTTTCGAAGCGATTGCGTCACGGCGCAGTATCCGGCGCTTCAAGGATACGCCGCTGGCGGATGAGACCGTGGAAAAAATCTTGGAGGCGGCCACATTGGCCCCTTCGGGGAAGAATCGCCAGCCGTGGCGCTTCTATGTGGTGAAGGATGGCCCGAAAAAGGCCGAGATGCTGAGCATATTGCGCGAAGCTTTGGCGCGTATGGCTGCCGAAGGGCACAACGTTCGTTGGCCCGAGCATTCGGTGAACATCATCGAGCAGGCTCCGGTGACCGTGTTTGTGACCAACCCAGAAGGACAGCGTCCGTGGTTTGCCCATGCCAACGATCAATCCATCATGCAGGTGGTCGATACGCAGTCGGTGGGGGCAGCCATCCAGAACATGCTCTTGGCGGCGCAAGCCGAGGGGGTGGGCACGTTATGGATTTGTGATGTGTTCATTGCCTATGATGTGCTCTGTGATTGGTTGGGCGAGCGGGGTGAGTTGATCGCGGCGATCTCACTGGGGTACGCGGACGAAGCGCCCGCGGCTCGCCCGCGCAAGCCATTGAGCGACGTGACCGTTTGGGTGAAATAACCTTTTCGATAAAGCGAAGAACAACAGCAAAAAAGACAGCGTCACGCTGTCCTTTTTGCTGTTCTGTATCTACTCAGGCGTAGGGAAAGATCAAACGGCAGGCGCCTGGAAGGTGCGGCCTTCGGCCTGCACCACGTAGACGGGCATCCAACCCAGGCCGGATAGCTCGATGAAGATATCCTTGCGCAAGGGGGCGACGGTCACTTCGGTGAAGTCGCCGACCGTTTGAGCCCATTGATCTTGAAGGCGGGCGGCGGCGGCATCTTTCTCGCCCTGAAGAGTGGTCAGTTCTGCTTGCAGCGACTTGAGCAGGTCCTGGGCGGCTTCCAGGTTTTCCTTGGCCTGTGAGGTCATGCGCCCTTTGCTCAACGAAGAAGAGATGCTCTTCTTGCGCTTGGAGAACAGGCTGATGGCAAGTTCGGCGGCGCTACCCAGCTCTTCCATGCGGCGGCGGCTGACCTCGTTCTCGTATTTATCGACCGTAGACTGCTGCTTCTCGATCTTGCGCTTGAGGGCGGTCAGACGAGTGTTGTAGGTCGAATCCAGCTTGGCTTGCTGGTCGCGCAGTTGTAGTCGCGCTGCTTCTTCGCACTTTTTGCGGAAGGTTACCTGGGTGTCCTCGGGAGAAGAGTAAATTTTTAGGCCTTCGTGAGCGTAAAGGTTCAACCCACCGGTGCGGTAGACCCAATCGAGGAATTCTTTTTCCAGGGCAGCGGCATTTTTTGACCCGCTCAACCAGGCCGGCAGGGGCAGGAAGCGCGCATCGGGCAGGGGTTGGGTGTCCACGCGGGCGGGATCAATGGGCTCGCGCTGGAATTTGTCCCAGTCGGCGCGCACGCCGTTCATTTCGGTGAGTAAGACGGAGACGCGTTTGCTGAAATCCAGGTTGTACTTGCGGTTGTAATAGCGCACGTCAGCCTGGAAGAGAAGCGTGGGCACATACAGCAGCCCCTGCGGTTGAACCGGGCCGGTCATACTGGTGCTGATGCGGCCCAGGGCCTGCGACAGGCTCATTTCGGGCGATAGGTACAACACCTTGGTTCCGGCGGGCGGGGAAGGGGGGGTGCGGGTGGCGCCGCCGAGGTCGTTTTGCGCAGCCGGGGCGGCGGCTGTGGCAACCGGCTGAGTTGCGGCGGCCGCCTGGGCGGCTTGGGCCGTGGCAGCCACGCTGGGCTGCGAAGGGGCCGAGGCGTAAGAATTGGCCGGAGGGGCTTCATCGGGGGTTGAGCCGAGCAGCCGGAGAGAGGGTAGCTGCACGCGAGCCAGAGGCCCAGCCAGGTAGTTGAGACACCAGCGCGTGGAGAAGATGGGCGACGTGCCGCGGTGGTGGACGTTGTGCAGGAGGAAGGATCGCGGCTTGAGCGCCGAAATGATCTTCTCATAGGTGGTTCGATCGACGCCGCCCTCGATGGACTGCAAGCCATCCAGAAGGCGGTTCTTGTCTTGATCGGTTTGCAGGCGACCCACAAACCAGGTGCCCGCGTTGGACAGGCCCTTGTAGTCGATATCCACCGGGTTTTGGGTGGCCAGGAGCAGCCCAACGCCAAAGGCGCGCGCCTGCTTGAGCAGGCGCAGCAGCACCGGGCGTGAGGGCGGGTTGGCAATGGGCGGAAGATAGCCCACGATTTCATCGAAGGCCACCAGGGCGCGCAAGCCGGGGCTGCCGCGTTGCGCGCGCATCCAGGATTCGACCGCCGCCAGCAGCAGGGTGACAAAGAACATGCGCTCGGTCTCGTCCAGGTGAGCCAGGTAGAAGATGCTAAAGCGGGGTTTTCCAGAGGGGGTGTAGAAGAAAGCTTGCGCGTCCAGGGTTTGGCCTTCCGTCCAGGATTGGAAGGAGGGCGAAGCCAGGAAGTTGTTGAGCAGGATTGCCAAATCGAAGCGATCTTTTTCGGGGAAGAAATTATTGACCGGGAAGGCCCCCAGCCGCTCGAAGGGTGGGGACTGCACTTGCATGATTAGCTCGGTGAGATCCAGCGCCGCGCCTTTGCTCCAGGCGTTTTCGATGATGTTGCTGACCAGAATATGTTCGCGCGAACGGAGCGGGTCGATGTCTTTGAGGCCGATGAGGCTGAGCAGAGCGGTGACGGTGCTGGAGATGCGCTCGCGTAAAATTTCGCGATGATCGGCCCAGGTGATGCCGCTGGGCGGAGAGAACGAGGCCAGCAGGTTGACCGGCTCGCCGCTGTTCGAGCCCGGCGTATAGACCACGTAGTCCACGGCGTTCTTGAGGGCCAATAACTGATCGTGGCCCAATCCATAGCCTGCCAGGCCTTTTTGCCAGTTGCCGGCTGTTTTCTCGGCCAACTGTGGAACGGTCAGGCTCTCGCGGCGGGCGGCTTCCGGGTCGATCCATGGCTCAAAGCTGGCCGGGAGCTGATCGGGGAAGTGCAGCAGCAAGTTGGTCAGGTCGCCCTTGGGGTCGATGATGATGGCGGGCAGGCCTTTGAGGGCGGCTTCTTCGAGCAAGCCGATCAGCAGACCGGTCTTGCCTGAACCGGTCATGCCGACGATGACGCCGTGGGTGGTGAAATCGTCGGGGTCATAAAACACATTTTCTGGCGTGGGGGCGGCTGTCCGCCCAATGAAGAATTCTTTATCACTCATGTTTTAGGGTCCGTATACAAAGAAATTGTCAAACCCGACGGTAGCGCCGCCGCGGTCAAAGGTGCCGACAAACAGGCCAACCTGTCCGGATGAGAAGGAAGTGTCGGTTACGCTGGCCAAAACGGTATCGTTGACCGCTACGGTTAATTCATTTCCGATGCAGCCGGCATACAGGGTGGCGCTTTGATCACTGGAATAGGCGTCGCCCGTGGCGGTCCAATCATACAGCGCGGTCCATTCGCCGTACTGCCGTTTCCAAATGGAGAAATAGCCGTCCTCGGAAATTTCGAGGGTGTAGTAATTGTCGCCATCGACCATGCGGCAGATGATGCCGTATTCGCTTTCACCGGAGCCCTGAATGACCGAGAGATCCACCTGCACGATGGTATCCTCGTAATTGCCATCTGGCACGCTCCAGATGACCTGGTTGGGATCGTCAACCTGGATATAGTAATAGCCGTCCGACGAATAGCCGACCGCGCCGGTGCTGAGGACGTCGATGGGCCAGTTGTCGGTGGTGGAAAAATCGTCGCTGAAGAGGACGTTTTCCTCGGCAGGCATCTCTTCTTGCGGGGCCGAGGCCACGCCGGTCTGGATATTGACCTCGCCGCGCCGGGCAGCATCGATGTAGGGCTGGGCCAGGGTGAGCGGGCGCAAGGCGTTGATGAAGCCGCCGGTGGGCACGCAGTTGTCATTCTCGTCCACATAGCCGTCGCGGTTGGTGTCGGTCAGCACGCGGCAGTCCACATACTGGTCATCGCCGCCGTAACCCAACTGGGTGGGCACGCCGATCAATTCGCCATCGGCATTGGCCGCCAGGCCGCCGCTGTTGCCGCCGGCGATGGTTGCGGAGGTCTTGATGAAAGCCCGGTTGCCATAGGGGTCTTCGGCGGTGAAGCCGGAAACCTCGCCCCGGGTGAGGGTGATGGTGTCGCCGCCGATGCCAGGGTAGCCGATGATGGTGATGTTGTCACCCAGGCTGAGGCTGTCCGAACTGCCTAACGGAACGGTGGGCAAGTTGAGGGTTGAAGCGTCAATGGGGTTGCCATCGGCGTCTTTGGTGATTTTGCCAACGGCAATGTCCATAGCCTCGTCTACCTGGAAGAGCTCCATCTCGTAGCGCACTTCGGGCGGCGAATCGGGAGCCACGGTCATGGCCACCAGCAGATGCTGGACGGTGTAATAGCGATCCGACATGACCACGTGAGCGTTGGTGAGGATGAGGCCGTCGGGCGAGATGATGGACCCTGAGCCGGTCCATCCGGTACCGACTTCGCCGTCATATTCCACGATGGCGATGATTTGTACCACGGCTTGATAGGGAATATCACCAAGGTCGGCGGGAGCCAGGGTGGCAGCCGGGGCCAGAGTGGGTTCGGTAACGTTTTGCGCGGCGGCCTGGCCCTGGTTGACCAACACCCTCACCGAAGCCGTAGCGGTTTTGCGCCCGGTGAGGGCGGTGACTTCGCCAGAGAAGTCACCCGCGGTGGAGGATTGGAGGGTGAAGGTGACCGACTCGCTTTCGCCTGCGCCTAATGAGAGGTCAAACATATAACCGATCTGATCATCGTAATCGGCAGTGCCGGTGGCGGCGGGGCTGATACTGCGCAGGGTGGAAGACTCGAGGATGCTCTTGGGCAGGCGCAGTTCGCTGACTTCCAGGGTATCTTCGCCGGTGTTGCTCAGGCGGACTGAAATTTTGTACTCCTGATCCTGATACAGCGGGGGCGGGGCGTTGACGGCGACAGCCAGATCGGCGGCTTCACCGCCTGAGCCATTCATGAGGAAGAAAACGCCCACGCCAATGGCCCCCAGGCAAACCAACACGGCGGCGATGATGCCGCAGGTGATGAGCACGGAATTTGATTTCTTTTGCGGCGGCGCGGCGGGCGGCGGCGGAGCAAATTGTTGAGAAGGATAAGAAGTCATGGAACACCCTCCAGAATAGGTCGACCGGTATTGGATGGTTAAATCATATCGTAGATTATTGGTTTATGCAAACGGGGAAGAGGCTGGAAGCTATCAGCCGTCAGCCAGGGGTGTCAAGGCCTGATATGCGCTAACCGGGGGCCAATTTTCCGACTAGCGGCGGAGCAAGGGCAAGAAGGTGAAGAAAAAGGGGATCAGGCTGTTTGTGTTCGCCTCAACTGCCCCGATATCACAGGCGCTGATCCCATCGCCGTCGGCATCCGCCGGGCGGACGAATCCGCGCTGGTCCGTTGTAACATCATTTCCGCAGCCGTTCACGCCGGCGGGGATGATATCGACAACGGGACTGAACAGGAGGGGGAAGTGGCTGAAAGTGGGTCCGCCATTATCCTGGAGCGGGCCAAGATGTGGATTTTGTTCGCTGAGGTCATGGATTCCTGGTTGAGGGAAGAATGTGATCCCATTGAGGGAGCCGAACAAATTGTAGTCCTCACTGAATAGCTCACAATCGCAATCGGGGCCTCCCCCTGTGAGATCAATGTTTCCGGCCAAGATGGAATTTTTAAGATGGACTTCGGTCACATAATCTCGGCTGTAAACCCCACCGCCAGTTTCCTGGTAAGGCAGTGGATTGTTATTATCAGAATCGGCGGTGTTGTTGGTAATAGTGACGTGGTTCAGGTCGACTCGGCCTGAGTACACGTATACGCCACCTCCGTCGCTTGTTGCGGTATTGCTTGAAATGGTTGAGTTTTCCATCCAATAACCGTAGCCGGATACGCCACCACCCTTGTCGGCAGAGTTTCCGGTAATGAGAACCTGGTCAATGGTTGCGGACCCACTTTGCGAGATGCCACCTCCAGAATACTTGGCGTCGTTATCGATCAGGATAGAATTTGTAAGATCTAGCCCCGGTCCACTTTGAATGCCCCCTCCAAAGTTTGCGGAATTTCCTGAGATAGTACAGTCCGTGATTGTCATACTGCCTGGGGTTGTACCGGAGGGGTCATGATAGATTCCTCCACCCTGTTCCGCGTCACCCCCCTGGATGGTACAGCCGTCAAGGCTAAATGTTCCCCCCTTGTTCTCAATTGCTCCGCCATCTCCGCCCATGCTCGGATCAGCGGAGTTATCTGTAAAAATGAGATTCATCCCAGTAAAGACACCCTTATTAAAAATTGCGCCTCCACCCATAGAGTGGTTATTCGAGAAGCTGCTGTCGTTGACCTGGGCGGTGCTGCCTGACCAGGAACTGATCGCCCCTCCTTCGTAGGATTCATTGTTGGTAAATATTGCATGGTTGGATGAAAAGGATGAACCTTGCCCGTTGTGCACGGCTCCACCAAAATAAGATGAGTGATTATTCTCGAAAGATACGAAATCCAGGTTAAGCGTGCCATTATTGAGAACAGCCCCGCCGTTGCCCGGGTCGTCTCCATCCAGGCAGGCATTGGCGAAGGTGACATGGTCGATGGTCAGGTTGGCCCCGCTGGGCACGACGAAGAACCCAAACTCGCCTGGCTCAATGACCGTATTGCCCGAGTCTCTGGTGAGGGTGCAGGCCAGGTTGGGGTCGCGGCGGATGGTTGCGCCGTTGCCGTGAATGGTTAGCGTGCCGGTGAGCGGCGGGAAGGCGCGTTGATCGGGATAGTTATATTCGGAGTGAGGGGCAATGTAAGCCGCTTGTGTCATAGTGTAGGTATCCCCTGCTTGCAACTCAATGGTGTTAGCAACCGGGTTGGCGTTGGCTTCGTTGAATGCTTCCAGCAGGGTGCAGCCAGATTGGCTGCAAAAGCCATCATTGGTCGTGGCGTTCGTGGTCACCGTATACGTGGGGCCGGGCTGGCGGGGGTCGGATGCGGCTCCCAGGGGGTTTCCAACCTTTGCCCCGCCCATTCCCGTGAGGGTGTGAGCATGGTCGCCGCTGTCGGGGAACAGAGTTGCGCCCCAGACTTCGTCGAAATGCCATAGAGCGCGCGTTCCGGCATCCGGCACAAACGGTTCGGTTGGAACGGTGTAAGTGGTTCCCGAATAGCGCACTACAGACGAAAATCGAACTTCTTCGAGCCAGCCAAAGGCAAAATCCGTGCCGTCGGCGCTACCTATTTGGACGGGGTATGTTGAATCGGGCAGACCTTGGGGCCAGTCAACCGAATCGTCGTTGTAAGCGATCCGGTTTCCATCAAGATACAGTCCATAAGCATCATTGCCAGGGGAAATCTGGTCGTAGGTGGCTGCTAAGTGGTGCCAGCCAACCGAAAGATGGGTCGAGGCGTGCAAGAAAATGGTGGGTAGGAAACTTAACCCCAATACGATCGTATCTTCAACTGTGTTGGAATAGAAGATATACAGTTGGTAGGATGCTTTCTTGTAAATCAAATATTGCCTGGTGTTGTCGGTCAAATTCGGCACATAAAAGAAGGTCTCGATGGTGAAGTCGTCATCCGGAGTATCCAGCGAGCCGAGATCCAGCCAATAGCCATTATCGGGAGTTACCGCGGTATCGTCCACGCCGTCCAACTCGAGGGTCAGGTCAAAGAGCGCCGAGGGCGCGGCTGAAACCGGGAACGGTTTTGTGTACAAAGAGGTCGTCAAAAGAATGACAACGAGTATATACTTTGTAATTCGACTGATTCGGCGCATAAAACCTCCCTGTGGCTGAATAATGAAGACGTTCTGTAACTACTCAGGCCCCCAAAGGGCTGAGCAGTAACGATGTTCTTAGGTTTGCTCTCGGATTTCCATCCACAATTTACCCAGCATGTTTTGCCCGCCGCCGTCGCCGCCATCGGCCCAAAAGCGGTCATTTTTTGTGTGCTCAATAAGTTCGGCGTTGCCGGTGGAGAGCAGCGTATCGCGAACTTCCGGATGTTGCTGGACTTTGGCCCACAAAGCCTTGCGCATGATTTCGATTTTGACCTCCTCCCAATCGGGGCGGATGGGCACGGCGCGGCTGCGCCCCAATCGGGCGGCGATCATGGGCGAGAAAGTCAGGCGGATGCGCTCGCGGTAACCAGGATCATAAAACTTTTGGGCTTGAAAGTAGTGCTCGCTGGTGGGCCAGGTTTCGCCATCCAACAGGATCGGATGGGCTGAGAAGTTCGATAAGCAACCGTAGGGATCGTTGGCGCGATAGAAGTAGATGGGGTTTGGGTTCATATTCATCGAAACCTTAATGGCATGTTTGCAGAACGCGCAAAGCTCGCAGCGTGACCCATTTGTTGGGTTGTTTCTTGGGGCCAAAGTCGCCCCAGGTTTTGCCGGTGTAGTTATACTCCAGGAGCCAGCGGCCTTGCGCATCTTGCCTGGATTGGATGAAGGCGATTGCATTTTTTAGGCGCGGGTCTGCGCCGAGGCCCAACGGCGCCAGGGCTTCGAGGATTTGGAGCAGGTCGGTGATGTAGAAAACAGGGAAGCCAAACTTCCACCAGTTGCCGCTGGGAGCGCCCCCGGTGAACGTGGGGTAGGTGGCCTGGGCGGGGTCGATGGATAGCAAGAAATCCACCCCTTGCTGGGTGGCTGCCTGGATGAGCGGCGTTTGCCATTCGGGCGGGCAGGCGGCCAGAGCCAGCATGATTTTCACCGCGCCCCAGGCGCAGGGCTGGTAGTTGTTGGCGGCACACAGGAACCCGGGGCCATGCTTGTAGGAATAATAACGCACGGGGGCTTTCCGGTCGGTGATGGGCGCGACCCCTGCGCCCGTCACGCTGCGGGCGATCCACTCGTAGGCCTTTTCCAGGCGCGGGTCGCGGCAGCCCATTTCCACCAGGGCGGCGGTCAGATTACCCTGAACGCAGTCCACGGTGCCGGAGGGACCCTTGCCGGTGGAAAACTGCCCGCCGGGGTTGAGGTTGTTTTCCAGCAGGTATGCGCACGCAGTAGCGATGCGCGGGTCTTCCTCGATGCACGCGCCGAGTTGGGCCAACAGAATGATGGACCAGACGGTGCTGGTGTATTTTGGGTTGTAGCCGGGCCCGGGTTTGGCCCAGTATCCGGCGGGGTCCATCGCATCCAGCACCAG
Organism: uncultured Anaerolinea sp.; assembly: GCA_964403875.1. Taxonomy (GTDB): domain Bacteria; phylum Chloroflexota; class Anaerolineae; order Anaerolineales; family Anaerolineaceae; genus Anaerolinea. Next base: position 1,024 of record CAYOHX010000029.1, on the reverse strand, counting down.
GGCGATGGGCCCGTGACGATGCGCGGCTTGCCGGGCGGACAACAACTCGGGAGCGTCCGCGGGCAGGCCGGCCAGGTCGCGCAGAGCCAAATAGTGAACGCCTGGGTCGGTAGGTTCGAGCAGCCAGTCCAGCGCAGCGTTCATGCCACCCTCCTACGAAAAGGCCATCTTCTCCCCATCGGCGGGGATGAGCAGGCGTTCGGGGCCAATCCCGCGCGCTTGGGCGGCCTGACGGAGTTGATCGCGGGTGATGGTGCCGTGGTCGAGGGCTTCCATGTGCACGGCGATCACAATGCTGCGCGAGGCCGCCTCGCACAAAGCCAGAGTCTGCGCATCATCCATGACGATTTGGACTCCGTCGCCCCAGACGGCTCCGTTGGAATGGGTGATGATGATGTCGGGGTCAAAGCGGGCGATGGCTTCGGCAACGGGTTCGTACCAGTTCGAATCACCCACCCAGTAGACGGTAGGCTCGGAGGGGCTTTGGAAGACAAAACCCGAAGCAGCGCCCATTTGATCCAATACGCTGCCTGTGCCGTGCCGGCCTGGAATGCGCGTTACGGTGATGCCCTGCCATTCCAGACTGTCCGAAACCGGGTGCAGGCGGGTAAAGCCTTGGGCAGCCAGCCGTTCCACATCGGTGGGCTGGCAGAGAATGGGCAGGTCTTTGGGCAGCAGTTGCACGCCGAGGGGGTCGAAGTGATCGGAATGCAGGTGTGAAATGACCGCCATTTCGATGCCCCGCAAAATTTCTTCTGGGGAGAAGGGCAAGTCGACGAGGGGGATGGGGGATTTGACCGTGTAAGAGGGCAGGGCATGGAGGGGAGATAGGTAAGGATCGGTGATGAAGTGATGGAGGTTGTAATTGAAGCGCAAGGTGGCGCTGCGGATGAGTGTAAGTTGCATGGGGGGAGCTCCTTCCTTTAGCCAGACACTTTCAGTATAAATCCGCAGCCACGAATTTGGAATAGGCATTGCCAAGGTTCTCTGGGAACTGCCGTGGTAGCTGCCGCATTTTGGGGCA
>CAYOHX010000028.1:0-50853 GCA_964403875.1 uncultured Anaerolinea sp. | reverse complement strand
CCGGTGTTTCGCTGCCTAGCTCAGCGCGCGTTCACCTTTACGACCCAGGGCCTCGGCAACCACAAGGAAATCTGTGGCAGAGATCATGCCTACCACAACACCGCCGCTGCTAACCACAGGAAGGTGATGGATTTTTTTCTCGTGCATTAATTTTGCACAGTCAGCAATGGGCATGTCCACAGGCACGGAGATGAGCGGGCTGGTCATGATTTCGGATACCTTGACCTGGGCCGGGTTGCGTTCGGCTGCGACGATTTTGTCGCAAATATCAGTTGAGGTTATGATGCCATAATCCGCGTTGTTGGGGCTCTTATTAACGATCAGACTGCTGATGTAGCGGCGGCGCATGGTCGCCAGAGCATCCGTCACGGGGATGTCTGGATCGACAAAGACGACCAGGTCAATCATCCAATCACGTACGGTGAACTGCATAAGACACGCTCCTTTTGAGTCTGGAATGGTTGAGAAGGCTCGTACTGGTAACTTCAGTATAGCAAAAAGCCCGGCGTAATTGCAAGCCGGGCTATCGTCAAATTATGGCTTTTACAAAGTCAACCCCACCACACCCCCATACGAAAGAGCGAGGCTTTTGCAAAAGTCAAGTGACTATGGAAAAGTCATAATCGTCAAATTGAGGTTTTATCCAGCGCTATAGGCTGAAAAGTATGTGAGAATACTGTAAATCGAGTAGATATTCAGAGCGATAAAAAATGCAACAAAAATCCCATCAGTAATGTATTTCGGGAATTTGAGATATTTTTGGGCGATGGTGAACACATTATTCCAGCCTGAAACCAGGATTAATGAAAAAACCAGAATGGCGGGGAAGAAATACCGGGCAAGCGGTATATATGCATAAAATCGCATTCCTCCTCCCATGGTGTAAGCCCCATACAAATAAGCCTGAAGCGTTACTGCGAGCATTACCAAGAACAGATAAGATTTTAAGTGCTTGTCTGAGGTTAAACTATGTTGTGTGAAAAAGAAGCCTACAAAACCGGTGACAGTCACAATTAATAATCCAAGATATGGACGAGGTAAGATATCGGTAGACAGGTAAACCGAAGCCCAACCAAAACGGGCCCAGAAGGTCTCAAAACCTGCCGTCGCCACAATCTTCAGATACCAGAAAGTTCCCTGCGGATCTAGAAAAAGGGCAAGAAAACTGGAGTAGGTCGTTGGGTTGACGCTCGAAATTTCTTCTAATACCACTTTCAAGAGCCTGGGGCGGGGATAAGGCCACGCCTGACGCATTTGGCTATTACGGATAAGGTTGGTAAATGGGGATCCCCCCCATTCGCCGTGTTTACCATTTTTATCGAAAAAAACAGGCGCGGATTCAGAGGACCATTCCCCTTCCACCATCACAACACCTGTTGTATAAATCCGGGCCTCAATATCATCTGAAGAAGTCGTCCGGATCCAAAATTGGAGTCGATGCAAATTTTCTGGAACCTGGACAGTCGTTGTCACAAACACCGGTGTCTGACTCAATCGAACAGGTTTAAATCCTGCCCATTGATCTTCATGAATGTACAGAGCATTGATTCCCGGGCTGTATGCGCCAATATCATTCGCGCTTGACCACATCCAAGCGCCCAGTGTGACGGTTTTTCCGCGCAAATCCGTCCCAATTTGGGCAGGTATCAACTGAAAGAAACCGGAATGCCAGGTGGGATCTTGCACGCCCCACATATCATCCCGTTCAGCAATACCCTGCAAAACATGGGAACTCGGAATGGAAGATGTTTCAGCCGGCACCCTGGGCGGAGATAGTTGATAGGTTCTGCGCAGCCAAAATGCAGCATCCGTCCATTCAAAGGCTACTAACCCCAAAACCAGCAGTCCGGAAAAACCAACCACAAATGGCAAGCCTCTCTTTGGAGCAGGCAGCACGGCCATAATCAACGCAAACAGGCTGAGGGGAAGTGCAATATAGAACACGGTTTGCGTCAGTACACCGGCAATGAGGATGCCTACCAGGATCATAAAGGTCTTCCAACGGAAACCATTTTTCACCAATTGGGTGGTTATTGCTAGCCAGAATGAGAAAATCCCGATCACTGCGCTATGGTTCGTGAACGATGACATAAATTCAACCAAGCCGGGCAGCAATGCAATAAATAAGGGAACCATCCATTGCAGTGCGTGGCCTTGGGGGGTGATTACTTTGACCAGCAGGTAAGCAGACCAGATGGTTAGGAGCAAAAATAGGATTGAAACGATTCGGCCAGCATAGATCTGGGTGTTGATGGGCAGATCTTGCATGAGGCGTAACGGAATGGCTGCCAGAAAATAATACAAGGGTGGATCGACAAATTGGCCGACCCAGTAAGGTTGGGCCGCCTCCGACATATTCGGAGGTTGCTCTGCTTTATAGAAATTGGCATCATATAAAGCTGTCAACAAGGCCAGACGCTGGTCCATATCGGTTTCTTGCAGCCCAGGCCTTCGCAAATGCTTGGCTATGAAAAACGAATATTCAAAATGACCGGCTTCGTCATAATGCTGCCAGGGAGGGACTACAAACACATAAAGCAGCCCATTTAAAAGCCCCAACAACAAAATGATCGTGATAAAGTGCTTCGATTTCATGTGCCGATGATTATAGCACACGGAAAACAACTCAATGGGGGCTCGGGAATGGCTCTCTAGGAGTTGCCGTGATGAACCCGTTTCTTCTCTTGGCCAGCCTTGGGGTAAAATACTTCAGTAACAAAAGCCGGTATCTACTCACCGTGGTTGGGGAAGCTCGTTTTTCGCCCTTACCGTGAGTAGTTACAAGAGCCGTCAGGTGCTAAAGGTCGGTCTGAGTGGAGGGAAAGCATGAGTGATCATCAGGCGTTGATCGAGGGTTTGAAAGCAGCCGTCGCGGCTGCGCCAAACAACCAGGCTTTGCGCGCCCATCTGGCCGGATTGCTTTTGGAGGCCGGGCAGTTTGAAGACGCCGTGACCCATTATCGCAAAGCACTGGATAGCGCGCCTACCGACTCGGAGTTGAAAGCAGCCCTGGCCGAAGCCTACCTTGGCTTGGACAAAGACGATGTGGCTCGTGTGGTGCTCGATGACCTTGTGGCTTCCAATGGCGCTGCGCCCAAGGCCTTATTGCGCGCGGCTCGCCTGTATCTGCGCCTGGAAAGCCTACCGCAAGCCGCCCATGCTTATCATCAGGCCCTGGTGGGTGACCCCGCGTTGGCTGACCCAGATCTGGAAGAAAAGGTGGGCAGCGTGCCGCTGGAGGCACATCCCACTGAGACGACCGAGCGACCGCGCTTGACGGTGATCTCTACCGAAGCGGATAGTGGCCCGCTCGTTGAGGTCGAGCGACCGCGGATCACTTTCAAGGATGTGGGTGGAATGGAAGCGGTTAAAGAAGAAATCCGCATGAAGATCATCTATCCGCTCACCCACCCTAATCTTTTCCGGGCTTACGGTAAACCTATTGGTGGTGGGATATTGATGTATGGGCCACCCGGCTGCGGAAAGACTTACCTGGCTCGCGCTACCGCCGGAGAGGTACAGGCAAATTTCATCTCCATCGGCCTTCACGAAGTGCTGGACATGTACATCGGGCAAAGCGAGCAGAACCTGCACCGTGTCTTCGAAGCAGCGCGCCGCCAGACGCCATGTGTGTTGTTCTTCGATGAGGTGGATGCCCTGGGGGCCAACCGCGCCGATATGCGCCATAATGCCCTGCGGCAGGTGATCAATCAATTCCTGTCAGAGATGGATGGGGTGGATACTTCGAATGAGGGTTTGCTAATCCTGGCGGCAACGAACACGCCCTGGTACGTGGACCTGGCCTTACGCCGCCCTGGCCGTTTTGATCGCGTATTGTTTGTGCCGCCGCCTGATGCGCCCGCCCGCGAGGCGATTTTGCGCATCCACCTGGCAGGAAAACCCACCGAGCGAATCGACTATGGTCGCCTGGCGCGTGAAACTCGTGAATTTTCGGGCGCGGACTTGCGCGGGCTGGTGGATCGGGCCGTCGAACGCAAGCTACACGAAGCGATGCGCATGAACAAGCTTGCCCCACTCACTACCCTTGACCTGCTCTCTGTGTTGAAAGAAACCCGCACCACCACCCGAGAATGGTTCGACTCGGCCCGTAATTACGCTGTATATTCCAACGAGGGCGGGCTGTATGATGATATTCTCACATATTTGAAGATTCGCAAGAACGATTTGCCACAGGCATGAATAAAAGCGATCCGATTCAGACCCTGTTTGAGCGCGGCATAGGTCTGTATGAATTGCGTCAGTACCCACAGGCTGAGGAACAATTCCGCAAAACGTTGGCCCGAACACCCCAACATGCCGCAGCCCACGCCTACCTGGCCTTGAGCCTGCTGGCCCAACACCGCCCAGCCAACCCGCAAACCGATCAGTTGCGCGAAGCCCTGAGTGAAGCCCGCAAAGCCGCTGCCGCGGCTCCCGACCAGGCTTTTGTTTTTTATGTGCTGGCCTGGGCCAGCCTGATGAACGACCGAGAGAACGAAGCTCTGGAAGCCGCAAAAACCGGTATGCGCCTGGACCCGGAGGATGCTTGGGGTTATCTCATTCACAGCTCGGTCTATATCAATCGCAGTGAATGGGAGAACGCATTGCGCTCGGCGGAGGCCGGGCTGCGTCTGGACCCACAGCATGTTGGACTGCTGAATAAACGCTCCTACGCGCTCATCATGTTGGAACGCATGGATGAAGCCGAGGGAGCGTTGATGACAGCATTGGCGCTGGACCCCAACAGCGATACGGCCCATGCCCATCGCGGGTGGCTGGCTTTGCATAAAAACGACCGCTCTGCGGCTTTGATGCATTTCCGCGAGGCGCTGCGCTTGGATCCCCAGTCCGAGGCAGCCCGCAAGGGTTTTCTGTCTGCCATGAAGGCGCGCAACCCGCTATATAACCTGCTGCTGCGTTATTCACTCTTTACCAGCCGCCTGAGCCGGGAGGGGGCGGTAAACTTTGCGCTGGCCCTCTCCGGACTGCACTATGTTTTACATGTGATGGCCCAGGCTTTCTTTCCACTTTATCTAATCTACTGGCCGTTTTCAATCATGTATTCGATCTTCGCTTTCTTCACCTGGACCGCCGACGCATTCTTTTACCTGCTGCTAAGCCTGAGCCGGTCGGGCCGGTTATTGCTATCAAAGGATGAGAAAGCCGCCGGGGCGGCTTTTGGCGTGTGTAGTGCGCTTTTTCTGGCAAATGTTATCGGGGCGATTATCCAATGGGAATGGGGCTTTGCCGCTGGGGCGGTGCTTTCTGTGATGATGATGCAACCCGTGGCGGCTATCTTCAAGCTCAGCCCGCAAGCCAAGGCCCGCCGCGCCGTGCTTGCTGTGCTGGTTACCTGGCTGGGCATCACGGCTGCCTGCGCTCAAACAGGAGCGTTTCTGATGCAGCCCTGGTCCATTCTGGTGTTGGTGCTCTTCTTCTTCGGATGGATCACCTTCCCTTGGATCGCCAACTTGCTGATTCTGGTCGAATGAACAACAACCTTCGAGAACACTTTCATGAACTTCATCTTCTTTGTTCCCGACGAACTGCGCGCCGAAAGCACAGGCTGTTATGGTCACCCCCTGGCGCGCACCCCCAACCTGGACGCGCTGGCAACCCAAGGCACGCGCTTTGAGCAGTGCCATGTGCAGAATACAGTCTGCGCCCCTTCGCGTTGCAGTCTGCTGACCGGCTGGTACCCGCATGTGCGCGGACACCGCACCTTATGGCATCTGCTGCGCCCCGACGAACCCAATTTGTTGCGCAGCCTGAAACAAAACGGTTACAACGTGCGCTGGTACGGGAAGAATGACTTGTTTTCTCCGCCACTTTTTGCCGAAAGCGTCAGCGAAGCAAAAAATTGTGGACAGGGAGCTTTTAATTTTCCTACCCTGCCGTTCGAGGATCCACGTTATTACACTTTCCTGGCGGGACCTTTTGAACGCCCGCTGGAAGAACACAGCGACTATGCCAATGTCATGGCTGCTGTGCGTTTTTTGCAATCAAAACCCAAGCAGCCTTTCATGCTGTATCTGCCCTTGACCTTTCCACACCCGCCCTATGGAGCTCCGTTGGGCTGGCATGGGCGCACGGACCCCGCCGCGTTGCCCGCGCTGCGCCCGACAGGATTGCCCAATCGTCCTGCCCACTTCGACCTGATCCGCGTCAGCCGCCGTCTTGATAACTTGGACGAATCTGTTTTCCGTCTGGTGAATGCGCTATACCTGGATATGACCGAATTTCTCGATTACTGTCTGGGGCTTCTGCTGAATACGTTGGCGGAATCGGGTCTGGAAGCAGACACGGCAGTGTTCTTTTTCTCCGATCACGGCGATTACGCGGGAGATTATGGGTTGGTGGAAAAGTGGCCTAGCGGCATGGAAGATGTGCTGACGCGCGTGCCGCTGGTGGCGCGAATCCCCGGTGGGGTTGCCGGGCATAAAGCCACTGGCCCGGTGGAGCTTTTTGATGTGATGGCAACAGCGCTGGAGTTAGCCGGACTCCCGGCTGGGCACACCCATTTTGCGCACAGTCTGCTGCCGCAGTTGCAAGGCGGAGAGGGCGATGCGCTCCGCGCGGTATTTACCGAAGGCGGCTATGCGCGCCACGAACCGCACGCCTTTGAGGGCGACCCGGTGCGGGATGCGCCCTTTTCTCTCGACCCCAAACAAATTTACTTTCCCAAAGCCAGAGTGCAACAGGAATACCCCGATTCGGTGGGCCGCGCTGTGATGATTCGCACGCTGACGCACAAGCTGGTTCATCGCCCCACAGGAGTGAGCGAGTTCTACGATCTGCGCAGCGACCCCCGGGAGTTGGCCAATCGTTATCACGATCCGGCTTGTGCTGCCGACAAAGCCGTGTTGGAGCAGCGCCTGCTGAATTGGTATATCCAAACCAGTGATGTGGTGCCTTTTGACCAGGACCCGCGCGGGTTGCCTGCTTGAGAGAAAAAACATGGCTGTTTTAGATAAAGTCACCGCCTTCATCACCCGCCCCGGCGCAAAGGGGACCGAAATAATGCTTTTCCGGCATCCCTTTGCCGGAAACCAATTTCCGGCAGGAACCGTGGAAGAAAATGAAACCGCCGAACAAGCTGCATTGCGCGAGGCGGCTGAGGAAACTGGCCTGACGGATATTCGCGTGGTGGCCTGGATTGGCGTGCAGGAGACCGTATTGCCCCCCGACCAGCGCATCATTTTGCAAGGTACGAAGATCTATGCCCGCCCCGACCCCGGCAGCTTTGACTGGGCTTTTCTGCGCCGCGGTTTGACAGTGAATTTGAGCCGGCTGGCAGGCGATTATGCTCAGGTCTCGTACATCGAAGAAGACCGCTACCCCGACCCGCAGTACATCACATACCAGATCACTGGGTGGACGCCACAAGCTTGCCTGGCGGAACGCGTCCGACGAACCTTTTTTCACCTGGCGCTAACCGGTGTAGCGCCGGAGCAGTGGGAACAGGCCAGCGATCAGCACGTCTTTACGCTGTTCTGGAAGCCGCTTTCGGCGTTGCCCGAAATCGTCCAACCCCAAAATGAATGGATTAATTTCGTGCGGGAGCAATGCGGGTATGATTTGGGCGGATCTTTGTAGGGGACAGTTCATGAGCTGCCCCCTACAATGCCCAACTGCCCGGTCGTCACCCCCGGCGGGTCTACCGGGTAGATACGCAAACCTGGCCCGCCACTACATAGGATCAAGGCATCTGCTCACCGATGTAGAGAAAAGTTCCCAAACATGAGATATGCGTGGGTCTTTTTCACCTCTGGGTAGTTACGAATTAAAAACGGCACGAGAATTGGGGCGCGCTCCAGTTCTCGTGCCGTTCGAAAGGCAATTCTCCCCGAAGGGTGTTAATCTTTCTGGAAGGTCACCGAAACGGTCATGCCCCAACGCAGGCGCGCATCAGGATCATTGAGCTTGAGCTTGGCCGGGTAGACAATGTCTCCACCCTTCTCGCGGTAAGCTTCTCCAATCGATTCGACCACGGCAGTCATGGTCAGGTCAGGCAATGCATCGGCGACCACTTCCACTTCTTCACCCACAGCCAAATCGATCACATCGATCTCGGTCAAATCCACCGTCTCGATGTACAGGGTGGACAGGTCGGCGAACACTACCATTGTCTGCCCGGCCAGAGCGGTTTCGCCGGCTGAGATATTGATTTGCAGGACCGTACCGGCGTAAGGCGCCTTGAGGATGGTGTTGTCCAGGGCCTGCTGGGCGGCGGGCACCTGGGCTTTGGCCTGGTTCAAGCGGGCCTCCGCCAATGCTAATGCCTCGGTGTCCGGTCCCTCGGCTCGGCGGTCCAGGTCGCGCTGGGCTTCGGCCTGGGCGGCTTCCGCCATCGTCACGGCTGTGCGGGCCTGTTCCCGTTCGTTCACCAGCCGGTCGTATTCCCGCACCGTTTCATCAAAACGAAGCTGGGCGGTTTCCAGAGCGTCCTCTGCATTCTTGCGAGTAGAATTATCCTTGTCCAGATCTTTGTATTTGTCGGCGTCTTCCTGAGCGTCGTCCAGGTCTTCCTTGGCGTCATCCATGCGCACTTTGGCATCATCAATACGCTGTTGGAAGGCGTCGGTATCCAGATCATCCAATTTTTGGCGCGCTTCTACGGCAGCGATTTGCGCATCCAGGAGGGCTTTCTCGGCCTGAGCCCGAGCCACATCGGCGCCGCGGGCAAGCCGGTCCAGAGCTTGTTGGGCATTCAACTGCTCCAATTCGGCTGCCTTCAGACTGGCTTCTGCTTGCGCACGATTCTCTAACTCAATCAGTGCCGTGCCCTGATCCACCACCTGGCCTTCACTCACCAACACCGCTCCCACTGTGCCAGGAGCGACAAAAGATAGGTTGGCGTAATCACGCGGCATGACCCGCCCTTCGATGACAATTGGCTTGGATGATGCGGCCAAGGAATTCGCCGCGGGAGCAGCGGTGGGGGTGGCTTGCTCGCCGCCCAGCAGCCCACAGGCTCCCAGTGTGACAGCCGCCAGAACGCCCAGAAAAATTTTCGCAAAGGTTTTCATGATCTACTCCTCAAAGATTACTCGTATGCCAGCACTTCGCGGATGGTCAACCGCGCGGCATTGAAAGCAGGCAAAACACTGGCCGAAACGGACAGTAACAGCACCACACCTAACCAGATCAAGAATCCGGTCGGGGTATACGTTGGGGTGGCGGGCGCATCGAACAAGGCCATGCTGATGGTGTTGGACATCAATTGGCTGATGGGCAAGCCCGCCAGTGAACCCAACAGCCAGCTAATGCCACCGATGATCATACCTTCTACCAACACCAAGGAGATCACCGCTCCATCAGAAGCGCCGATGGCTCGCAGCACGCCAATTTCACGCGTGCGCTCCATTACATTCAAACTCATGGTTCCCATGAGGCCAATGCTGCCTACCAGCGCCGTCAACAGCGCCATGATCAACAAAAATGTTGTCAAGATGGTCAGGCCGTTGGTGGTGGTTTCCACCAGTTCCAGGCCGGGGGTGCTTTCAGACACTTTGAAACCGCGGCTGCGCAGGTGGTTCTCTAAGTCGATGGACAACTGCTTTTGTTCATCCAGGGTCAGATCGTGTCCACGCTGGGCTAATACGCGGAAAGCGGCGGCTTTGTTGCGCTGACTGATCAGGTCAGATAGATAGTCGTAATTGGTATAAGCCAGGTAGCCACCGCTCTTTCCAGCCAGTTGGAAGAAACCGACCACTTCCCACTCGTATTCTTCGCCATACAGCTTGAGGAGCAAGGTGTCACCCACCTTGAGATTGGGAAAGGTGGAAGTGAAGCGCTCATTGAGCGCGATGGCATTGGAATCATCCGCTTCGATCCAGCGGCCAGCGAGAATGACCGGATCTACTAATTCACTGTTGCCAGGCGGGGCCAGAATGTGAACGGCTTCGCCCGTAGAGCCATCCTCGAAGACCAACTCAGCAGAGGCTGCTGACCAACCTTCAACGATTAGCGGTTCAGGGAAGTCAGCCACCGCTGATTGCACCCGTGAGATGCGCTCGGGAGTGTCCAGGGTCAGGTTGATATCCGCCAGGAAGTAGTTGCTAATCCTTTGGATGTAAGCAATGATGTAAGCTTCTACGTTGAAGGTGGCGATGAACAACGCTCCACCCAGGGTGAGGGTCAGGAGGGTGAGGGCCAGCCGCCCGCGTCGTCGGAAGGTGTTGCGTAGCGAGATGAGCATGGGGCGCGAGATACCGCGCGCTTTCTCCAACCAACGCATGAAACGCCCCTGCCGGGGAGCCTCAGCCTGAGTCAAGCCGCTAATGGCCTGTTGGATGGTAATGCTGGCCCCCCGGATGATGGGCGCCAGGCCAGCTAAAATGGGCACCAGCACTGCCAGGAGGGCCTGTAAAATTACTGCTAGTGGGACGATGCGCAGGGTGAGCACCTCGGTGTTAATGGCCTCCGAGATAAAGCGCGCCATTGCAAAGGAAGCCTCTGCTGACAATGGCACAGCCACCACAAAGGCGATTGCCCCATACAGCACAATGAGCGTGATGTAGATTTGAATGATCTGGCTGCTGGTGGCGCCGATGGTCTTCATGGTTCCAATCTGCTGCACTTGTTGGTTGAGCAGAGCCGAAAGTGTGTTGGTGATCAAAAAGCTGCTCAGGAAAACCACAAAGAAGCCCAGCATGAACAATGTCCCCGTCATGGCATTGGCGTACGTGCTGTTGGGGTGGTCTTCCGAAGTGCGGGTTAAAATCGAGAAGATGTAATAACCGCTGTCCTCAATTTCCTCGCGCGCCGATTCGGACAAAGCGCGCAACGAGGACTCGTCCATGCCACCATCCTCCGCGGTCACGAACATCATATTATAGGCATTGGGCTGTTCCAGCCATTCGAGCGTGTCGGTAGACACGTAGCCCTGCGCGGGGGCGGTGAAGAACCCCCCACCAATGGAAGTGACACCAATGGTCTGGTCGTGGACTATGCCAACGACGGTTAAGGATCGGATTTTGCCAGAGTCCAGCTCGAGTTCGATCGTGTCACCCAACCCGACGCCCATCTCATTCAATTTGGTGTGGTCCAGCACAATCTGCCGGGCATCTGCTGCGAATGCCCCCTCCAAGACCGTTACCCGGTTGATGTTGGCTTCTTCGAAGTCTGGAATGGCCTTCAAGCTGATACTCTTCCAGTCTCCATGAGTGGTGCGGTAACGCGCGTTGAATTCACGGATACCTTCCGCTTCATCGACCCCATCCAGGCCCGCCACCTGGTCGACCAATTCGTCGTCAAAAGAGCCGAGGGTGATGAGCAGATTGGCCGGGTTAATTTGGCGATAACCTACGCGCATGTCGGTAAACAGGATGCCGTGTAGATTGGTGATCATGCCAATGGCGAACAAACCCACGGCGATGGAAGCAACCACCAATAACAGGCGGATGCGGTGACTCCACAAATCTGAGAAAACCTTTTGCCAGCGGGGACGCATTATAACCAGCCCTTTCGAGGCGGCTTGGAGGCCTCTGCGTAACGCGCCTGGCGTTCTGCTCGCTCGCGAGAGAGCCCAGCGCGCAGCATGGGGGTTTGAGAGAGCAGCTTGCCGGCTTCTTCGACAACCAGCGCATCGACCACAGCACTGCATGCCTGTACCTGAGCGCCTTCGGGCAAGTCGCCCAGCCAGAGTATGCCGCCGCTTTCTACCTTTTCGGCCACGGCTTGTCCACCGCGCGGGCCCGGTAGATACACTTCGACACAACCATGTTGGATGAGCGCCCAACTTCCGGGGGGCAGTTCCTGACCGCCCCGCATTTCCACCCGCTGGGCTGCTTTGGTGATGGCCAGCATCTCGCGGTGTGGCAGATGGGGCAAGGCCCTGGAAACCGCTTCGTTGACCAACTCGCCATCCACCAATACCAGCACGCGTTGGGCGCGTCGGGCCAGGCTGGCATCATGGGTCACCATGAGCACAGTCTTGCCTTGCTCCGCCAACCTTTCAAACAAGGCGAACACGCCTTCGGCGGCACGAGAATCCAGGTTGCCGGTGGGTTCGTCAGCCACGATGATGGGCGGGTTGTTAGCCAGAGCGCGAGCAATGGCTGCGCTTTGCTGCTGTCCGCCCGAAATGCTGGCTGGAAAATGGTCCGCTACCGCACCCAACCCAACCATCTCCAGCAAGTCACGGGCACGGGAGTCCCGTTCAGAGGGTGGGTAGACTCGCGCAAAGTCCATGGGCAAGAGCAGGTTCTCGGTCAGACTGAGCATGGGTAAAAGCTGAAAGAATTGGAAGACAACCCCCATCATCTTGCCGCGCCAAACCGAGAGTTGGCCCTCATTGAGTTTGTGCAGATACTGCCCGCCGATTTTCACAGTACCGGTCGTGGGATGGTCGATGCCGGTCATCATATTGAGCAAGGTCGATTTTCCGCTGCCCGACTTGCCGATGACGCTGACAAATTCGCCCTGTCCCACGTTCACACTGATGTTCTTGAGCACCGCAACTTCGCCCGCATTGGTTTTGAAAGTTTTAACAATGGAGTCCAGCTCCAGGAGAGGTTCTGAGCCGTTCATCACGATGTTCCTTCGGGGGTGATTTTTCCGTCCACCATCGTGATCACCCGATCCATGCGCTGGGCCAGAGATTGATCATGCGTGACCATAAGGATCGTTTTTCCTTTGCGCACCAGGCGTTCGAAGACCTGGAAGATCGTTTCGGCGGTGACCGAATCTAACCGCCCGGTGGGCTCGTCGGCAACCAGAATTTTGGGATCATTTGCCAGGGCGCGGGCAATGGCAACGCGCTGCTGTTGTCCCCCGGAAATATCGAAGGGGCGCTTGAGCGCATGTTCTTCTAATTCCATGTCCCGGAGAAGCTCCAGGGCGCGCTCGCGGCTGCGACGGCGTTGATAGGTGCCGCAGAAATCCATTGGCAGCATGACATTGTCTACCAGGCTGAGTCCTGGCAGAAGCTGGAAGGACTGGTAAATAACCCCCATATTGCGCCCACGCCACAGCGCCAGCCGCGATTCGCCCAGGTTATGGATGGGCAATCCGTCCACAATGACTTCTCCAGAGGTGATTTCATCGGTTCCGGTCACCATGTTGACCAGTGTGGTTTTTCCAGCGCCCGAACGACCAATCACGCCGATGAGCTCGCCGGGGTAGATATCCAGATTAATGGAATCGAGGGCGCGCACGGGGCCCGCGCTGGAAGGGTAATCCTTCACCACATTGCGCAACCGGATCAAGGGTTGCGCGGGCGGGGATGGTTCGTGAGAATAGTCGCGGGTTTCTGTCACCCGACCTCCAAAGTATGGTAAAATAAACACAGCATCCAATAATAGACAGTTTGTCCATTATAAAGCGGTCGGATCAAGATGTCAATTAGAATTGGTTAAGAAAAATGCAAAGCGTGGAGACATTCTTCTGGTCGGGAGCAAATGATTGAACAAGTATGATCGTCGTGTCCAAAAAACCCGCCGCAGCCTCCGCGAGGCGCTCTTTGAGCTTGTCCGCGAAAAAGGCTATGATGCCATCACCATCGAGGATATTACAAACCGGGCTGAATTAGGCCGCGCCACCTTTTACCTTCACTATCACGATAAAGAGGAGCTGCTCCTCGAAAGCATTGAGATTGTAGCCTCTGACCTAATTGCCCAGCTTGACCAGGTTGATCAGGATGATGTGTTTGATCGAGACGCGCCCAGACGCCCGAACGCAGTGATCCGGCAGGTGTTCCAGTATGCGGCCGATCAATCAGACTTGTTCCGGACCATCCTGCGCGGCGAGGTGGCTTCACGAGCCACGGCTCGCATTCAGGAAATTATCCGTGAAACGTCCATGTCGCTGTTGCAATCGCGCCTGGCGCGCCTGGGTCCCGACTACACGCCGCCCGTTCCGCTAGAAGTTTTCAGCAACTACCTGGCTGGGGCGTTGTTGTCTTTTCTGGCATGGTGGTTGGACGCGGGACAGCCGTATACCCCCGAAGAAATGCACAAGATGTTTGGGCGGATGTTCTTTGGCGGAGCGCTTTCAGCTTTGGGCATCGCGCATTTACCGCGCCCGGAAGATATTCTTTAAAGATCCACAGTCTCTGCCAGTATAAGCGTTTCATTAGATCTGGTCAGGGAAACTTGATAATTCCGCGAAAGAAAATATAATTAAGGTGTTGATTGCGAGTTCCGCCGGTAACATCCGGTAATTCTGACGAACAAGGAGTTGTTATGCTAAGCAAAAATATGTTGGATGAGATGAATCTGCAAATCAAGCTGGAGTTGGATTCGGCTTACCTGTACCTGGCAATGGCAGCGCATTTTGAATCCGCAAATTTGAGCGGTTTTGCCACCTGGATGAAGATGCAAGCGGGCGAAGAGCAAGAGCACGCGCTGAAGTTCTTCGAGCACATTCAAGATCGCGGCGGCAAGGTGGTTCTCCAGGGCATCGACCAGCCCCCGGCGGATTATGGTACGCCCCTGGCGGTTTTCGAACAGGTGCTCAAGCACGAGCAAGGCGTGACTGCGCGCATTCACCATATGTACGCCGTGGCCCAGAAGGAAAATGATTACGCCAGCCAGGTCTTCTTGAACTGGTTCGTAGACGAGCAGGTTGAAGAAGAAAAGAATGCAACCGAAATCGTCGAAAAGCTCAAGATGATTGGCGAATCAACGAACGGTCTGTTTATGATCGATTCCAAGCTTGGTAAGCGCGCGGAGTAATTCCTTCGGCTTCCAGCAAGGTTCCTGATTTTCCACAAATCAACGCGAGGTCTACAAGGCCTTGTCGCTCAATACGTGGGATAAATTCAATGAGTGTTTGTGCGGCTTCGCTTCACAAACACTCATTGAATTTATATCAGCCACTTGTCGATAGAACTATGGTGGGCAGTGTTGGATCCGTTGAATGTCAATGGTTAAGCCTCCTCTGGCTCTCTAGGAGTTGCCGTGGTAGGTCCCGCATAAATGCGGATTTCACCACGCTAATTCCCAATGAGCCCCTACTCTTTTGAGCCGGTTGAGCCCGACTCAGGATAAAATAGTGCCATGCAAATCAAATTGTTTTCGCTCCTTGTCGGAATTGCCTTGATCCTCACGGCTTGCGCCCCACCCGCGGAGCCTCAGCCCACCGCGACAACTTTACCTACCGCCACCAGCACCGCCACCGCCACGCCCACTGCGACGCCTACCGAAACCCCCACTCCTACGCCTACAGCTACGCCAACCCTCACTCCCACCTCAACAGCCACCCCGACCAACACCCCCACTCCCATTCCAACCTATGTGAAGCTGCGCGGCAAGGTGATCATTGATCAGGCCGTTTGCCATTATGGTCCAGGCAAACCTTACCTCTACAAATACGGTGTATACCGTGATAGCAACCTGGAAGTGCTGCGCCGCATCGAAGGCGACAAGTACGTGGAGGTTCAAGCCATTGGGGGGAACAACCCATGCTGGTTGAATGCCGATTACATCGAATTGAACGGCGACATCTCTTTGCTGGAGCCGGTCAGCGCGCTGGACATCAAGCTGCCGCGCACACCAACCTATGGA
The DNA here is from genome assembly GCA_964403875.1 of uncultured Anaerolinea sp. GTDB lineage: Bacteria > Chloroflexota > Anaerolineae > Anaerolineales > Anaerolineaceae > Anaerolinea. The sequence goes on along the minus strand of CAYOHX010000028.1, from coordinate 35,344 downwards.
TTACCCACTGGCGTTAAAGCGGAGCGGAACGGCAACGAGGTGACCATCACTTGGGATTACTTCTGGATCAGTGAAGGTGATGACTCGGAACAGGTTCCCTATTTGGTAGAAGCCTGGCTGTGCCAGGGTGGAGAACTGGTCTTCTCGCCATTGGGCTCGTGGGTGTATTCGTTGACAGTGACCGATGAGCCGGGCTGCGCCGAGCCTTCTCATGGGCGTTTTGCCATTGGTGAAAAGCACGGTTATACTGGCTTCGTCGAAATCCCCTGGCCTCCAGCGGAATAGGGCAAGAGGCCCGCTCCCCAGATGCTCAAGGACACGATCCCTCCATCATCTCGATATGGGAGTGCTACCCACCTACTGAACAATGGGATTGGCTTGACAGGTTGCTGTTCTCAGATATACTGACAGCACACTTCCCGAAGGGATATATTTCTATGAGCGATGCCATAACCCCCGAAGTTTTTGCCCACCTGGTCGACCTGGCTGCGCTGGAACTGAGCCCCGAAGAGGCCGAATACCTGCGCCGTCAGCTCAACAACCAGCTTAAAGCCATCCACGAGCTGGAAGCCATTCCGTTGGACCAAAGCCTGCCAGTCGAATCTCATGGCGTGCCTTACACCACCGCCATCAGCCAGCTTCCGCGCAAGGATGAATGGAAACCAACCGAAAAGCCCGAAGAAATTTTCCGGCAGTCGCCGCAGTTCGACGAGGGCTACATTATTGTGCCCGACATTCCTACTACCAAACTGGAATAACCATGGAACTCTGCGATCTCTCTGCTCTTGAACTCGTGCAATTGCTGCGCGCCCGCAAAGTTTCGGCGGTGGAAGTGCTCGAAGCAACCCTGGAACGCATTGGACAGGTAGACGGCCGTTCTGGCGCGCTGGATTCAGGCCCTTTGACCGAGGAAGACAAAGGCAAAGTACACGCTTTCATCACCCTCACCGACGAGCGCGCCCTGGAACAGGCCCGCGCCGTGGATAGCATGTTGGCGGCGGGCGAGGACCCCGGCCCACTGGCGGGCGTGCCCTTCACCGTCAAGGATATTTTCTGCGTTAAAGGCACCCCCTCCACGGCGGCCTCGCGCATTTTGGCTAACTTTACCGCGCCCTACACGGCCACTCCGGTGGCGCGTATGGAAAGCGCCGGCGCGGTGATGGTCGGCAAGGTCAACCTGGATGAATTCACCTACGGCTCGTCCAACGAATCCTCGGCCTTCCAGCCCAGCCCGCGCAACCCGTGGAACACCGCGCGCGTGCCGGGCGGGTCTTCGGGCGGCAGCGCCGCCTCGGTGGCCGCCGGAGAAGGCGTGCTCAGCCTGGGCACCGACACCGCCGGCTCCATCCGCCAACCGGCATCCTTCTGCGGGGTGGTGGGTGTCAAACCCACCTACGGGCGCGTTTCGCGCTACGGCCTGATCGCCTTTGCCTCCTCGCTGGATTGCCCCGGCCCGCTGGCCCGCGACGTGCGCGGCGCGGCCCTCATGCTGCAAACCATCGCCGGGCTCGACCCGCGCGACTCGACCACCGCCAACGTGCCGGTCGAAGATTACCTGGCGGCGCTGGAGAAGGGCGTCAAGGGCATGCGCATCGGCCTGTCGCCCGATTACTTCCGCATCGTCACCCCCACCCCGGATGGCGACTTCCAGGAGCATCCCCTGCCCGCCGAGATCGAAGCCCCGGTGCGCCGGGCCGCCGACCTGCTGCGCCAGATGGGCGCGGAAATCGTCGAAGACGTGCCCATGCCCAACACGCGCTACGGCATCCCGGCCTACTTTGTCATCAGCCGGGTCGAGGCCGCCTCCAACCTGCACCGCTACGATGGGGTCAAGTACGGCTATCGCACCCCGCAGCGAGTCAACGACCTGCGCGTTATGTATAAAAAGTCGCGCGCCGAAGGCTTTGGCTTGCAGCCCAAGCTGCGCATTCTGATGGGTATGTACGTCAGCGCGGCGCAGTACAGTGAGCAGTACTACCAGCGCGCCCTGCGCGTGCGCAGCATGATCCGCCGGGACTTTGACGTGGCCTTTGACCCCAACGGCCCTTATCGCCTGGACGCTCTACTCACGCCCACCACGCCGACCACAGCCTTCGAAATGGACGCGGTCTACGGCGACTCGGTGCTGATGCAGTACGCCGACCAGCTCACCGTGCCTTCCAACCACGCCGGGGTTCCGGGCGTGTCCCTGCCCGCCGGTTTGGATTCGGCGGGGCTGCCTATTGGCATTCAATTACTGGGGCCGGATTACGCCGAAGCCAACCTGCTGCGCATCGGGCGCGCCTACGAGCAGGCCACGCAAGATGATGATTGGCGCAAAGTTCTGCCGCAAGTGCTGCGGTAAGGCATGACCGCGACCATTACCCAAAGTTGGAACGCACAAGATTACGCCCGCAATTCCTCGGCGCAGGCGAAATGGGCCCTGGAATTAATAGAAAAGCTGCCCTTGCGCGGCGATGAGACTCTGCTGGATATCGGCTGCGGCGATGGCAAGATCACCGCTGTGCTGGCCGAGCGCCTGCCCAGGGGCCGCGCCGTGGGCATTGACGCCTCGGCGGCTATGGTGACCCTGGCGCAAGAGCGCTTCCCAACAACGGAAACTCCCAACCTGTCCTTCCGTGCGATGGACGCCACCGTATTGGATCTGCCGGAGCGCTTCGATGCCGTCTTCTCCAATGCCACCCTGCACTGGATCGCCGATCACCGGGCGGTGCTGCGCGGATTGAGCCGCTGCCTGAACCCCAGCGCGCGCATCCTGTTCCAGATGGGCGGGCGGGGTAACACCTTGGGCATCGAAGCGGCCTTCCGCAGCCGCATGGAAGACCCGCGCTGGCAGGAATACTTCATCGGCTTTCAAAAGCCGCATCACTATTACGGCCCGGAAGAGTATCAACAATGGCTGCCGGAAGCGGGCTTCCGCCCCCGGCGGGTGGAGTTGATTCCCAAGGACATGCAGCACGAAGACCCCGACGGGTTGAAAGGCTGGCTGCGCACCACCTGGTTCCCCTATACGAACCGCGTACCCGAAACACAGCGCGACGCATTCCTCTCTGAAGTGCTGGATGCTTACCTGGTTGTAAACCCGCTGGACGAGCAAGGCAAAACCCACGTCGCTATGGTGCGCCTGGAAGTAGAAGCCGAGTTTGTGGGGGAAAATTAAGCATGATCGATAACGCCGTCATTATGGAAGCATGCGCCCGCTTTGAGGCAGAACCCGCCTCGGTGCATCCGCTGGCGGGCGGGACGAGCACCGCCGTGTTTGGCTGCCGGGCTGCCGGGCGCGATTGCGTTCTGCGCATCTTGCCGGGGGAGCAGGTGGAGCTGCTCTCGGCTACGCTCTCCTGGCTGGATTTTCTTTCGCAGCGCGAAGCCCCGGTAGCGCGCCCGCTGCGTTCTCTGTCAAGCAAGCTGGTCGAGCCGCTGGAAGCGGGAGAGGGCGGATTCGTGGCCCATCTGCTGGAAAAGGCGCCCGGCGTTCTGGCCGAAAACCTGCCCGCTGAAACCTGGAATGAAGGCCTGTTCGAAGCCATTGGCCGGGCGACGGGGCGCTTTCATGCCTTGAGCGAGCAGTACCGACCCTCAGCCGGCGACCCGCGCCGCCCCACCTGGCAGGGTGAAAACGAGGCTTTTCTCTCAGGAGATTATCACCGTGCCCTGCCTGCGGCCCTGCAAGCGCTCAACCTGCGTCTGAGCGCTGAGATGCTGGCTCTGCCATGCGGCAGCGAAGATTTTGGGCTGGTGCATGGTGACCTGCACTTCGCCAACTTCTTTGTGGATCATGAGCGGATTACAATTTTCGATTTCGATGACAGTTGTTATGGCTGGTATGCCCTGGACGCGGCCATGATTCTGTTCGATGTGCTGGTATTGTATCCCGGCGAGGATAAGGAGGCTTTTGCGCAGCGCTTCCTGCGAGCCTTCCTGCGCGGCTACCGCTCGCAACGGCCTTTTTCTACCTTCTGGCTGCAGCAGATGCCCTTGCTGTTAAAAATTCAGGAGTTGTGGATTTTTGCGCTGCTGCTGCCTGAAGAGCAAGATTGGGAGCCGGGTTCCTGGCCGGCCAAATTCATGCCTGGACGGCGAGCCCGCCTGGAAGCCGGGCAACCCTACGTGAATGTGGACTTTAATCAAATGGATTGACGAGACGTGACAGGTTTTCAAATCCTGTCACGTCTTTTCTACATACCCCAAATTTTCTCGGTCAATTCATCCAACGTGGCGCAGCCAGCCAACTCGGGATGCCTTTCCAAGTGCATCCCCGTGACGTTGAAGGGGAACAGCAGTGTGTAGGCCATGGCCCGGCGGGCAAAACCGCTGCGCTGGGCCACGGAGAGCCCGTAGGTATCTAAAAAGGCGCGCAGCAGGGCGCAATCTCCGCCAAACAGATCCAGGTGCAGGGCCACCCACTCGTAGAATGGATCTCCGGCACGGGCATCTCCAAAGTCGATCCAGCCGCTGGTGATCCAGCGTCCTTCGCGCGCCTGACCTAAAAGGTGGTCGCGGGTCAGGTCGCCGTGCAAAAAGCACGGCAGCGCAGACTCATCGATTAACTCGTCCAGGGTCGGGAGGAAGCCGTTTACCTGCGCGAGCAAATGCGGCGGGAGAGCTTTCCACTCCGCCAAACGCGCCGGGTAAGTGGCATATAGCTCGCTCAAAAAGGCTCGGAAGGGGGCCCAATCGCGGCACAGGGGGCCTTCGGCGGGCAGGGGCAGGTTGTGCAGCTCGCGCACCACGCGGCCCATGTCGCGCGCCAGGCGCAGCTTCTCTTCGGGCAGCACCTGCTCGTAGACTTCCCCGATGCTGACGCCGGGCAGAAAGGTATACACCAGGTAAGGCCAGGGCCAGCCGCCGGGCTCATCCCGCAACTGCCCCTCGGCCTGGATTTGGGCCACGGGCAGGGATTGCCAGCCGCGCAGCAGGCGTCCGGCGGCTTGCTCCACGGCGTGAGCATGCTCGCCATCGAAGAGGCGTCCGAAGAACTTGACCACCCAGCGCTCGGCCACGATAAAGGTGGGGTAGGTGCCCGCCAGCCCAGGACGAACAGATTCTGCTTGGAAGCCGTGCCGGGCGCACACGTTCAGCACAAGCGGAGTCCAGAAGGCCGGGTCCATAAAGTGTTGGCAATAATGATCGAAGTTTTCAAATGAGTCGAGAGTCATAGGGTTTCCCGGTGTTTCCAGAAAACCCTAAGGGTCTTCCGAGACCCTTAGGGTTTCGGTAGAAGGTTCATCACTTTTGACAAATCTTCAGCAAAGCGCTCGGCCTGGGGGTGCGCTTTGCGCACCAGGATGCCCGGCACGCCCAGCGCTTGCGCGCCCAGCACGTCAGCTTGAAAGTTGTCGCCGATCATCCATACCTGCTCCAATGATCCAAAGGCCCGCAAGGCGATTTCGAAGGCTCGCCGATGAGGCTTTTCATAGCCTGTCTCGGCTGAGTTGAAGATTTGCTCAAACTGTCCGTCCAGGCCTAGATGCGTCAGGATGCCGCGCAACTCGGGGACATGATTGGAAAGGATGGCCTGCCGCCAACCCTGTTCTGCCAGCGTGCGCAGAGTGGGTAGGGTATCGTCGAACAGCCGCCAGCGTTCCAGATTGGTGTACACGCCGCGAAAGTGGCCGGCCAGTTCTTCGGCGCGCTGAGCCGGGATGCCCACGCCGCGGTAGGCTTCGGCAAACAGCGGCTCAATGGATGCCCACCACGCGTCCGCGTTGGCAAGGTGGAGGTGAGGACGGTCGGGTTCGTTCCAGGGCAAGCCGCGCTGCATGTACGGGCGCAACTGCTCGATATCCACTTCCAGGCCGGGCTCCTCGCGCTGGAGCACCTCGAACAAGGAAGCCGTCCACATGCCGCCGTCGCGGTAGCCCAATGTGCCGTCGAAGTCCCAGAGGAGCAGGCGGGTATGTGCTGGTTGTATTTTGTCGATTTTTGAGAGGACAGGCATTGAGATGGATTAATCATTTAGAGACTCTAAGGGTTTTCAAAACCCTTAGAGTCTTTTGAGTTATCAATTTATGGAGTTGGAACCAGTTCCAGCAAAGTGACGCCGTGCGGGGCGAGGCTGACCGTGCGCTGGAAAGCGCCACCCTCGTGCAGGCTGATCCTGCTGCTGGGGACGGCCTGCTGCTGCAAGATGTCCAGTTCGCGCGCATCCGGGTAGGGCAGCGCGCCGTTGCGCAGCCAGGCGTCGAAGGCCGAGCCATGCTCGCGGTCAAAACTGTACTCCAGCACCTTACAGCGTCCGGGCAAATCGGGTAGGTGGATTTCAAAACTGCGCTCGCCCGGGTCCTCGAAAATGCCGTCCCGGCTGAGCAGGCTCAGTTTGGAGCGGTCGCCGTTTTGCATCGCTTCGGTGTAGAAGGCGTAATTCCACACCAGGATTTGGATGCGCCCGTTCTTGCGCGTCACGATGTAATCCTCGCCGCGAGCCAGGCACTCCGTGCCCAGTTGGGCCAGGAACCAGTAGCCGTAGTAAGAAGCCTTCTTCAAACCCAGCACGTTGATCATGCCGAACCCGCCGTGGAAGAGCGTATCCCCAGCCCCGCCTTCCTCGAACACATCGGTGAAGGTCCAAAAACCCAGCGAATCGACCAGCCCCAGACAGCGCACATGATTGTATACAATGAAGGGAGCCATAAAGGCTGTATCGTGGACCAGGTCGCGTGGGCTGGGCGAGGAGTTCCACTCGGTCAGGTGTAATTCCAGGTTCGGAAAAGCTGATTCATCCACTGTTTTGCGCAGCCAGGACAAATCTTCGAAAGTGCTGTCCTTTCCACGGTACCCCATGATGTTCTTGCCCAGGGCCCCATCGAAGGGCCACTTATTGGGATATGGGTGGATCGTGACAAAATCCACCGGCACGCGCTCGTTGGCGCAGAAGGCCAGGAAGTCCTTGATCCAGGGGCCCTCGCCGTCCTCAAAACCCGAGGAGGCCGGGCCGCCCACCGGAAGGCGCGCATCCACGGCTTTGATTGCTTCCGCAGTCACCCGGTAGAGCTTGAAATAGTCGGCTTGATCCCCACTCCAGAATAGATTTTTTAGATACGCTTCATTCCACACCTCGAAGTACCAGTTCAGTACCTCATCCAGCCCGTAGCGGTCGATGGAGTGGCGCACCATCGCCTGTACCATGCCCGCCCATTTCGCGTGATCTTTCGGCGGGGTGATGTTGCCTTTCCACCAGAAGACGGTCGCTTCGCCAGATTTGAGCAAACTGGGGGTGAAGCTGAGCTCCATGATGGGTCGGATGCCCACCTCCAGAAGGAAATCGACCAGCGAATCGTAGTATTGCCAGTTGTAATACGGATTGCCTTCTTTGTCCTCGTGATAAATCATCATGTCATCGTGGAAAATGCCGTGGAAGCGGATGTACTCAAATCCAATTTCACGCTGCACCTCGCGAAGATGATTGCGCCAGTCTTCGCGCAGTCCTTCTGCGGCCCGTCCAGCGGTGGTCAATTTCTTCCAAAAAGGCCGGATTGTTTCACCGGGGGTCTGGGTGGAGATGGTGATCGATGTGGTCATGTAGAAATCCTCAAGGTTTACGGCAAATCAGCTCACCTTTGCCGATGGGAACGATCAGGGCATCGACGCGCGGGTCTTTCTGCGAGTGCTCCAGGAATTCATGCAGCGCTTCGCGGTGGTTGAGGGCATTATCAGCCACCAGGATGCCGCCACTCACCAGACGGGGCACAATCAATTCATAACAGTCTAGGTAGGTCTCTTTTTCGGCGTCCAGGAAGCAAAATGAAATTTTTTTGTAGGATGCGAGATGCTTGCGGGCGTCATCCTCTACCAGCTTGATCTGGTCAGTAACCCCGGCGACGTTAAATGTCTCTCGGGCCAGAGCAGCTTTTTCGGGCAAGACTTCATATGTGGTGATCTTCTGGTTCTTACGGTTCAATGCAGCAAGAGCCAGCCACAAGGTAGAATAACCGGCGCTGGCGCCGATTTCGACCCAATGTCCGGGCGGCGTGTTGGCCGCCAACACCGCCAGAAATCTTCCGGTTTGGGGCGGAATCTGGCGCAGGCGGCGCATCCGGGGTGTGCCGTCCACCCGGTCGCGTTCATCAATCTGTTCCAGTTCTTGCATGCGGGCCTGCATGGCAGGCGGAATGTTAAAAAACATGGTTCCTCCTGATAAGCTTCTCGCTGGGCGAGTTCAACCGATGACATGGCAATCTGTAACGTATATTGGGGGCTAGAAGACCCCGACGTGCTTATCTCTATTATAGGTCGGAATGGAGTTTTGAAGACTATAATTGGGGTCACTGGAAATTTGGGCGGTTGAGACGGCGCTTGCTACGGCAATTTCCAAAAAGCCTATAATGGTTCTTAAGCTTTATCAACCACAGAAGAATACTTTTCGAGCGAGGGTCTATGTCAACACCTGTTACCGCTATTGTGATTGGCGCGGGTGGCCGCGGCACTACCTACGCCATGTTTGCCAAAGAGCACCCCAAACGCCTGCGCATTGTGGGCGTGGCTGAGCCGCGGGATTTTTACCGCCAACGACTGGCAGATGAGTTCTCCATTCCTGCCGAGAATGTGGTGACCGATTGGCGACAACTGGCCGCCCGCCCGCGCATGGCAGACTCAGTCATCATCGCCACCCAGGACTCGCTGCACGCCGACCCAGCGGTGGCCTTTGCGGCGAAGAAATACGCCATGCTGTTGGAAAAGCCCCTGGCCCCTACCGAAGCCGAGTGCGTGCGCATTGTGCAAGCGGCCAAAGAGAACGGCATATTATTTGGGGTCTGTCACGTGCTGCGCTACACACGTTACACGCAGACCCTCAAAGCCCTGCTCGATTCTGGCGCCATCGGTGAGGTTGTTAGCATCCAACATCTGGAGCCGGTCGGCTACTGGCATCAGGCCCATTCTTTTGTGCGCGGCAACTGGCGTAACGAGGCTGAATCCTCGTTCATGTTGTTGGCCAAATCCTGCCACGACCTGGATTGGCTGCGCTACGTGATGGGCACGCCCTGCCGCTCGCTGTCCTCTTTTGGGGCGCTGACGCACTTCCACCGCGCCCAAAAGCCCGCCGAGGCTGGAGAAGCCAAGCGCTGCCTGGATTGCGCCTATGAGCCGCAATGTCCCTACTCGGCGCGCAAAATCTACCTGGGTAGACTGGAGCGAGGAGACGCAGGTTGGCCCGTGGATGTGGTCACCCCCGCGCCCACGGTCGAGACGCTCACCGCCGCATTGCGGGATGGCCCTTATGGGCGCTGCGTGTATGAATGCGACAACGATGTGGTCGACCACCAGGTGGTCAATATGCTCTTCGACGGCCCCAAGACCGCCGCATTCACCATGACGGCCTTCAACGAGGCCGACCACCGCCAAACACGCATCTTTGGCACGCGCGGCGAGGTGTTGTGCAATGGGGTCACCATCCGCGTGCGCGACTTCCTCAGCGACCAGGTCCGCGAGATCGAAGTGCCCGAGACCGACGGCACGCTGTTGGGCGGGCACGGCGGCGGCGATTTTGGCCTGATGGACCGCTTTGTGGCAGCGGTGGCAGCCAACGATCAAAGCTTGATCCTGTCTGGGCCAGACGAGTCGCTGGAGACCCACCGCATGGTGTTTGCCGCCGAACGCGCCCGCCGCGAGCACCGCGTGGTCGATTTGTGAAATGCCGGGCGAGAACGCCGCATCGGCGGTGGTGGAACGCTTCGCAATAGAAGGTTCCGTTGAGCGTATTGAGCGTGTCACTCACGGGCATATCAACGCGACCTGGCAAGTGAACTGCGCCAGCCGGCGCTATATCCTCCAGCGCATCAACCGGCTTGTTTTCCACCAACCCGATCAGGTGATGGAAAACATATTGCGCGTCACAGACCACCTGCATAGACGCATTCGCGCTCTGGGTGGAGACCCTGCCCGCGAAACGTTGACCTTGATACCGACGCGCTCAGGCGGTTGGTTTCACACCGACCCGCAAGGGGATGTTTGGCGTGTCTACAATTTTATCGAAGGCGCGGAAACCTGCCCACGGGGGGGTGACCTGGACAAGGCGCGCCAGGGCGCGGCAGCCTTTGGACGCTTCCAGGCGTTACTAGAGGATTTGCCCGGCGAGAATCTGCACGAGACCATCCCCAATTTTCATCACACCCCCAAACGCCTGGAAGCATTCCGCCGGGCAGCGGAGCGAGATTCCGTGGGGCGTCTGGCCCGGGCCCAGGACGCGGCTCGGGCATTGCTGGAGCGCGCCGGTCAAGCCGGACAAGTGGTGGAAGCGTTGGCGCGCGGCGACCTGCCCTGGCGGGTAACGCATAACGATACCAAACTGGACAACGTATTGCTCGATACGGTCACCGGACGCGGGCTGTGCGTCATCGACCTGGACACGGTCATGCCCGGCTCGCTGGTCTACGATTTTGGCGACATGGTGCGCATGGGCGCTTCGGCAGCCGCCGAGGACGAGCCCGATCTGGACAAGGTTTTCCTGGACGTGGCCCGCTTTGAGCAGATGGCGCTGGGCTATCTGGGCGAAGTGCACGGGCTGTTGGCTGCTGTCGAGCGAAACTTGCTGGTCTTTGGCGTGTGGCTCATTACCTTTGAGCAGGCGCTGCGATTTTTGACCGATTATCTTAACGGCGACACCTATTACCGGGTGGCATATCCGGAGCATAACCTGGTCCGGGCGCGCGCGCAGATCAAGATGCTGGCAGAATATGAAGGCAGCCGAGATTTGATGGAGAGTGTGATCCGGAAAATTACTGGGTAGCTAGCAAGAGGCGAAAACTTCGCCCTGCCGGTCGATATTTTCGGGAAGGAAGTAAAAACGCACGTAAGGGTGGACGGTCGGGTCAGCAAGTAAGTCAGAAACAGCCATCCAGCGGAATTCTCGATGTTGCAAATCGACCGGCGAGAAGACCATGTCCGTGTCCAGGCGGACCTGGAAGGTCAGGACAATGTAGTGCGTGCCAAAGCTACCCTGGCCAAAAACATTCTCGTCGTAGCGGTGCTGGAATACCCCGCGAAATTGAGCGGCCGTGAAATCCATCTCCAGGTTCATCTCAGCTTTGGAGATGCGCCGGAAGGCCTGCTCGATGGTCTCGTTTTTCAAGATGCGCCCGCCCGGTACAAACCAGGTATCCTGGGCGGGGCGGTTGCGCCGCAACCCCACCAGGATTTCGCCGCGCGGGTTGGTCACCAACAGGTCGATGGATACCAGGGGGGTATGGCGGACAATGTTCTCGAATGTATCTCTAGGCAGCATGGGGAACCTCCGGATTAATCATATCACAGCCCTTGCACGGCTTTCAAAATTTCGTCGGCCTGGAAAATGCGGTTGCGCGCGTATCCGGTAATTTCACGCACAATTCCGGCGTTCCGCAAAACCGTGATGTAATCCTGGACGGTCTTGACCGGCATATCCAATCCATGAGCCACTTGCCGGACGGAAAAAATAGGGCGGGAAAAGAGGAAGTCCACTACGTTGGCCATCCGTTCTCGGTTTCGACTGCTTTCTACCAAGTATTGGTACTGTTCGCGAATTGCTTGCAAGTGTTCCATCCGGTAAAGGCTGTCTCGGGCTTGCTCTGCCACGCCGCGTAAGAAGAAGCGCAGCCAGGCTTCCCAGGCGCCTTGCCTTGAGACAGCCAACAGATGATCGTAATACTCCTGACGATGGCGTTCTATATAAGTGCTCAGGTTGAGTAACGGCTGGGGCAACAGATTCCAATCACAGAGCAGAAGAGCTATCAACAAGCGTCCGACGCGCCCATTGCCATCCAAAAATGGGTGAATGGCTTCAAATTGGTAGTGAATCATTCCGGCACGGGCCAATGCCGGGATTTGCGTGCCGGTATGGAGAAATTTTTCCAGGTCGCCCAATGCCTGATGCATCTCATCGACCGGTGGAGGCACAAAAGGTGCATTTGCAGGCGTACTCCCGGCAGGGCCAATCCAGTTCTGGCTACGGCGAAATTCTCCAGGGGTTAATGCGCCCCCGCGTACATTCTCCATCAACTTCTCGTGAATTTCGCGGATTAAGCGCAGGCTGAAAGGCAGCGTTTTGAGCCGTTCCATGCCAAAATCGGTTGCCCGGACGTAATTGAAGACTTCATGCACATCATCACCGTGCTCAAAAAAAGAAAGCTGGGCGACCTCAAACGTGAAAAGATCGGTGAGTGATGCCCGTGTGCCTTCGATGCGCGACGAAATGACCGCTTCGTTGCGAATGAATGGTTGGATAATCAGATGTGGAAAGGAGAAATTGGCCGCTCGCGCAGCCAGCTTGCCCAGGTCTCTTTCCGCCTCGGCCAACACCGAAACGAGCGTTTCTGTCCAGGTGATTTCGGGAGGCAGCGGATTAGGCACAAACGCCCAGTACCCGCTTTGCGTTTGAATGGCCCGGCCTGCATTTTGGCTGACAAATTCCCTTGGGTCCATATTCGTCCCTTAACCAGAAGTGTAAATAAGGCACTTCCATATTAACACTTTCCGGACAAAGTGTAAATAAGAGATCCTCTTATTTACACTTTTAACCTTAAGTGTTAATAGACCTCCCGCGATCACCTCTATTGAGGGTCTCTTACACGTCTGCCTGAGAGCAACCTGTAAACAAACGATTAAGCTCAGCGAAAACACAAGCGCGCTTTTTCATTCTCAGGTACAATCAAATCGTAACCGTTCAGCCCTGTGGGGAATTCGGGACTTTTCTGCCAGGGCTTGAGTAGTTACATCAAATCAAGCTTTTCCCCAAGAACACTCTCATGCGCTTTGACGTTTTCACCCTCTTCCCCAATTTGGTTCTGCCCTATCTGGAGGGCAGCATCCTGCAGCGGGCCCGCGCGCGTGAGCTGCTCCAGGTGGAGGTACATGATATTCGCGCCTGGACCCACGACAAGCACCACGTCACCGATGAGCCGCCCTACGGCGGTGGGGGCGGCATGGTGATGAAACCCGACCCGGTTTTCGCGGCAGTAGAAGGAGTTTTAGGCGCGCCGCCTGCCTGCCCGGTGATTTTAATGACCCCGCAAGGCCGGGTCTTCACCCAGCAGGTGGCCGAAGAGCTGGCCACTCAACCGCGACTGGCCCTGCTGTGCGGCCGCTATGAAGGCATTGACGAACGCATCCGAGAACATCTGGTGACTGACCAGATTTCGGTGGGGGATTATGTCCTCACCGGTGGCGAGCTGCCCGCTCTGGCCGTCATCGACGCGGTGGCGCGGCTACTGCCGGATGTGCTGGGCGATCCCGACGGCGCGCGGGATGATTCTCACGCCACCGGTCTGCTGGAATATCCCCACTACACCCGCCCGCCCGAATTTCGCGGCTGGGGAGTGCCCGAAGTGCTGCTCAACGGCAATCATGCCGAAATCGAACGCTGGCGGCGGGAGCAGTCTCTACTGCGAACGTGGAAGAAGCGCCCCGACCTGCTTGAAAAAGCCGATCTCAGCCCGGATGATCAACTTTTCCTGGCGGTGCTGCGTGGCGAATTTACGCTTGATGAAGCCAAACGAAAGAAGAAACGATTCCGTATTCTGAGTGATTTGACAGGAGAAAACCATGAAATTTAGTTACGGCAAGACCTTTCTGCTCGGTTTCGGTTTCTTTGGCGTGAGCGTGATCTGGGCAACTTACAACGCCTTTGTTCCGCTCTTCCTGGCCAACAAGTTCAACCTGGCCCCCGCGATCATCGGCTTCTTTATGACGCTGGATAACATCGCGGCCTTCTTCATCCAGCCGACCGTTGGGGCGTGGTCCGACCGGCTGCGCACTCCCATCGGGCGGCGCCTGCCGTTCATCCTCATTGGCGCGCCGATTGGGGCGCTGGCTTTTGGGCTTATCCCCCTGGCCGCGGTGCTGCCCCTATTCGTAGCCTGCACCAGCACCTTGTTGCTCAGCATGGCCTTCTGGCGCACCCCCGTGGTGGCGCTGATGCCCGACATCACCCCTTCCAACAAGCGCTCGCAAGCCAACGGCATCATCAACTTCATGGGTGGGGTGGGCTCCATCATCGCCACGCTCATTGGCGGTAGGCTGTATGATATCAACACCGGCTACCCGTTCTGGTTGGGTTCGGTGCTGGTCGTGGTGGCCGCTTTGTTGGTGTTTGCTTTCATTCGGGAACCCGCTGAATACCGCACTGCGGGCGTTCAGGCCGCCGAAGGCGAAAAGAAATCCCCCAGCGCGGACCGGCGCGAGATGTGGGAGGCTTTCACCTCGGTGGTCAAAGACAAGGATAAGAGCGCTCTGCGCATCTTGTTGGCTATCTTTTTCTGGTTCGTCGCCTATAACGCCATAGAGGCTTTCTTCACCCTCTACGCTCAAAACCACCTGGGGCTGCCGGGTGGACAAGGCACCCAGCTTTTGGGACAGCTTTCAGTTCTTTTCGTTCTGTTTGCCATCCCCGCCGGGTACATCGGCGCGCGTTTTGGTCGCCGCCGGACCATCATGACCGGGATCGTCCTGATGGCCTCTTTGATGCTACTCATGTTCATCCTGCCGGTCGAATCGCTGATCGTGCGGTTGGGCAGCGGCGGTCCGCTGGGGCCGTTATACACCATCAGCCCCATCCTGATGCTGGCGGGCGTGTCCTGGGCTTTGATCAACGTCAACTCGCTGCCTATGGTAGTGGATATGACCGAGGATGTACGCATCGGCACGTACACCGGCTTATACTACCTGTTTTCCACGCTGGCGGCCATTGCCGGGCCGAACATCAATGGTTTGCTCATTCAATTCACCGGCAGAGATTATGGCATGACCATGCTCATTGGACCCATTTTCATGGCGCTGGCGTTGACGATGATGCTGGGTGTGCGTCGCGGCGAGGCCAAGACTGCCGTCATAAAATAATCGCCGGTGTAATTGTCAGACCATTACATTTCCGGGTCTTGCACTGGTAAAGGATCGGATATATACTTGACGTAAGTATGATTTTAGCGGTAAGCCAGGTTTCCACAGCCTGGCTTTACTGCGGAAATCACCCAAACTGTTTTGTCTCTTGGAGAGGAGAAAAAAATGAAGAAACTGTCTTTGATCGTGGCTGTCATTCTGGTGCTCTCGATGGTCCTGAGCGCCTGCAATACGGCCGGCACGGGCGGCAAAGCCATTAAGGTTTGCCAGGTTACCGATACCGGTGGTATTGATGACAAATCCTTCAACGCCACCGCGTGGAAGGGCGTTGAGGATGCCAAGACTAAATTGGGTGTGGAAACCAAGTTCTTGGAATCTCAGGCCGTGACCGATTTCGAGACCAACCTGAATGCCTTCATCGAAGATGAATGCGATCTGATCGTCACCGTCGGGTTCCTCCTGGGTGATGCGACCAAGGCCTCGGCTGAAGCCAACCCCGATTTCAAATACACCATCATCGACTATGCTTATGATCCGGCCATCCCGAACGTCGTGGGACAGATCTTCCAGACCGATGAAGCCGCCTTCCTGGCTGGCTATATGGCTGCTGGCATGACCAAGACCGGCAAAGTGGGCACCTTTGGTGGTATCCCGATCCCGACCGTGACCATCTTCATGGATGGCTTCACCCGCGGCGTCCTGTATTACAACCAGGTGAAGGGCACCAACGTGGAAGTGCTGGGTTATGACCTGGCCGCTCCCGAGACGGGTATGTTCACCAACTCCTTCGACGATCAGACCAAGGGTAAGGAATTCGGCATTTCCCTCATGGATGAAGGCGCCGACATCATCCTGCCCGTCGCTGGCCCCGTGGGCTTGGGCACCGCTGCGGCCATCAAGGAACGCGGCAATGCCTGGATCGTTGGTGTGGACTCTGACTGGACCCTGACCGCCCCCGACTACAAGGACATCGTCCTGACCTCCATCATGAAACTGATGGACTCGACCACCTTCGAGGTGATCAAGTCCGTGCAGGATGGCAAGTTCGCTGGTGGCGCCAACGTGGTTGGCACGTTGGAGAACGGTGGCGTGGGTCTGGGCACCAATGCCTCCGTGGTCCCCGCCGAATTGATTGCCGAGATCGAGCAGCTTCAGGCTGATATCATCAGCGGCAAGATCAAACTCGCCGACATCAAGTAATTTAGCAAATTGTAAGACACAAGAAAACACCCCCGGAAAACCGGGGGTGTTTTCTTGCATTCAGAATCCTGGCAATTTGCTGACCAGACGAGGCCTGAAAGGGGTATTAAAAAAGGGGGGTCCCCCCTTCGCGGCAAGGAGGGACCCTGTGAGGTGAGAAGGATGATGGAACAAAAATAAATTACATCATTCGTATTATAGAACTTTTTGAATGAAAGGGCTATGGGACTCACCTTACAGTTTGGTCACATTGTATAACCTTTAATAAATCGAAATAAACCGACTGTCGCGGTTCTCTGCACAGGTGAAGGAATCGTTCGTCTGGAACAAACGTTCACGCCTTTGGCAAGTCAATCCCCTCGGAGCTTTTAAAGGGTCAACCCCAAAGGCTGGAAGATACGCAGGTCCAGCAGAGAAAACAACTGCTTGCGTTTGCTGCGCGGAAGAGAGGCTGGGTCCACTTTACGGATAGCAGCCTGGTATTGTTGGGGGTTGGCGCGGATTTGCTTCATGGCTCGCCGGGTGAGCAAGTCGGCATCGTGGTTTTTACGCCTCGGCATCCAACGCCATTCGGCGCGCTTGAGTTTGCTGGCCAGGCGGCTGGCTCGCCGGTATAAGGGTCGCGTGCTGGGCGAATTAACCGCCGCGAAGCCCTGCATCTGGTCTATGACCGAGCGCGCGTCGCCTTTGATCAAAATATGCTCTCGCTCCAGGCCCATATCGATCAAGGCGCTCAGCCCTTCGATCAAGGCCAGGTACTCAGCGATGTTCGAGGACGCATCTTCGCAGCGGGCAAAGCCCCCATGCCCGCGGGCAATCAACGTTCCATTGCGGTAAATCAACCATCCGTAACACATGACCCCCGCTCGATCCGCCGAAACGCCATCTTCGCAAAAGCCCCGATATAACCCGTCAAATTCTAGAGTAAGCATAGAGCGCATCCCCCTGACCGAATCCCAACCCATAAGCGACCCTTTAAAAGACGCACCGGCGATGATAATTCATCGCCGGTAGAAAGGTCGGGTAATTGAATACTGGTTGATGAGAAAAACACGCTGCGTAGATCAGGTTCCATAAGTTGTTTCTATTATGGGGATTTTTGTCAAAAAAAGCAACCGTTTTGACTTAACAAAATGTTAAGGCCTTCAGGAAACCAGCGCCAGCACCGCTGCCGGCGACCCAGAGCCGCCCACCAGGCGCAGAACACCAACAACCACGACTGTGCCCACGGGAGGGAGCCGTTCAAGGTTGGACAGATTCTCTAGCACCAGCGCCCCGCTTTCCAAGGCCAGCCGGTTCACCTGAAAACGCGCATCCCAACCCGGCTCGATGCCGTGCGTATCACAGCCTAATCCGTCTACCTGGCGCTCTTCAAGCAAGAAGCGAGCTGCGTCCAGGCTAAACCCCGGAAAATGCGCCTGGCCCGCTGGATCTAACCCCAGAAAACGCTGGGGATCGGTCCAAAACGCTCCCCAGCCTGTGCAAAGCAGCGCCAGGCAACCCGCTGGAATGCTCCCGTGGCGTTCTTCCCAGGCGCGCACATCATCCACCCCCAGTGAAAAATCGGGGTTGGCCGCTGCGCTCTGGCGCGCATCAATCACGATCGCCGGGCGGATCAGGGCCTCGGCGGGAATCGTTTCCACGCCCGGCGCCCCAGCAAAGAAACTGAGCGGCGCATTGAGGTGGGTGGCTGAATGCTCACCCATAGAGAAACCGCGCAGGAAGTAGCCGTCGCGATCTATGCTTGCGACCTCAAAAAACTCCACCGGTGGATCGCCGGGCCAGCGCGGCATGGCGGGGGTAATGGGGTGGCTGAGCTCGACAACGCGCTGGTAGGATAGCTGGGGCATTTTTGATTGCTAAATCAAGCGGCGCCCGGCGGCATCAAAGGCTTCGATCTCGGCCTGGGCGCTGGGTGAGTTCGGGTAATCATCGGCATGCAATACCCAGATCATTTCATCGGAAATTGATCCGGTTGCCTGCTGCAATCGTCCGCGCAGGGTGGCTTCCAGGGTGTAACCCAATTTTTTTGCCACCGACCAACTGGCAACATTCGCTGGATCGACGTGGATTTCGATGAAACGCAGCAAATCTACCTCGAAACCGACCCTGGTGAGGGCGGCAGCCAATTCGGTCGTCAGACCCTGACGCCAGTGCTCATGATCCATCCAGTAGCCAATCTCGCGGGCCCGGTCACCAGCCCGGGTATGCAATCCAGACCCGCCCAGCGCCTGGCCGGTGGCGCGATCAAAAACACCGTAAGTAAAATCCTTGTCGCTATCGAAATTGCTGCGCCAGCGGCGCACCAGGGCAATTTTCTCCTCCAGCGAGGTGGGTTCCTTGGCTGCCCAGGGCATGAAGGGCAGCAGGTATTCAATGTTCGCGTCGACAGCGTTCTTCAGGGCGGGGGCGTCTAGCGGCTCCCAACAGCGTAAGACCAGACGGCGGGTAATGATGCGATAGGCGGGTGGGGTTCCATCCATGAGAAAAACTCCAATGCAGCGGGCAATTTACTCTTGCAGGATATTGACGCCGCGGGCAGCCCCAAAATTAAGGTACGGGCCCACTTGCGACAAGATCATCCCTGCCAGCATCAACCCGCAGCCAGCCAATGCGCGCGGAGCCATCTGCTCGCCCAGAATCAGCCAGCCCGACAGCCCGGCAAAGACCGTTTCCAGGCTGAAGATGATGGCCGCATGCGCGGGATGGGCGTCACGCTGCGCTACCACCTGCAAGGTGAAAGCGATTCCCACCGAGAAGATTCCTCCGTACAGTAAGGGCCATAGCGATTGGCGCAGGGCCTGACGGGTGGTTTCTTCAAACAACAACGCGGCGACCAGGCTCATCGCGGTGACGGCAATGAACTGGTACACCGACACCTTGAGGGGGTCGTTGCGCCGCGAGAGATAACCAATGATCTGTACATGGGCGGCCCAGAAGAAAGCTCCCACCATGACCATCACATCGCCAATATTCACTTGTGTGCTCTCGGCAAAGCTGAGCAGGTATAGGCCAGCAACCGCTAGAACGGCCCCCGCCCAGGTACTCAGTCCGGTTTTCTGTTTCCAAAATAGACCCAGCAGGGGGACAAGTACCACATACAACCCGGTGATGAACCCGGCTTTGCCAGCAGTGGTGTAGATCATTCCAGCGGTTTGCAGATAGGAACCCATGAACAGCAGGATGCCCGCCGCGGCCCCTGCCAGCAGTTCGCCGCGCAGCTTACCGGGCTCGGCACGCAGTTTGCCTTGCGCGCGCAGATACACCAGCAGCAGCACTCCGCCAATACCAAAGCGAATAGCATTGAAGGTGAACGGTCCAATCTCGGCCATGCCCAGGCGCTGGGCCACGAACCCGCCCCCCCAAATGGCGGCAGTTAACAACAGCAACCCATTCGCTTTCCATGAACTTTGCGATGTCATAAGGCTTAAATCACCATCAATACACGAGGATGAACCGATAACTCGCGGTAGATCCCATCCAATTGCTCGCGCGATTGGGCAACAAAGGTCACCGTAACCGAAAGGTAGGTGTCGTTGTTGCTGAGACGCTCTGAGACTTTCTGAATTTCTTCCAGCGGCGTGTGTTTTTCCATTACCGCCAGGACAAAAGCCCGAAAATCATTTTCATTTCTCCCAACCACCTTCAAAGGGAAAGGGGTCGGAAAATCAAAAACATCGGTTCTCGAATTCATGCCATACCACCTCTAACTTGGTCTTCTCACGAAATAAGCGGGATTCGTTTTGTGAGTATTTGTGCGGCGAAACCGTACAAATACTCATAAGGCAACGATCAACCCTGAGCGAGAGAACCACTGGATGATCTTCTCGCTCCACAAGTTGCGATTCATATTTGAGCGCGCGCGGCGCAGCCGCACACACACTAAAAAATTTTCAAACACGCGCCGAGCGCGGGCATGACAATACGCGTCTGGCTGTTACTCCTTGGTATAGGGTTCGCCATCCGCTGCGGGCGTTTGGCCGCGTCCAACCAGGCCCGCTAGCACAATCATCGTGGTCAGATAGGGGGCCATAGCCATGAACTGGGTGGGAATGCCCGTGCCCAAAATGGATAGTTTGGTAGCAACTGAGTCGGCAAAGCCAAACAAAAGCCCGGCCAGGAAAGCTCCGATCGGAGACCAGTTGCCAAAGATCATTGCCGCCAGGCCGATGAAGCCCTTGCCGGCGGTCATCATTTCATCAAAGCGACCCACCGATCCCAGCGTGAAGAAAGCTCCGCCAATGCCCGCCACCATGCCGCTCAACAGCACCGCCATGTAGCGGGTACGAATGACGTTGATGCCCAGTGTGTCAGCGGCCTTGGGGTGCTCGCCCACCGAACGCAGGCGCAAACCCCAGCGAGTGTAAAACAGGGCTACCTGGATCACGATCAACAAGATGAAGGTCAGGTAGACGAACAGGTTGGTATTGAAGAATAACGGCCCGATGATGGGGATGTCCGCCAGCAGCGGGATGGGGATGCGCGGGAAGATGGGCGGGTTGTTCAGATGCTGATAGGTCTGCATGAACTTGGACGACAGGTATGAGGTCATACCGGTCGAAAAGATGTTGATGACCGTACCGGAAATGATCTGGTTGATCTTATATTTGATGGACAGCACGCCGTGGACGAGCGCCAGCAGAACGCTGGACAGAATGGCTCCCAACAGGCCCCACCAGATGCTTTGCGTGACGCTGCCAACCAGCGCCCCCACCATTGCCGCCATCAGCATCATGCCTTCAATAGCAATGTTGACCACCCCGGCTCGCTCGGAAAGCACTCCGGAGAAAGCTCCCAAGATGACCGGCACTGCCAGCAGCACCGCGGCACTCAGCATGCCTGACAGGTTGAGTGATTTTCCCGCCGAGGCCCACACCAAGAAGCTAAAGACAAAGAAGGCCACCACAACGCCCAGCACAGCGTTGGTCCATTTGGCGAATCCGCGCACAAATTGGAAAGCGCCCAGGAGGAATGCCGCTGCCGTGAGGAAGATCAGGGTGCCCAGGGCTGGCACCACCCAATCTCCGGCAACGCCTTGCGTGATTCCGCCGGGAGTCATATTGAAGGTGGCGGTTTTGCCGGGTTGGACTTTGAGCGTGAAGAAGATCAGCATGAGAACAGCCAGGCCGATCTCGACCACGCCCATCCAACGCTGGCGGGTGGGAGAAATACCTTCGAGTTTTCGGGTCAGGACAGCGTTCGCCATGCTATTTTCCTCCCCAACTGCCGACAAAGACCGCTTCTTCCGCTTCTTTTGGAATCTTGATGCGGTAGATGGTACGGATAATGGCCGGAGCCGCGACGAATGCCAGGATGAGCGCCTGGATAATGGAAACGATGTCGATAGGGATCTGAGAGACCACCATCATACGGGTCGCGCCATTGCGCAAGACGCCGAACAGGATGGAAGATAGGAATACGCCCAGCGGGGTGCTGTTACCCAGCAGCGCCAGGGCAATGCTGTCATAGCCGTAACCCGGCGATAGACCGATAGCCATACTGCGGTTGACCGCCAATACCTGGACAGCACCGGCCATTCCAGCCAGAGCCCCCGAGATGCTCATGGCCAGCACCGTGCTGCGGGTGATGTTCATGCCCGCGTACCGCGCGCCGTGCGGGTTGGCCCCAACCGTGCGCATCTCGAAGCCGATGGTGGTCTTGAACAACAGCCATTGGATGAACCAGGCCACCGCCAGGGCGATGAAAAAGCCCAGGTGCAAGCGGATGGGGGCCTGGAAGAACTGCGGGATTTCTGCCGATTTCTCGATGAGCGGCGTGATGGGCAAGCCGCCAGAATCGGGGCGACTCATGGGGCCCGAAAGCAGGTATTCTGTCAGGCGGAAGGCAATCCAGTTGAGCATGATCGTGTTGATCACCTCGTGGGCGCCGGTTTTGGCTTTCAGCCAGCCGGGTATCAGGCCCCAAATGCCACCCGCCAGCGTGCCCACCAGCAGCGCCAGCGGCATGTGGAGGATGCCGGGCAGCCCTTTGACGGCATAGCCCACAAAGGCTGCCGCCGTGGCGCCGATGAACAACTGTCCTTCCACACCGATGTTAAACAGACCGCTGCGGAATCCCACCGCCACTGCCAACCCGGCGAAGATATAGGGCGTGGCGTTCACCAGGCTTTCCAGGAAGGGGTTGAAGGCCCGGCGGATGGTGGCCGGTTCACCGCTGCCCAACGCGGAAATGATTCGCCCTGGATCACCCAGCGATCCGGCGAACATGGCCCCATAAGAATCAATGATCGTCTTCCAGGCCAGCCCCAGGCCCTCGCCAAAGGAACGTCCAAAGGCCAGGTAAATCTCCTCGGTAGTCAATACAATGAGCAGCGCGCCGAGGATTAATCCGGTGAGAATGGCCAGGGCAGGCACCAACAGCACCCGCCTGGCGCGCGGCCACCACCCGCCTTTTTTGGGTTCGGGCGCATGAGTCAGTTCGTCCAGCAGAACTTTACCCGCATCGGGTTTGACCGGAGACATTTCAGGTTGATCGTTCGGTTTTTGGTTCACGCGTCACCCCGTTTAGAATGTCGTCTCTACAATGCGAGGACCTTTGGTCTTCGCTGATTCGGCTTGTTCGGGGCTGACCCCGGCCATCAGCAAGCCGAGATAGGCTTTGTTGGCTTCTTCCGCCGACACAACCGCCACCACCTTGCCACGATACATGACCGCGATGCGGTCCGAAAGCTCGATAATTTCATCCAACTCTGGCGACACCAGCAGCACCGCGCAGCCTTCGTCACGTTTTTCGACGATTCGCCGGTGGATGTACTCGATCGAGCCTACATCCAAACCACGGGTGGGCTGCGAAGCTACCAGGAATTTGATTGGGCGAGAAAACTCGCGGGCTATGATCACTTTTTGTTGGTTGCCGCCCGAGAGCGATCCCACATTGGTTTGCGCGTTGGGCGTGCGGATATCAAAATCCTTGATCAGCCGGTTGGCGTTATCCAGAATTACATGCGCCTGCATGTTCAGGCCTTTCGCAAAAGGCGGCTGGTAATAGGTGCACAGCACCGAATTGTCGGCTACGGGGAAGGAGAGAACCAACCCATCGCGCTGACGGTCTTCAGGAACGTGGGCGCAGCCCAATTCTGTCACCTGCCGGGGGCTCAAGCTGCCAATGTCCTGTCCCACCAGGCGAACCTCGCCGCTGAGGGCTTTGCGCAGTCCGGTGACTGCCTCGACCAGTTCGGTTTGGCCATTGCCCTGCACGCCCGCCACGCCCATGATCTCACCGGCGCGGACATCAAAGGTCACACCATCCACGGCAATCTGATTCTTGGGGTCGGTCACCACCAGGTCTTTGATCTGCAGCACCACTTCGCCTGGCGTGGCGACTTTCTTTTCAACTTCCAAGTGAACCGCGCGCCCCACCATCATTTCCGCCAATTTTTGCTTATCGGCGGTTTCCGGGGTGGTGCTGCCAACCACCGCGCCGCGCCGGATGACGACCACCCGGTCGGATATATCCAGCACTTCGCGCAGCTTGTGAGTGATGAAGATGATCGACTTGCCCTGTTTGACCAGGGTACGCATGATTTCGAATAACTCGTCGGCTTCCTGGGGGGTGAGCACGGCGGTGGGCTCGTCAAAGATCAAAATATTGGCTTCACGGTACAACAGCTTGATGATTTCCACGCGCTGCTGCACGCCCACCGGCAGGTCTTTGACATAGGCATCGGGGTTGACTTCCAGTTTGTAACTTTCAGAAATTTCCCGAATGCGGGCGGCGGCCTTCTTTCGGTCCAAAAAGTCGCCAGCGCGCACCGATTCTGAGCCGAGCATAACGTTCTCGGTGACAGTGAAGACGGGAATGAGCATGAAATGCTGGTGAACCATGCCGATCCCGGCGTTAATGGCGTCGGTGGGTGAGTGTATAACGATCTTTTCGCCACGCACGCGGATCTCACCCTCGTCGGGCTGGTACAACCCATAGAGGATGTTCATCAGCGTAGATTTCCCCGCGCCGTTTTCACCCAACAAGGCCAAAATCTCGCCTTCGTTGAGGGTCAGGTCAATGTGGTCGTTTGCCAGAACACCGGGAAACCTTTTTGTAATTCCGGAAAGTTGGAGGACAGGAGCCATGAATACTCCCTTCTGAAGACTTGCAGGATAAGGATATGAGTCTTCCCGTGTTAACGGGCGCTACCCCTATTTTACCACTAGCTCAATGCCCCATCATCTTAATGAAAGCCTGGACGATTTCGGGGTCGAATTGAATTCCCGCCTGTTCGCGGATGTACTTAATAGCGCGATCCTCAGGCCAGGCCGGGCGGTAAACCCGCGGCGTGATGAGCGAATCCCACACGTCGATCACGGCGAACATGCGCGCAGCGTAAGGAATTTGCGACCCGCGCAGCCCCCGAGGGTATCCTGAACCGTCCCATTTTTCGTGATGACAGTAAGGAATGTCCAGGGCCTTTTCAAGATAAGAGATATGGGCCAATAGATCCATCGCGTATTTGGGATGCTGACGCATGATCTCCCATTCCGCCTCGCTCAATGGCCCTGCCTTGAGTAAGATTGAGTCGGGGATGGCCATTTTGCCGATGTCATGGAGCAATGCCCCTCGTCGTAAGTGGGGAACCTCGTCGGGCGTCATGCGCATGGCCTTGGATAATTCCACGGTCAGCTCAGATACCCGCTGCGTGTGCCCTTCCATTTCTCGATCACGTAAATCCAGGGCGTGAACCCAACCTTCCAGGGTGGCGTCATAAGCCAGGCTGAGCTGCTGGTTGGAACGCTGCAACTGCTCATATAAATCGGCGTTATAAATTGCCAATGAAATTTGCCCTGCCAGCAGTTCGAAGAAGTTCTTCCAGTCTTCGTCGCGCTCCTTGGGCGAGCGCGAAAAGATTTGCAGCACGCCTTTAACCTCGCTCTTTGATATCAAAGGCGAACTGACCCCACTCACAAAGCCCTCTTCGGCTATGAACAAGGGCCAATCTTTGTGCTGTGAGATGTTGGCCAAATTTGAGGTCATGGTGAGCGTGCGCTGGCCCAGGATGGTGTTGCCCACGTAGCTTTCGCCCACGCGCATCACCATGCGCTGCAACCACGAGGTGCGGAAACCCGCGCCGCTGCCGTATTCAAGGGTCTGGTTGACCGGGTTGTAGAGCAGAATCACCGCTGCATCCACGTCCAGCTCGCGCATGACATGCTCAATAAAAATGATCAGCACCAGGCGCAAGTCAAAGCTGTTACTGATAGCCAGATCAATGGTACGCAGCGCATCCAAACGGGTGAACTGGCGCTGCAGCGCTAGTTGAGACTCTTTTTGCTGGGATACATCGCGGCTGATTCCCTCGATGCCGACTGTTTCACCACGGTCATCGAGAACAACAACCGAACGCTCCTCCATCCAAATGACCCGGCCATCCTTTCCCCGCCAGCGCACAATGATGGGCTCGTTGCGTGGATCGGGGTTGGCGGCTGGGCGATTGAGTAAATGGCGGTCCTCTGGCAGCACAATGCGTTGGAGTAAATCGGGCTGGGTGTAGAATTCATCGGGAGAATAACCGGTGACCACCGAAACCGCCGGGCTGATGTATTCGTAATGAGGCTGGGGATGCAGCCCAATGCGGAAGATGATGTCAGGCGCATTATCGGCCAATCGCCGGAAACGGTTCTCGCTTTCACGCAGGGCAGCTTGTTCATGGGCCAATTGCGCCCTCGCGCAGGCGTTTTCGATGAGCGACGGCAGCTTGAAAAGGTAGCCCGTGTTTTTTACCAGGTAGTCGACGGCCCCCAGCTTGAGAGTCTGGGTGGCAATGTCTTCATTCCCATGCCCGGTCACAATGACGACAGGCACGTCCAGCTTGCGGGTGCGAATGATTTCGCGCAATATATCTAGAGCGCTCTCGCCGGCCAGGTTGTAATCGACCAATACCAGGTCGAAGTCGACCCGAGGGCCCCGTTCGGGCAACAGTTTGAGTAATTCTCGGCCCGAAGTCACGGTGGTTAGTTGGATGTGGGGAGCAAAATGGGCCAGGTGCTTACGGGTCAATTCCAAATCGGTCGTGCTGTCTTCGCCATACAACACCCGCAGCGGCTGCGAGCGACGGTCTTGCTCGGAGCGAAAGCGCTCCACAGCCGACTCCAGTATGCCGGGGAGCTGAGTCTGGTATTCGGCATGTTTGACCAGGTAATCTTGGGCCCCCGCTTTGAGGACCGCCACAGCGGTTTCTTCGTCGCCCTGGCCGGTAATGACCACCACGGCGAGCGGCAAACTCCTTTCGCGGATATAGGACAACAAATTAATCCCCGACCCATCCGGCAGGTTAAGGTCTACCAATACAAGGTCAAAGTTCGCGTTGTTTTGCTCCAGCAGTACCTGAGCCTCTTGCAACGTCCCGGCGTGCTCTAGTTGATACTTGCCTTCTGCGTGGCTTAAATCGCGAAGGGTGAGCTCAAAATCCTGCGGGTCGTCTTCGACGTATAAAACCCTCAATGACAGCCTCGCTTCTCCCCTGGGTGAAATATATGGGCAAGAGTCAATCAAAATGCGGGGTTCACCACATCAATTCCCAATGACCCTCAAAATTCGATCATCGGAATGTTATCATGATAGCGTATCTTTAATCCGGAGGCAATATGGGGATAATTGGAAAAGCCATAAATTGGTAATCGGCGTGGTGAGACCCCCATTTTGGGATGTGAGGGCGGGTTT
The DNA here is from genome assembly GCA_964403875.1 of uncultured Anaerolinea sp. Lineage (GTDB taxonomy): Bacteria > Chloroflexota > Anaerolineae > Anaerolineales > Anaerolineaceae > Anaerolinea. The sequence goes on along the minus strand of CAYOHX010000028.1, from coordinate 8,662 downwards.
AATGGTCTACTCACACCGGATTTGTGGAATGGCGGTAAAATTTAACCAATCCCATCCCATGCGAGGTATCCATGAAATTCACAGCCGGTTATTGGCAAATGCGCCCGGGGAACACCCCTTTCTACGCCGCGCAGGCTCACGAAGTGCAGGCAGCGAAAGATTCGCTCACCATCTACTGCGCTACCCGCCGCCTGGCTCACCGCGGCGACACGATAGGACACAGCCTCATCACGGTGAAGCTCTCCTCGCCCATGCCCGACGTGATCCGCGTCCAGGCCGTTCACCTCAAAGGGGGAAATCCTCCCCGCCCTGAGTTTTCGATCAACGCACCCGGCGGAATGGTGGAAGTGACCAACGGCGCCGAAGCGGCTTTTCTGACCAGTGGACGCCTGACAGCGCGGGTGGAGAAGGGCGAAGGCTGGCGACTGGACTTCCTGGGCGGCGGGCAGCCCCTGACGCACAGCGGCTGGCGCGCACTGGGTTTCGTGGATACCGCCGAGGGGCGTTTCTTCCACGAGCAGTTGGATTTGAGCGTGGGCGAATGCGTCTACGGTTTAGGCGAACATTTCACCCCCTTCGTCAAGAACGGCCAGGTGGTGGATATCTGGAACGAAGATGGCGGTACCAGCAGCGAAATATCCTATAAAGCCATTCCCTTCTACCTGACGAATCGCGGCTACGGCGTGCTGGTGAACCACCCCGAACAGGTTTCCTTCGAGGTGGCCTCCGAGAAGGTGGAACGCGTCCAGTTCAGCGTGCCCGGCGAGACTCTGGATTACTTCGTCATCTACGGCCCCTCACCCAAGGACATTCTCGACCGCTACACCGCCCTCACCGGACGCCCGGCGCTGCCCCCGGCCTGGTCCTTTGGCCTGTGGCTGACCACCTCCTTTGTCACCAGCTACGACGAAGGGACGGTGACCAGCTTCATCCAGGGCATGGCCGACCGGCAGTTGCCTTTGCACGTCTTCCACTTCGACTGCTTCTGGATGAAGGAGTTCCACTGGTGCAACTTCGAGTGGGACAAAGAATGTTTCCCTGATCCTGTCGCCATGCTCAAACGTCTCAAAGATCGTGGCTTGCGCATCTGCGTGTGGATCAACCCCTACATCGCCCAGCGCTCGGCGCTCTTTGACGAGGGCATGGCCCACGGCTACCTGCTTAAGCGCAAGGATGGCAGCGTGTTCCAGTGGGACCAGTGGCAGTATGGCATGGGCCTGGTGGATTTCACCAATCCGGCAGCGCGCGAATGGTACGCCGGCAAGCTGCGCGCCCTGGCCGACATGGGCGTGGACACCTTCAAGACCGATTTCGGCGAGCGCATTCCCACCGAGGACGTGGTGTACTTCGATGGCTCGGACCCGGTGAAGATGCACAACTACTACACCTTCCTGTATAACCAGACTGTGTTCCAGGTGCTGGAGGAAAAGCGCGGCAAGGGCGAGGCGGCTGTGTTTGCTCGCTCAGCCACTGTGGGCGGACAGCAGTTCCCGGTGCATTGGGGCGGCGACAGCACCGCCACTTTCGAGTCGATGGCCGAAAGCCTGCGCGGGGGTCTCTCGCTGGGCCTGTCGGGCTTTGGCTTCTGGAGCCACGACATGGGCGGCTTTGAGTTGACCGCTCCCGCCGAGGTGTATAAGCGCTGGTGCGCCTTTGGGCTGCTTTCATCGCACAGCCGCCTGCACGGCAACGCCTCTTACCGCGTGCCGTGGTTGTTCGACGAAGAGGCCGTGGACGTGCTGCGCTTCTTTACGAACTTGAAGTGCAAGCTGATGCCCTATCTCTTCGAGGGCGCGCTGCAAGCGCATCACCACGGCACGCCGATGATGCGCGCCATGATCCTCGAGTTCCCCGACGACCCCGGCTGTGATATGCTTGACCGCCAGTACATGCTGGGCGATTCGCTGCTGGTGGCGCCGGTGTTCCGCTATGATGGCGTGGTGGATTACTACCTGCCCGCCGGGCGCTGGACCAAGTTCCTGACCGGCGAGGTGGTCGAGGGCGGGCGCTGGCTGCGCGAACAGCATGATTACCTCAGCCTGCCGCTGCTGGCTCGTCCCAACTCGATCATCGCGGTGGGCAACAATGACCAGAAGCCTGATTACGAGTATGTCCAGGGTGTGACCCTGCACCTGTTCGAACTGGAGGATGGGGCGGTGGCGATGGCCAACGTGCCCGACTTGCGCGGAGAGACGGCTCTGAAGGTGAAAGCCGCCCGCGCGGGGCAGACTATCACCGTGGAAGCCCAGGGCAGCGGAGCGTGGAGCCTGCTGCTGCGCGGAATCGCCTCGGTGGGCACGGTGGAAGGCGGCACGGCTCAAGCCGACCGGCAGGGCATCAAGATCGCGCCGGCGGGTAAAGTGGTCACAATCCAGCTGGCGTAATTGTTCAATCCCCAGACCCTAAGGGTTTCGGAAAACCCTTAGGGTCTATTTTTTAACACATGCTCAACCGCGCGCTGCTCGATGCGCGTGTTCCTCACGCCCCACAGCAGAATTTCCAGGAGCAGCTTCTTGCCGCGTAGAGACTCATAAGCCCGCTGATATTTTTCTGCTCGTGAATTTTCGATCATGTTAATTTGCTGAAAAGCGGACACAGATCCTTCCAGCGAATGTGAGTCGATATAGCTCTGCAAGGCGGTCGCAAAGGCAGTGCTGTGTTCGGGCGCAACATCCAAATCCGCCAACAGTTCGTTGTGTCTGCCCGAAAGAACCGCCCCAGCAACGCCTTGCCGAAGGAAAAATATTTCTACCAGCATGGTGGCCCGCTGGGCAGAGAGTTGCTTGCCCATCCAGCGCAAGGGAAATGCCCTGCTCACCCATTGAGCGACATCAATCTGATCCAGGCGGCAGTGGACTTGATAGCCCAGTACGAATGAAGCCAGGTGTGGGTACCGATTGGGAAGCTCTGCCAGGGCCTCTGGAGCCAGGTGAGTCTGATCGCGCCGCATGTGGGCCAGGTAGCGAATGTCAGGGGCAACCGCGCCCCAATAATACTCCGCCGCTTGTTCTGGGCGAAGATGGGGTTCAAGCCTGGAAGCCAGGTAATAATGTGAGTAAGGGCCCATTGAAATCCTCTCTCGAAATTATAGGACAGTTTGGGATGATATAATGAGGGAAATTACATATAAAATCAGACCCTAAGGGTCTTAAAGACCCTTAGGGTCTACTCTGCAAACGGAGTAGATTCATGCAAGATGCAAAATGGTTAGAAGTATCCATGACCGTGGACCCCGAACTGGCCGAAGCGGTGTCGGAAGTGCTCAGCCGGCACGTGTCCGGCGGGGTGGTGGTGGAAAGCAACGTGCGCTATAACGACGCCGAGGACGAGGGCACGCCTTACGGGCCGGTGCGCGTCTATGGTTATATTGCTATCGACGAGAAAATCGAAGAGACGCGCCAGAAAGTAGCCGAAGGTCTATGGTACCTGGGGCGCATCCAACCGCTGCCTGAGCCGACCTACAAAACCATCCTGGATGAGGATTGGATGGCGGCATGGAAGCAGCATTACAAACCCATCATCATCGGCAAGCGCCTGCTCATCCAGCCTATCTGGATTCCGCTGGAGCCAGACGAGACGCGCCTGGCCGTGAAGATTGACCCGAGCATGGCCTTTGGCACGGGCACGCACCCCACCACGCAGTTGTGCATGGAAATGTTGGAAGATACCGTCGAGCCGGGCAAAGCGGTCATCGATGTGGGCTGCGGCTCGGGGATTTTGTCGATCGGAGCGCTCAAGCTGGGCGCCAGCCATGCCCTGGCAGTGGATATTGATAACGCCGCCATTATCTCGACCAAAGAGAATGCCGCCGCCAACGGTGTGTTAGAAAACATGGAAACCGGCTTGGGGTCGGTGAGCGAAATTTTGGCCGGGCAGTTCAGCCTCAAGCAGGCTCCCCTGGTGTTAGCCAACATCCTGGCTCCAGTCATCATCCGCCTGTTCGATGCCGGGTTGGCCGACCTGGCCCAGCCGGGCGGAACGCTGGTGCTCTCGGGGATCCTGGATACGCAAGCCGAGGGAGTGGTCGAGGCGGCTCAAGCCAAAGGGTTGCGCTTCATTGAGCAGCGTCATATCAACGACTGGGTGGTGATCCGCCTGGCGCGTTAGTGTAGCTGTTCGGCGAGTGGGAAGAAGTCCGAGTAGTTACCCGTTCGTTTTTTAGGCCCATCTAAATGCAAACGATCGCTGTGGATTGAACCACAGCGATCGTTTTTGCCCCACATTCCCTCAAATTTGAGGCAGGGATTAGATAAAGATAATCTGCGCGCCCTCGGTCATGTCCATGAAGTCGCCGGCGGTCACAATGTCTTCCACGCCGTCGATAAAATCTTCTTTCTTCAAGCCAAACATATCGACCGACATCTTGCAGGCATACAGCTTGGCGCCGCCATCTACCAGCATCTCCAAATATTCGCGCACCGTGGGCACACCCAGGTCTTTCATCTTCTTGTTCATTAAGGCCGTGGCAAAGGGAGTCATGCCGGGTAACACGCCCATGATCTGAGGAATGCCCACATAGCCGGGCACACCCATCATATTCATCTTCATGCTCGAGTTGGCCAGAGGGGGAATCTCGAGATGGTCGATACGGGCTTTGTTGATCATATCCATGCCCCAGAAGGTAAAGAAGATGGTCACGTCGATGCCGTTGCCCAGGGCGGCCCAACCCATCACCAGCGCGGGATAGGCCATGTCCAGGTTGCCCTTCGAGCAGATAAACGCTACTTTACGGGTTTCTTCCATTTTTGGTTTCTCCTCAATCCCAGATCGGACTAAACGCAGCCTTCGGGTTTGCCCAGGCCGGAAATGCGCGCCACCTTCTTCGCCGGACCCTTGGGGTACAGACCGAAGAGTTCTTTGGTCGAAATGCCCGTTCCGGTGGTGATCTGGCGCAGGGTGGGGGCCTTGCCCGACTTGGCGCCTTCGGCGCGGCAGAAATCGATCACCTTCCAGTGCGCTTCGGTTAATTCGGCGATGCCTTCTTCCTTCGCCAATTCAACAGCGATGTCCTTGTCCCACTCAGCGGGATTGGTCATGAAGCCTTCGTCATTGACCTGAACGGTCTTCCCAGAAATCGTCTTGGTTGCCATTGGTTCCTCCAAATTAAGTCCATTATGAATTTTGATTCAAAACGCAGGAACAGGTGTATGCCTGGCGTTTTATTTTTCTTTTCCAACCATACTGAACTTGGTCGGCAGGGGCACTTCGATGCCTTTGAGCATCAAATGCCAGTACATGGGATGGAAAGCTAACTTGCCCAGGTGGTTGAACACCGATTCGCGCAGCAGCGAGAAGGGGCCGACCTTGGGCAGCGGATAGGTGCCAGGGTAAGGCTCATGCTCGTAGTTGAAATCGATTAAGACGGCTTTATTGTGCCCCGATTCGATGTAGCACATAGAATGCCCATCAAAACTTGCGTGCATCTCTTTACCTGCCATGTGCGCCAGCATATTCTCCACAGCGGCTTCCATCTGGAAGTGAATCACAGCTCCGGCTTTGGAGGTAGGCAGGTTGGTCGCGTCGCCCATCACCCACACATTCGGCCAGTTTTTGGATTGCAACGTATGCTGGTCGGTGGCAACATAGTTGAGCGCGTCACCCATGCCCGAAGCGCGGATGACCTCGGCGCCCATATTGACCGGGATAGATACCAGCAGGTCAAAGGGGATTTCGCGCTCATCGTAGGAGCGCAGGATTCCTTTGTCCGCATCCACCTCGCCGGCAGCGAATTCCGATTCCACGATCACTCCCTTTTTCTTGAGCAGATCACCCAAGGCTGCCGAAGCAATCGGCTTGGTAAATGCGCCGGTTAAAGGCGTAGCAAAAATCAGTTCAACCTTGTTGCGGATGCCTTTGCGGGTGAAGAAATCATCGGCCAGGCACAGGAACTCCAGAGGGGCGACCGGGCACTTGATGGGCGTTTCAACTATATTGACCACCACGCGCCCACCCTCGAACGTTTCCAGGTACTTGCGCATGGCAACCGACCCGTCGTAAGTGTAGAAATCGTGTACGTTATTCCGCCACCCATCCATCATGCCTTCGGTTTCTTCTGGGCGGATATCGCAGCCGGTCGCAATGACCAAATAATCGTAGGAGATGATCCTTCCGCCGCTCAGCTTGACCCGGTTTGCGTCGGGCTCAATTAGTTCGATTTGCGCAAACACCATTTCGATGTTGCGCGGGACAAACGAACGGATCGGGCGCACGACATCCTCGGGTTTGTACATCTTGAAAGGCACAAACAGGAAGCCCGGTTGGTAGTAGTGGTGTTCGCTGCTATCCACCAGGATTACCTTCCACTCACGGCTGTCCAGTTTGGATGCCATCTTGCGGGCCATCATTGTGCCTGCGGTACCAGCGCCTAGAACCAACAAAGTCTTCATAATTCTCTCCTCATCCTAGCTGAGTAAGGTTTGCAATTTGTTGAAGCCGCTCGATGAAGCGGGTTCGCTCTTTTAAAATACTTTCTACCGCGGTGACGGCCTGCTTTGGCCAGCCTTCCACCTCTTCGCGGTGCTCTTCGGTCACCACCGGAACCCATTGGGCTGCGCTGCGTAAATCTTCAACCGTCAACCCGGTCGTTTTAGCCAGGTTGATCAGGGTGGGTTCTTGTTCGGCGGCGTCAGGTTGCCCGTCATAGAAACCACCCACCAAAAAGGTCAACAGGTGTTCGCTGCCATCCATCACAGGCGCAGCCAGGTAGGTCAGCCCGGCGTGGCAGGTGAGGGTCTTGCGCAAGGCGGCGGCGCTTGACCAGCAGCCCCGACAGGTTTCTTGTCCGCCTGGGGTGCTGAGCACCAGGCTGCAAAGGGCGCCCGGGTTGCTCATCTGCGTGACGGGCCGGCCATCCAATCCAACCACCACCGCGCCCAGCCGGCTGACATTGGAAAACAGGTCTTGAACGGTCTGGATGCAGTGAACCGGCAGGGTGCTGTCACCTTCCGAGGAGGATGGGGCGGGCACGGAGATCTCGCTGCTGATCAATCGTTCCACTTCGTGGCGAGTAAAGCGCCACTGCTGGCCGATTTTGGAGCCGCGCAAGCGGCCGTCCTGCAACATCCGGTAAACGGTGATGCGGTCGACCTTGAGAATATCTTGTACCTGACGGACAGTGAGTAAATCTACCATATTGTTATAAGATGTTATAGGATGTTATATCGATATAATACACCCGTGTGTATATCATTGAATAGTGACAAATGTCACAATCTTTCCGCTTCTCGCAAAATCAACTCAGCCGAGTCCCAAATTCGGAACCTTCACAGATAATCCAGAGCGCCCAGCCTGAACACCGGAATCGCGGAAATTTGTGGTATAGTATTCTCCATAGGCCGATTGGATCGGTCAACGCTTGTTTTCATTATTTCACCCAACAAGTTCATAGCCGGATCTCCTGCGCAACATGACCCTTGCGCCTGTTTTCCTTTGGTTTCTTGTGATGCCCCAGGCAATCGCCGCCTGGTGTGATTTTGATTTTTCCGAGGAGGAGTCGAATGAAACTTTTCAAAACCTTGTCTGTCTTGTTGATTGCCGGGCTGCTTTTTTCCGGCTGTACCCCGCAAGCTGCCTCTGGCGGCACAATTAAAATAGGCATTCTAGCCCCACTCAGCGGCCCCGCCCCCACCTACGGCACATCGCACCGGGACGCGGCCATGCTGGCGATTGAGGAATGGAACGCCAGGGGTGGGGTGCTGGGTACGCAAATTGAAGCGGTGGTGGTGGACAGCCAGTGCGCCGCCGACCCATCTGTCAACGCAGCCAATAAACTCATCGACCAGGATGGGGTCCACTATCTGATCGGTGAAGTGTGCTCCAAAGCGTCCATCCCCGCTTCCGAAGTGGCCGAGGCCAAGGGCGTGGTCATGATCACACCATCTTCCACCGCCGAAGGGGTAACGGTGGATGTGGACGGAAAAACCAAGAACTACGTTTTCCGGGCTTGTTTTATCAACTCTTTTCAGGGGAAGGTGATGGCCCGTTTTGCCAAAGATCAGGGATTCACCAAAGCGTTCATCATGTCCGATATCGGCAATGATTATGTGCGCAGCCTGGCGGAAGCCTTTGAAAAAACCTGGCTGGAAAACGGCGGGCAGGTAGTGGGCAAAGAGTCTTATTCCAGCGCCGATACGGACTTTTCCGCCATCTTAACCAAAGTAGCCGAGTCGGACGCGGAAGTACTTTATCTGCCCGATTATTACAACATCACCAACCTGGTCGCTACCCAAGCCAAAGAGAAAGGCGCCACAGCCGTCATTATGGGTGGCGACGCCTGGGATTCCGCCGACTTGAATCTGGCCGCCGCAGAAGGCAGCTTTTTCTCCAACTTCTATTCGCAAGAAGACCCGCGCCCCGAAGTTCAGGAGTGGGTGAAGAAGTTCACAGACAAGTACGGGGCTGCCCCCGATTCGATTGCTACCATGGCTTACGACGCCACCAACATGCTCCTGGAGGCCATCGAGCAAGCGGGCGCCGACGATCCTGATCAGGTCAAGGATGCGTTGGCGAAAATTGAATTCCAGGGCGTCACCGGAACCATCGTCTTCGATTCATTCCACAACCCCATTAAGCCTGCTGCCGTGCTGCAGGTCAAAGATGGGCAAGTGCGGTTTGTCGAAATGGTCACGCCTTAAAGCTGCAAGAAGGTGGACCTTCCGCATGT
>CAYOHX010000027.1:0-51847 GCA_964403875.1 uncultured Anaerolinea sp. | reverse complement strand
AACGTAGGCAGCGGCGCTTTTTTGGCGCTGCTGCTGCTCTATCTGCTCATCTACCAGATCGACGAATTGGCTATCTTTGGCTCGATGGTTATCACCCTCAAAGCCAGCCGGTTAGAAGAGAAACAGGGTCGCATCCTGAAACTGATCGGCGGCATCTTGATGCTCACATTGGCAGTGGTAATGCTCATTAATCCCTCTTTGATGAACGATTGGAACAGCGCTCTGTTAATCTTTGGAACTTCCCTATCAGCAACTTTGCTCGTGCTCCTCCTTCATCGGTTCATCCTACCAAAATTCGGGGTCAGAATCGGGACTGAACATAGTAATCTGGATTCATTGAAAGCTGATCCCCACCGACAATAATGAATCTCATCGGACAATTTTTGAAAACTGCAAATTGCCCGATGATCAATTCACCAATCTTCATATCGATCAAAGGAAAATAAGATGCCCGCATTAACCGAAACAGTTCGCACAGCCTGGGAGAATCGTGAAGGTCCGGTAGTTTTCACTACAGTTGATGTGGAAGGAAATCCGAATGCAATCTATGTCACCTGTGTCAATCAATATGGTGATGATACGTTAGTCATCGCGGATAACTTTTTCAACAAAACGCGCGCAAATATCCTGGCTGGAAGCACAGGTTCTCTCCTGTTCATCACCAAAGAAGGCAAGTCGTACCAAATCAAAGGCGCGATCACCTATCACTCGCAAGGTGCAGTTTTTGAAGACATGAAAAAATGGAACCCGGCAAAGCTCCCAGGGCATGCAGTGGCGGCCTTGCATGTAGAACACATTTATTGTGGAGCAGAAGCGTTATTGTAAGAAAAGGTCGCTCGCATTTGGGATCCCCTTTTCATATGACCTATGAAAAGATGGTAACAGAAATAAAAACTACACAATCCGACGATAAAAAGGAGTAATCATGATCCTCTTAATTTCCGTACAACAAGCAGATATGAACAGCCCAGTCGATGACCGCTTTGGTCGCTCAACCTGGTTCCTGCGCGTCAATTCGGACACGCTCGACTGGCAAGCATTGGAAAATCCCGGCTGGAATAACCGGGGAGGGGCGGGTGTGGCGGCGGCACAGTTTGCCATTGATCAAAAGGTTGATGCTGTCATCAGCGGGGATTTTGGGCCCAATGCAGTAGCGGCGCTGCAAGCAGCCGGCATTCAGATGATCCACTTTCCAACCGGGGGTTTAACGGGGAAAGAGGTGGTGCATCTCTTCCAGCAGGGTGCGCTGGCAGCGAAGTGAGGGCTGCTATGCAGATCGCGGTAGCCAGCGGGAAGGGCGGAACCGGCAAAACGACTGTGGCGACCAGCCTGGCGCGCTGCCTTTCGAACGCCGTCCTTTTTCTCGATTGTGACGTCGAAGCGCCCAATGCCCATCTATACCTCCAGCCAATCCTTACGGAACAAAAAGAAGCCGCAATCCTGCTGCCTCAGATTGACCCGGCAAAATGCACTGCCTGCGGCAGGTGTGTTGAAGTATGCCAGTTTCATGCCCTGGCATTAATCGGCAAAAAAGTGCTGGTGTTTTCGCAATTGTGCCATGGCTGCGGCAGTTGCACGTTGAACTGCCCAGAAAAAGCGATCACTGAAATACCAAATCCTATCGGCATGCTAGAAAGCGGACAGACGGAAACAGGGATCACGTTCGCACAGGGTATCCTGACCATCAGCGAACCCATGCCCACACCGATCATCCGGCAGCTCAAACGCTGGAAGAAGGGCAAACCAGATCAAATTGTGATTCTCGATGCCCCACCGGGAGCATCCTGCTCAGTAGTGGAAACGGTGCGAGGCTGCGATTTTGTCCTGCTGGTCACCGAGCCAACGCCGTTTGGCCTGCACGATCTGAAGCAGATGGTTAGTATACTGCGCGAGATGGGTATTCCAGCAGGGGTGGTGATCAACCGCGACGGGATGGGAGACGGAGCACTGGAGACATTTTGTGAGGCAGAAAATCTTCCGATTCTAATGCGTATCCCATTTGATCGGAAAATCGCCGAAGGAGTAGCAAAAGGGGAAACACTTCCGGAGATTTACCCGGCATACACTGCGGCCTTTACGCAGATGTACCATCAAATTTTAACTATTCGAACCTGAGCATACCCGGCAAGCTTGTGACACAGACGAGCGGCGGAGGCACTGCCAGCCATCGCAAGTAGTACATCGAAAGGAGTAGAAAATGCCTCAATTAGCAAAAGGCGGCAAATGGGTGTTTGGTTGGGTGGTTCTCGGTCAAAACTATGAGCTAAGCATTCCTCCCGCAGCCTACAACGAGTATGGGTTTCATCCAGGAGAGGCGGTTGCATTCATCCGCGGCAGCCGGCGATCCGGTGGCTTTGGGCTAGGAAAGCGAGAACGACTCGCTTTATCTCCCATCCGTTCGCGCATTCTGGCAGAAGGGACCATGGGAGAGCAAATGCAGGTAATCCTACCGAAAACACTTGGCATCCAACCGGGCGAGCATCTGCTCGTCGTGCGCGGCAGCGGCCTGGCCCTCAGCTTTTTGCAGCACGGGCCAATTTGTGATGAGGCACAGCACCATCCCGAACTTGAGGTATTTGTGATATGAAACAGCTGGTCGTGCTAAGCGGAAAAGGCGGGACCGGAAAAACCAGTATCACTGCCGCGCTAGCCCACCTGGCTGTGGAAGGTGAACCCGGGATCCCCGCGGTGCTGGTAGACGCAGATGTGGATGCTGCCAACCTGGGCCTGGTCTTGCTGCCAGAGATTGCCGAACGGCACGAATTCTGGGGCGGCTCGCTGGCTGAGATCGACCCTGCATGCTGCCGGGGCTGCGGGGCCTGCGCCGATGTCTGCCGGTACGACGCGGTCATTCCAGGGATTACCTATGCCATCGACCCAACCGCCTGTGACGGCTGCGCTGCCTGCGTCTACGCCTGCCCGGAGCAAGCCATTTGCATGGTACAGCAGTTAGAAGGCGAATGGTTCCGTTCGCAAACCCACTTTGGGGCGCTGTTCCATGCCGAACTATACCCTGGCCGCGAAAACTCAGGCAAGCTGGTTACATTGGTCAAGCAGCACGCCAAACTGCTGGCGGAAGATCAGCACATCCCGCTGGTCATCATCGACGGCCCACCGGGGATCGGCTGTCCGGTGATTTCGGCCAGCGCCGGTGCTGACCTGGCGCTGGTGGTAACGGAGCCGAGCCTCTCCGGATTGCACGACTTGCAGCGCGCGCTCGGCATGCTCCAGCACTTTCGCATCAGGACACTGGTCGTGATTAACAAAGCGGATATTTACCCGCAGGGGAGCAAGGACATTCATCAATATGCCGCTGAACATAATGTAGAAGTTATCGGAGAAGTGCCTTTCGATCCAGGCATCGTCGAAGCCATGGTCCACGGCCAACCAATGACCGTTTACCAGCCAGAGTCTGTCTCTGCGCAGGCACTTCGCAGCATCTGGGAGTCACTGGCTGCCCGGTTGCACGCTGATGAGGTGGCGCGATGAACAATACGCAAAGAATTCAGCAGGCAGTTATCGAAAAGTTAATGACGGTGATTGACCCGGAAACCAACGTTGATGTGATCCGTATGCGGTTGGTACAGGACCTGACCATTGATGCGGGCGGGAAAGTCACTTACATCTTTCGTCCCTCCTCGCCACTGTGCCCCATTGCCGTTCCGCTGGCACTCTCCATTTTGCAGGCCATTGCAGAAATAGAAGGAGTTAGCGGGCAGCAGATGACTGTGGTGGATTATGTTGGGGCAGATGAGCTCAATGAGATCATCAACGCGGTATTTTCATAGGCCAGATGATGGAGAATAATATGGTAGAAAAAACACAGGTTTTACAGGCAATCGAGGTGGTGCAGGATCCAGCCCTGGAACGGTCGCTGGTGGAATTGGAAATGATCGCAGATATTGTCATCGATGGATCGCAGGTGACAGTTACCTTTGCGCCAGATACCCTGGCCTGTCCACTGTTGAATGGAATGGTCCAAGAAATTGAACAGGCTGTGCTCAAGGTGAGCGGTGTCGAATACGTGGAAGTTCGTTTGGTGGAGCCAGCGGATGGAAAGGCATTCGATCGAGGTGACCTGCCATCCGGCCAGATTGAGCATCTCAACCATGTGAAACGAGTCATCGCCGTGATGAGCGGAAAAGGCGGGGTAGGCAAGTCGCTGGTCGCCAGCCTGCTGGCAGTATCGCTACGGAAAGCCGGAAAGCGGGTGGGGATTCTGGATGCGGATATCACCGGGCCTAGCATTCCCAAGATGTTTTTCAACCACCGACCAAACCCGGAATATACGCCGCGTGCCATGCTGCCGCTGACCAGCAAAACCGGCATCCAGGTGATGTCGATTAACTTCATTCTTGAACAGGAAGACCAGCCGGTCGTCTGGCGCGGGCCGCTGGTGGGTCGCGCCATCCAGCAGTTCTGGACGGATGTGCTGTGGGGCAGTCTGGATTACCTGGTCGTCGATTTGCCGCCTGGCACATCAGACGCACCGCTAACAGTATTGCAGTCCCTCCCCATGAGCGGCATCGTGCTGGTCACCTCACCACAGGATCTGGCCGGATTGGTGGTGCGCAAAGCTGCCAATATGGCCCGCCAGGTAGCCGTGCCGATCCTGGGTGTGGTGGAAAACATGAGCTACTTTATCGCGCCCGACACCGGCAAGCGCTATGATGTGTTTGGCCCAAGCCATGCCGAAGAAGTTGCGACAGCGATCAAGGTCCCGCTGCTTGCCCAACTGCCGCTCGACCCAGCAATCGCCATTCGCTGCGACCAGGGAGAAGTGGAAGACTGCCGTGTCGACGATTTCAATGCGGTGGTCGATTGGCTCCAGGCCATTACCCCAGAAGCGCGACCACCCAAAATGCCAGTTACGCACCAACAACCGGCTCCCACACAAGGATAAGCGTCATAAGGAGGTTTGAGATATGGAAACCGTAACGAAGCTTGGCATCATCATCTGTGACCGCTACCGCACCTGCGCCGGCGGGAAATGCCTGCGGGCAATGCGCAATCGAGAAGGCGCCTTTCAGCGGTACAGCGGCAAGGATATCGAGCTGGTTGGATACACCACCTGTGATGGATGTCCAGGAGGCAACATCGAGTATGCTGGCGACGAAATGGTGAAGAATGGGGCACAGGTGATTCATCTGGCGACAGGGCTGGTTGTCGGGTATCCGCCCTGCCCATTTATTCAAACTTTTCAGGCTTTTTTAGAACGGCGATACAACGTAGAAGTTATCATCGGCACCCATCCCATCCCAGCCAAGTACCTGGAGATGCATAGCCAGTTAGGTACCTGGGAAGATCCTGCCTGGCAGCCGATCCTGGCAAACATCATGGCAGATGAGACGCTGCGGAAAGCATACAATTAGGTTAACCTCAAACTGCCAGAGCGTAATCAGGGGACGGTAATTGCTTAAAGGTCGAAAATAAAAACCAAGGGACACGAATTAGGAGATCATGCCAAACCTTACACCAAACATCTTACTGAATGTCTTTCTTCTCAGCCTGATCGCAGGATTGGGTACCGGGATTGGAGGTTTGATCGCTGTAATTCGTTCACCGGGCAGGCGAGCTTTTGGCTTTCTGATGGGGATCACCGCCGGCGTGATGATTTCGCTGGCGTTTCTCGAGCTGGTCAATGAAGCCTGGGAACAGGCTGGATTTGTGACTGCGACCATTGGCTTCTCCGCTGGGGCCTTCTTCATGTTCTTCCTGGATTTTATGGCACCCCACATCCGGTTTGGTGAAGCAGAAATTCGAACGAAAGAATCAATGACGGAACCGCAGTCAAATTTTCGCCACCATCCAGGTAGGCACCGCTTTGGTCGTTTCCGCCACCAGAACCACATCACCGATCCGCGGCTTTTGCGAACGGGCGTGCTGCTGGCAATTGGCATCACAATCCACAACATACCGGAGGGGATTGCCGTGGGTGCGGGCTATATGCACGCACCGGAGTTTGGCGTGTTTATCGCCTCTGCAATTCTGCTGCATAATATTCCAGAAGGGATTGCCACTGCACTCCCCTTGTACCGATGCGGTGTGTGCCGCTGGGCCGCCTTTCGCACTGCTTTTCTATCCGGAATGGCAGAACCGATCGGCGCAGTGATCGCCGCGCTGTTCTTATCTTCCTTCACGAATTTCGTTCCTGGAGCGCTCGCCTTCGCGGGCGGTGTAATGATGTTTATTACGCTGGATGAACTCATTCCGACAGCGCGAGAACATGGTCACCATCATATGACGGCACTGGGTATCATCTTTGGTGCAATTTTTGTCTTCCTGCTATCAGGATTTTTTGGCGTATAGCATTATGGAAATCCTTGACGCACTTCTCAATCAACTACCCTACGGAGATTCGCCGATACCGATCAAAAATGTGTTGGTGGGTGCCCATTGGACAATCGTAAGTAGTCTAAAAGGCTGCGGAATGGCATCCACGCTGATGGGTGAAAATATCCATGGTCACCGCCCGGTACGCGATGTTGGCAACTTGCATCGTAAATCTGCCCAGGAATTGGCTGGCTGGATACGCTCAGACAACCTGCTTGAAGCCAGCATTGGCATGGCGGCATACAACGCTCTGGTTGAGGTAGATGAAAGCCATGCGGTTGAAGTCAATGCCGTCGATGTTCTGGCCCGGGAAGGAGTGGGCAAGAACATTGCCATCGTTGGGCATTTCCCCTTTGTTGACCGGCTGCGAGCGATCGCCAACAATCTTTGGGTGATCGAAAAGAACCCCAAGGAAGGTGATCTACCAGAGCAAGCGGCAGCGGACTATCTATCGCAAGCCAATGTGATCGCCATTACAGGTACTGCGCTGATGAATCACACGCTTGAGCAGCTTTTAAGGTACTGCCCTGCCAATTCACTGGTAATGGTGCTCGGCCCAAGCACACCGCTTTCCCCCGCATTATTTCACTTTGGCATTCATATGATTTCTGGCACAAGGATTATTGATGAAGCAGCCGCGTTCCAAACCATCCAGCAGGGTGCTAGCTTTCCACAAGTCAAAGGCACCAGGCTGCTAACATTGGTAGCCCCAAACATAAAGGTATAACCCAAAATGAACATCGTTCTAACCCCCATTGGTCTGATTCATACCCCTTTCAAAACACCGGTGGAAACACCCATCCAATCCTCGCGTTCTCATGCAGAAGGAAAAGTGGAGGTGTTTCCCGAGTTCGTTGAAGGACTGCGGGACATCGAAGCATTCACGCACCTATATTTAATTTATCATTTGCATCAGGCGGATCAGGTGCATCTTTGGGTGGAGCCGTTCCTGGACGACCAGAAGCACGGTATTTTTGCCACCCGCCACCCATCACGGCCAAACCATATCGGCATTTCCATCGTCCAGCTCATTTCTCGGCAGGACAACTACCTGTATATCTCCGGAGTCGACATGTTCGACCAGTCACCACTGCTGGATATCAAGCCCTATGTGCCCGACTTTGATGTTCGCGAAAAGGTTCGCTCTGGTTGGTATGAAAATCGCAGCAAAGTGTAGAAATGTCTGGAATACGACACGCTTGTCAAAACAAGCGTCAATCGTCCCTCTATCAGCAAAAAGAAAAAAGGAGATTTTCAATGGGAACCAAAGGACGTGAAATTGTCGGAATGGATGTCAACGAACTGCTCAGCATCCTCAATCGCGCATTTGCGGATGAATGGCTGGCGTACTACCAGTACTGGTTGGGAGCCAAGTTGGTCAAAGGCCCGATGAAAGACGCCGTCGCATCGGAACTGTTGCTGCACGCCACGGAAGAACTGGCCCATGCCGATATGTTAGCGATGCGGATCATCCAGTTGGGTGGTCAACCGCTGCTCAAACCGGAAGAGTGGTATCAACAGACCCACTGCGGGTATGATGCACCGGGAGATCCGTTCGTGCGCGTGATTCTGGAGCAGAACATCAAAGGTGAGCAGTGCGCCATTGGTGTTTATCAGAATTTGCTCCAGCTGGTCAAGGATAAGGATCCGGTTACCTACAATATCGTTCTGACCATTTTGCAGCAAGAGGTCGAACATGAAGAGGATCTGCAATCACTCGAAGAGGATATTGAATCCTTAATGGTTTCGCTCCATCCGTAAAACAAGTACGTAGGAGAGCGTTGTATTTGAAAACGCCTGCTGTGCGGCTTCTTACAAGTTGTATATATCACTATATTAGTACATATCGCTTCCATAGCGTCGATCCGTACTATAAATACTAATCAAAGGGATACAATCAGCAATCGGATCTATGGAATTTCTCTAGAAACTCTGCTAACCTAATGATGAAAAGTATTATGTTTCGCATCCCGGAGGTGGCACCGTGCTCGATTTTCTAAGGGACGAAGGAATCCGACAGGATCTCATCGCGGAAATCTCGAAAATCCACCAGCAGTTCAAGGTAGATCCGCGCATTACCTACCGGATTCCCAAACCGCGCTTCTACTATTACGGCAATGATGTCTGGGAATCCACTCTCACGGCCTTACTGTGCGGTGAGAACCTTCTCCTGGTAGGCCCTAAGGCCACCGGCAAGAACATCCTGGCTGAGAATCTCGCGGCCGCCTTCGCCAGGCCCAACTGGGATATTTCCTTTCACATCAACACCGATTCTTCCTCACTGATCGGTACAGATACTTTCGAGAATGGCCAGGTCGTGCACCGCCACGGCCCCATCTATGAATGCGCCATCAACGGCGGCTTCGGCGTGCTCGACGAGATCAACATGGCCAAGAACGAATCCATCGCCATCCTCCATGCCACGCTCGACTTCCGCAGAGTTATCGACGTGCCCGGCTACGATAAAATCGTGCTGAACGAGATGTGCCGCTTTATCGCCACCATGAACTATGGCTACGCAGGTACGCGCGAGTTGAATGAGGCCCTGACCTCTCGCTTCGTGGTCATCAAGATGCCCGCTATCTCCTCGCAAAACCTCAAAAAACTCCTCCAGCGCGAATTTCCCAACTTAAAGAACGAATACCTCGAACAATTCATCGGTCTCTTCCAGGATCTGCTCAGGAAGAGCATCAGCTCTGAAATCTCCACCAAATCCGTAGACCTGCGTGGCCTGCTCGCCTCAATTCACCTGATCGAGAAAGGCCTCACCGCACACCAGGCTCTTCAGATGGGGATCACCAACAAATCCTTTGATGACTTTGAGCGCGCACTTGTCGAAGACGTTATCCGTCTGCGCATCCCAGAGAACCTTGAGCGATCGAAAATCTTCAACCATTGACAATGGAAAACCAGAGCAAAGAGAAGAAAAGGGCGGTCAACATCGTCTGGAATGCCGCCGAAGACTACTCCTTTCAGCCGGATTTTGAAGTCTACGACGCCGCCGGACAAGCCGAGCTGTACTGGAACTACGTTTTCGGCGCAGTCCGTAAATATTACGATTACCCGCGGCTCCAGCGCTTTATCGATGATCTTAAAGCTGATCCCGATCACGATTTCTATGAAAGCCTGCTTTGGATCGGTCTGGAAAACTGCGTCTACGAGAAGAGTAAATCTGACCGCCCCGTTCTGCAAGATCTGCGCCGGCGTTGCGCCGAGAAAACCCTGCGCCAGGAGAGCCAGCCCTCCTTCTACTACCTTGTTGATGAGATCAAGACCGCCCATTTTCAGCGTGTCTTGGGTCAGCAGCCTGTCCTTAGAGAGCAGGTCTGTGCTGTGCTGGACGAGCTGGAATTCCCCGCATCGATCGATACCGAACAGGTCATCTCGCGCATGAGCTGGATTATCGATGCCCACTTTCCCCTCAAGCACCCGCTGCGCCACAGAAGGCGCTTCAAAAGCCTGTTTCCCCACAGCAGAAAAATCAACCTGGGCGAGGGGCACTCCAGCCCATTCCGTACACCTTTCACCGATACGCCAATTGTCAGTCTCTTCAGCGTCGAGGCCGCCAATTTTCCTGAGGAAATTGTCCCGTTAGACCACAAATCGCCCGCGAAACGAAAACCCAATCTGTGGCAAAACCTGAAAGAGGGATGGGAAAAGAGACAGAGAAGAAATATCCAGAACTATTATGGCGCCCCTATGTATTCCGAATCGCAAACCAAGGCCCTGGAACGAGCCTTATGCATTAACAACCACAAGGGCTGTCACCTGCACTTCACCCGCGGCGAATTCGACGCACACCCGCTGGCAAAAGTTAGCCCGGCAGATCCCCGCAGGGAAGCGCTCAGTCAGCGAGAGAGGAACAAGGCCCATTATAAGAATAACATTACCCGGTACAGCATCAGCATTGAAAAACTCACCCATATGCTGCGCACTACCCTGCTCGCCAGCCTTGAAAATTCTCAGCGCAGGGCCAAAGCTGGCAGTCTGGTTGCCGGAAAGGTCTGGCGAAACGTCTACCTCTATGACGATCAGGTGTTCCTGAAAAATGCCGCCGATGAGATCGGAAACCTGACGGTCGACATCCTTCTGGACGCATCGGGTTCGCAAATGAACCGGCAGGAAATCATTGCCGCCCAGGCCTTCATCATCACCGAAAGCCTGACACGCTGCCAGATTCCGGTTAGGGTGTACTCATTCTGCACCAACCGGAACTTCACGGTTCTCAGCCTGTTCCGTGACTACAGCGAAGTCAACAAAAACGAGATGATCTTCCACTACCACGCCTCCGGCTGCAATCGCGATGGATTGGCTGTCCGCACGGCCCTGCATCTGATGAAAGACTCTCCGGCAGAGCACAAGATTCTGCTCATCATGACAGACGCGAAACCGCTCGACCCGCAGGGCATCCCAGGCGGTGGCTTCAGCCCGGACCTGTACATCTACGCTGACGACATTGGCGTGTGCGATACTGCTATGGAAGTAAGAAAAGGCTGGCGTGACGGAGTTTCCGTTCTCGGCATTTTTACCGGCGCAGAGGACGACGTTTCCGCCGCCCAAAAGATCTACGGGCACAACCTGGTCTGTATCAACCTACCCAATCAATTTGCAGAACGGATGGGTATTTTGTTGCGAAACGTCCTAAAAAATTTATAACAAGGCTTAGAACCGTTATAAACCCGGTTGTTCAACATGATTCTGAAGCAATTATTCGGCAGGTCACCTTATAAATGGGATTGGCTCCAAGTGGAAGTCAGCTCGCTATGCCATGCCGCCTGCATCTATTGTCCGACGAGGGTTTACCGACTGGAAGGCAACAACCTACTAATGTCTTTAGATACATTCATGAAGTTGTCACCCTCTCTTTCTCAAACCGAATTGGTTTATCTCCAGGGCTGGGGAGAGCCTTTTTTAAGCCCTCACTTTTTTGAGATGGTGCGAATTGCAAAACTTGCCGGATGCAGGGTTGGAACAACGACCAATGGGATGCTGCTAGACACAAATAAACTTATCCAACTCGTACACAGTGGCATGGATGTGATTGCTTTCTCATTAGCCGGGTGTATTAAAACAAATAATACCATTCGCCAGGGTACTTGTCTGGAACAGGTACTGGAAACGATCAAGCAGTTAAGTTTCATCAAGCAAACAGAAAAAGTTTCCTATCCAGAAATTCACATCGCTTACATGTTAATGCGATCTAGCTTGGAGGAGATTGATCAATTGCCAGCCTTGGTGGCAAATTTAGGGGTTTCACAAGTTGTAGTCAGCACCCTGACCTTTGCACCTACACAGGCTTTAGAATCAGAAATGCTAATACCATCAACCGATTCAGAATACTCAGAATTAATATCCCGGTTGGATATTTTGGTAAACACAGGAAAAAAATTTAACCTGGATATCCGTTATCAAATCATTGCGCCTCTTGAGCCCCTGGATAAGGATCCAATTTCAATTCCTAGTGAATTAGACTTCGCCACATTTTTAGCTACGGCACCTTCTAAATGCATAGAAAACATACAGCGCTCTATATTCGTCTCTGCGAACGGTGATCTATCACCCTGTGTTTTTGCTCATCTGCCGGTCAAGTCGCCAGAAGTTGTGACTACACAAACGGGTAGGTTCTATCAACCGCTGATTTTTGGTAACATTCATGACCAATCTATGGATATGATCTGGCAGTCAAAGAATTATCAAGAATTTCGTCAATCGCACCGCAACGGTAAACTGAAAGGCCTATGTCAACGTTGCCTGAAGCCTAGGGAACATATTGGGTAATTTTTGTAGAAAGAAGACCCTACAGGTTTTGGTTATTGCAGCGATTGGTAATAATAATTCTTGTCGATTTATTCCAATCACCGAAAAAACCGTATTGGGTATTATCATCAGCCCCTTTTGAAAGCTGTCTGTCTTTCATTCCAAGGGGCTATAATTCATCTCACATTTCTCTATTCCATTTAGAATCGATCATTCTCCTCTCATTTATTGCTCATCCAGGTCAAAAAACGACCTAACAAACACTTTTGGAGCATCGAATGCAGATTGAACAGTGGTTACTTATTTTTATTCTGGTTCTCCCCCTGGCTCTGGTTATGGTCAATCGTTTACGGATCGATCTGGCCGCACTGCTCATGGCTGTTCTTTTAGGAATATCTCAATTCGCCGGTCTGGCCATGCTAGGGCCAGCGCATACGCCACAAGATGCTTCCAAAGCAATTTCCGGTTTTAGCCAATCGGTAGTCATAACCCTGATCTCGTTGTTTATCCTCACTCGCGGATTGGAAAAAAGCGGCGTTACCCGTTGGATTGCCCAACAGATTGTTCGAATTGGGGGGAATAACCCCAGCCGGTTAATTGCACTGTTCGCCACCGTCACTGCCCTGCTTTCGCTGTTTATGAACAATCTGGCGGCTGGCGCATTGGTGCTGCCCAGCGCAATGGAAGTCGCACGCCGGACTGGTGTCAAGCCAAGCAAATTGCTCATTCCAGTCGCTTACGGCAGCTTACTTGGTGGGTCAGCCACTTACTTTACCACTGCCAATATCATTATGAGCGACCTGCTACGTATCGCTAATCCTCCACAGACGCCACTCCAGATATACGATTTCACGCCCACCGGCGGACTCATTGCTCTGGTTGGGATCCTCTTTTTATGGCTGTTTGGCGATCGCTTGCTACCCAACAGGGTGTCAACGATGGATCAGTCAACCGCACGCCGGACAGGCAATGAGTTAGAAGATCTGTACCAAATCGGCGAACGGTTGTGGTCAGCCAAGGTAAATCCAAACTCACCGATCGTCGGGCATCTACTGGAAGAGACAGAGATTGGCAAAAACTGGGGTGTCACCGTAGCAGCTGTGCAGCGTGGATCTGAGGAACTGATTTTGCCTTCGTCCGATCTAAAAATACGAACGGGAGACCAATTGCTTCTCATTGGACGGCAGGAGAGAGTATCGCACCTGCAAGCAATTGGGTTGGAAGTCTGCCCAATGGAAAAGCAAAGTCATCTCAGCGCGCGTGGCCTGTATCTGTCTGAGGCAATCCTGGCACCGCATTCTTCCCTGGAGGGAAAAACGCTCAAAGATATAGATTTGCGCCGGCGGTATGGAGTTACTGCCTTAGCATTGAAACACCTTACACGCAACTACCGTACTGACATCGGCGATATGCCATTGACGATGGGGAACACATTATTGATCTTAGGCTCATTAAACCAAATACGCTCGCTTCAAAAGAGCCTGGATGTACTGATTTTCGAACCGGACCCGGGTGACCAACCCATCAACCTCAATCAGACTATCCTCACCGTCGTAATTACCCTAACAGCAATAGGCGCATCGGTCGCTGGTGTGCCTGTCTTTCTCAGCGTATTTACCGGTGCGGTGCTCCTGCTGCTTCTCAACGTGATCAACTTAGAAGAGGCCTACCGATCGATCGAGTGGCAGGCAATATTTTTAATTGCTGGGATGTACGCTGTAAGCCTGGCAATGGTGCAAACTGGGTTAGCAAATCTGATCGGAAAAAGCATGCTAACCCTGGTCGCACCCTTTGGAGGATTAGGAGTCGCTGCCGGAGCCTACCTGCTGACTGCACTGCTCACCCAATTTATGGGTGGTCAGGTTTCCGCGCTGGTAACAGGCCCAGTGGTCATCAGTGCTGCTATCAGCATTGGTGCAAACCCTCAAGCCGTCGCTGTGGCCACTGCGATTGGTTGTTCGGCATCCTTCTTTACCCCGATGGCTCATCCAGTCAACATCCTCATGATCGCTCCGGCAAACTATAAGTTCAGTGATTTTTTCCGCGCAGGATGGATGCTGACAATTCTAAGCTTTCTCACCCTGCTGGTTGGGTTAACCCTCTTCTGGCGGTTGTAATCCATTTCCTGGAAGGTTCTCTTGCCTGACGGTATGCATCTCGGTTCGTTTACCATCCATTTTTGGGGTAATTTCTTCAACCAGGACCGCCATAGCACGCCAACGGACTTACCGTCAACGATCCACATCGATCTGCAGCTGGGTTCACTGTGCTACAAGCCTTTCTCCAGGGACATTTTTACCCGCTTCAAACGAGCAGCCGCTTCATCAGCAATCGGTTGAAGCGCAGGTACTGAAACGATCCCCAACATTGAGAGTGGATCAACCAACGCAACCTCAATGCTGCCATCCGCTAACTGTCGCAGCGTCACATTGCAAGGCAAGAGCAGTCCAACTTCGGGATCCGCACTCAACGCCCGGTGGGCCAGAGGCGGGTTGCAAGCGCCCAGGATTTTATAGGGCGGGAAATCCACCCCGATCTTTTTCTTCAGCGTCTCCTTCACATCGATTTCCGTTAGAACCCCGAACCCCTCCGCTTTCAACGCTTCAACGGTGCGCACATAAGCAGTTTCAAAATCGGTTTCCAGACGGATTTTTTCACCTAATGATGGTATTGCTTTATCGCTCATCTCAAGCTCCTTTTCAAAATGAACCATATGCCTCCAAAAGGGCTTCGATCAATTGTTTCTCGTTATGCTGTGAGCGGAACAAGTTGACCAACCCCTCTGGTGTTAGCGGAGTCACCACCGTAACTTCTTCTGCCATTCACCTTACTAATCTTCCCTTCGTCATGCAACAGGTTTGCTGACCATCATATGCAACGCCTTTCGCCAGGCAGCTAGTCCGATTCGTCACCCGCGCAACTCCGATCCCCTGCCTCTTTCTGAGCTTCACTCTACAGTCACGTGCTCTATCATTTGGATGCAGGGATCGTGAAAAAGAAACAAGCTATATTGCCGTAAACGTTCCCCGGATTTTCATCTCGACCGGGCCGTGTTTCGCCAGATAGGTTTGCATCGCACCCACAATCTTCTCCGGGTGCTGCTGGCGGTTCTGGCCGAACTTAGCCGGCACACCCTGCTCTGTGATAAACGCCGCCTGATATACTTTGTCTGGCTGGACTTCTTTATCACCGATAAACAGCTTATGGATGCGCTGAAGCGGCGGATTTTCGATCTTGAAGAACACCCGGATACCAAGCGCCCGCTTGGTATACCCGCCCATCTGTTTTTCTGGATCACGGGAGAAAGTGCTCTCTAGGTTTTCTTCTAACATCGTCTTTATTTCCTCGCCTGTCAGATCGATAGTTGATACCGGTGGGTTCATTGGAGCCATATTGTAGAGATCATTCAGCCGGATTGTGCCAGGTACGACCGGCGCGCCGTACCGCCATCCATTGGAAAAGGCTATCTGCGCCCCGGTATGATCCAGCAGCGCGGACAGCAGGAAATTATCCATCGTTGATTCCAGGTTCATCCCCCTGTCAAGCGGCACACGTGTTTCGCCGACAACCCTTTCCAGTTCTTCCTCAAAAGGTTTCAGAGCTGCTCTGACAAGATCCGATACTTCTGGATCAGGCTTAATCTCTTGCGCAACATCGATCAACTGATGGGTGTGATCGGTAATCTTGCCATTCTCAATGATCAGATCCAATCGCGTGAGGAAGGAACCCTGACTACCGGATTGAGTGACCAGCGTCTTCCCCTGGTGTACAGACTGTTCTAACCGATGGTGCGTGTGCGCGCTCAAGTCTACATCCACGCCAGGGATCGACTCTAGCAGCTGCATATCCTGGGGAAAACCCAGGTGCGAATTCAAAACAACCAGGTCCACCTTTTCCTGTTCGCGCAGAATGCGGATGATCCCGGGCAGTTCTTCCCGGCCATTGGTGAAATAGACGCCTTCACTGAAATGCGGCGGCATGGTTTTATCGACAATATTTGATGCGATTCCGGCGACGCCAACTCGCAGGCCCGCGACATCAAGCACTTCATAGGGCTGAAAGAACAGGTTCTGGCTATCTTTATCATAGACATTCATCGCCAGCATCGGATAGTTCAAATGGCGCGTTAATTCCTTAAAGCCTTTCGGGGTATAGGCAAATTCCCAGTGCGCTGTCATGGCAGCCAGTCCGAGCGCGTTCATCACCGGCGCCAGCACTGCACCTCTGGTCTGCACGGCCGGGTAGGTGCCGTGAAAGGTATCCCCGCCGTCCACAAAGAGCATCTTTCCCTTGGTTTCATCTCGAATCTGTTTGAGCAGAGTGGCGATCCGTGCGTAACCGCCGGCCGGGCGGTAAACTACACGACCTTTTTCCCAAAACAATTCTGGATGCTGATCCAGGTAGGCATGGCTGTCATTCATCTGAACGATGGTTAGTGTCTTCACAAAATCCTTCCTATTCCCCCAATACGATATCTGTATTTCCTCCATTTTTGGATGCCGTTCCAGGGGGAAAAGTTACCTAAGACCCCCGAAAAGCAGCCCGAGTACAGTCGACATAGAACGAATCTTCAAATGATCTTCCAATCCCCTTCGAAAGTTCTTCAAAACTGGTTGCTATGATAAGGGTCAGAAATAAACAAACCGTTCCAATGAACGGTATTCAGAAAACAAGGAGATAAGACCATGAAAAAGTTTGTCCTCGCGATTGTTGTACTCGCCACTCTGGTTGTGGCACTGGTAAGCACCGGTCAGGTTTCTGCGCAGGGGACCACCCCACCCAACCCGCAGGCTCCCCGCTACGGGAACGGCGGCCCGATGGGCGGGCGCGGCGCGCGCGGTGGGAATGGCGCAGCTAATCTCGCCGCCGGAGATGGCCTGCTTCACGATGGCATGATCGCCGTGTACGCCCAGGAGTTGGGTATCTCGGTGGAAGATCTGAACACACGTCTTACCAACGGCGAAACGATTGCGCAAATCGCGGCTGAGAAGGGTCTGACCGCCGAGCAGTTCAGCGCGCTGATGGCAGATGCTCACAGCCAGGCCATCGACCAGGCCGTCAATGCCGGCACGCTGACGCAGGAACAGGCTGAATGGTTGAAGACTCGCGGCGGCGCCTTTGGTAACACAGGTGCGCGCGGCGCGGGCCGCGGAGGAATGCGCGGTCAGGGAGTGGGCATGGCGGACTGCCCCTACTATCCCCAGACAAATCCATAATTCCATCCATCTTTGACAACAAAAACGCGTCTGAAAAGGCGCGTTTTTGCATTGAAGGCTGTAATTTTTTTTATACCCGATCATCAAAGCACATAGAAGGAACGTAACCATCAGGAGATTGGTATGCCAGAACAAAGCCATTCGCAACCCCGCGTGATCGTGTTTACCACGCCAACCTGCACATACTGTAATATGACCAAGAAATATTTCCGCGACAAGGGGGTCAAATTCAAGGAAGTGGATATCAGCCGCGATGCTGCGGCTGCGCGAGATATAGTCAAGATGAGGATATCAAGCTGAAAGTCGATGACAAAATCCTGTTTGCGAAATATACCGGCACTGAGTTCAAGATGGATTGTATCGATTACCTGCTGATGGAGTGCAGTGACGTACTCGCCCGGATGCTGAACTGATCTGGTTGATTTTGCCGATCGGAAAGGCGCTCACCGACATGTGGTCGGCGGCATGTCTGCCTGGCAAATGAGCGGGTTGGAAATTGCCCGGTAGGAATCGCGTGCGCGATAAAAAACCAACTTTTGCAGTCAACGCGTAGCAACGGATAGTCGGACGGGAGCCGATATGCATAATCATCATCAAGGGCCAGGACACCGTTTCAATGATATCGAGCGTCTGCGTTCACCAGAATGGCTGGCGCGGCTAGAAATAGACCGCGTGGCTGAGCTGGCCTTTATGGGCCTGGTGCTCCACGAAACCGACGATCTGCTCAAGACGCTCTAAGAGGCGTATCGGGTGACTCGCCTGCATCTGGCTGTACTCGAATGGCCGTATGCGGAACAAAATTTTGGGTCAGGTCTGGATGAACGGTTACAGCCCAACCAGGTGATGCAACTGGCAGGCCAGGCGGGATTCAATCCCATGGATACCTACCGTTTGGAGAAAGGATCGCTTCCGATCCGCCCGTAGAACAGCTTGCGCGCTAAAATATATCCACGCATTGAATCGGTCTTGCTTCGAACCGGTTCAATGCGTGAGGTCAATTTTGGGTGATCCCTTCACCGGCCCGGATTGTGATTGTTCTTCAACGAACGTCAGCGTAAATGTAATCCGCGTGCCGTTCGCTTCACCATCATTCAATTGGATCGGGCTTTCCACCCATACCCGCCCGCCGTGCGCATCGACTAACTGCTTGACAATCGCCAATCCTAAACCGGTACCACCACTGGTGCGGGCCCGGGATCGATCCGCCCGGTAGAAGCGTTCGAAGACCCAGGGTAGATCCTCCGTCGCAATGCCAGGGCCGGTATCCGTCACCGAAATTACGATCTCTGCTGGGCTGCTCTCGCTGCGTCTTGCTTGCAAGGTGATCTTGCCGCCCTCTGGCGTATAGCGCAGCGCATTGCTGATCAGGTTATTTAATACCTGATTGATCCGGTCCACATCCACCTTGATCGATGGCAGCCACTGATCTACAGCCAGCGTCAGATCAACGTTCTTTTGTGCGCACTGCGGTTGGAAGCGTTCCACGGCTTTTTCCAGCAGGCTGATGGGTTCCACAATCTGCCTTTCCAGCCGCAGTTCGCCCGCTTCAGCCACCGTGAGTAGTCGCAGGTCATTGATCAGCCGGCCGAGCAGCAGAGTTTCGCCATGGATGACATTGATTTGCTCAAGATCCAATGCCAAAACTCCATCCTGGATGCCTTCAGTATTGGCCTGGATCACCGCCAGCGGGGTGCGTAGTTCGTGTGCAACGTCTGCCAGGAGCTTCTGCCGCTGGGCTTCTGCCCTTGCCAGGCTTCCAGCCATCTGATTGAATGTCTCCGCCAGGTTGCCTAGCTCGTCTTTTGAGCGAACCGGCACACGCTGGTTCAGATTACCACGCGCGATCGCCCCGGCAGCTTTTTGCATCTGCCGGATCGGCGCGGTGATCTGGATCGAGAACAACAATACCATGACCAGACTGATGCCACCCGCCACCAGAACAGAGATCAAGATCGAGCGGTTGACAGAGGCCAGGAAGGTGCTAGCCGGGTTGGACACGGATTGGAGATTGGCCGAAACGACGATCAGGGTTCCAACAACCTGGTTTTGAACAATTACCGGAGAGCCACTAGCGATTTCCTCCGATGAAAGCTGGCTGCCTAACAGAGCTTGCTCGGAGTCGGCGATCACCCTCCCCCGTGCATCCGCCAGGATCAGGCGCTGGTCCATACCGCCCATCCAGCCCATTCCAGCAGAACTATCGCCTCGTCCCTGTCCCCAACCCATACCACCCATCATGCCGGCCATATTGGATATCGTTAGATCGGCTGACATGAAGCGATCAACGCCCTGCCAGGTATTCGCCTGGACATAGTAATTCGCGAAATCAGGTGCCAGGCGATCGGCCCAAAGCTGGCTGTTTTGGGTGGTATAGATTCGAAAGGCGTTTTGCATTGCTTGGGTGGTCAGAAAATAAATGATCAGCGCGCCAATCACAATCACCAGCAGAAACGCACCGATCAGTCTTGTGATGAGTCGGCTGCTAAAAAAGGATGGGATCCTGTTATTCATTTTGCGCCCCATCCTCGCGCGCTTCGAATTTATACCCCACACCAAACACGGTATGGATATAACGTGGCTTTTTCGGTTCAGGTTCTAGCTTATTCCGCAGGTTCTTCACGTGCGCATCAATCGTTCGCTCGTAGCCCTCAAACGATTCGCCCAGCGCCTGCTCCATGATCTGCATCCGCGACAGGACGCGCTTTGGCTGGTTAGCTAATGCAACCAGGATGGCAAATTCTGTGGGGGTAAGTTCGACCGGTTGGTTGGCCCGTGACACGCTGTGACCACCCAGATCAATGGTCAAGTTGCCAACCTGGATAATTTCCGGTTTCATCGGTTCCGATGAGGTGCGCCGGAAGATGGTGCGCACTCGCGCCACCACTTCACGCGGGCTAAAGGGCTTGACGACATAATCATCCGCGCCGAGTTCCAGACCAATTAACCGGTCGGCCTCCTCCACCCTGGCTGTCAGCATCAGCATAGGAACATTCGACTCCCGCCGGATAGTCCGGCAGACATCCAATCCATCCATGCCTGGAAGATTTAAGTCCAAAATGACAAAGTCCGGCTGGCTATGGCGAAAAACCGACACCGCTGCATTGCCATCCCCGGCGGTCACCACTTGAAAACCCGCCTTTTCCAGATAGGCGCGCAGCACTTTAACGATTTGTAACTCGTCATCCACAACCAAAATACGCTTTGAGGTGCCATCCATATCCATGTCCTTATGATATGGATGGGATATGAAGAATTAATGAAGAAGACATCGATTTTTTATGAAAATTGTCACCCTATGTAATAAAATGCCTACCGGGGAAGAGGGAAATCTCCCGGTAGGCAGGATCCAATCGTCGCACATCTGGGAAAACCCAACAGGAGAATAATCGGTCCTCCTGTTGGGTAATCGAATGATCGGGTCAATCGCAGGTCTGGAAGGCCGGCAGATGGCTGTTAAGCGAAGCGGATTGCAAGTTGTTGTACACCTGAAGCAGGTCGGTATGGGTCGTGACCAGTTTCAGCGTGTCATACAGCGCGGCATCCGCGATTTCGGCAGCCACGCCCGCCTGGCAGGCTTGCGCCACGGTATTGAACGTGGGCTGCGTCGCCGGGCCAGGGTTTGCCGGAACCGTCACCCCGTACTTTTCCGCCTGGCGCACCAGGGCATTGATATGCTGCTGCTCGGCACGCACAATCTGGCTGAAGGGGTACACATTTCCCACCTGGGCAATCGCGCTCTGATATAGATTGAATGCACCGTACTCTTCCAGAATGGCCTCTTGTAATGCAGTTGCTTCCTCGCCGGAGAGTGGCGTGAGGGCATACCCCATCCCAGACGGGCCGTTCCACTGCCCATTTCCACCGCGACCACCCGGGCCACCCCGCCCATCCGCGGCCGCCGAAACAGTGCCCGTCTGGCTCATAAAGAATACGCCCATCGCCAGGATGGCGAGTACTGAAAATATCCGAAGTATATGCTGGACTTTCATGGTTGATCTCCTATCTTTTGTTCAATTTTGATCTTACGATTTCATCATAGAGTCAACGCATGGTGATTTTGAGAAGAGGATGGGAATAATTTGTGAAGATCATCCAGATTGAAAATGGTTTGGGATGAATACCAGTCGAAGCCGCAAGAAATAACAAAACAGAAAGTCATCGTATAAAACAACCCTGTCAGAGATTTCATTCCGACAGGATTGTTGACGGGAAATCGGGAGAATGTGCAAGAACGATTTTAAGCGCGCCATGCGGCTTGCGATTTTGGGAAAAGAGAGATGCCAGCAGCGAAAGCAGCTTAATACGAATGAACGCACCGCATGTCTGAGGTCAGTGTCCCCTTCTGATAGGCTTCCACGGCATCCGAAATCCGGTCTTGAATGGCAAGATAAACATCCAGACCATGTGAAATCGCCCGCTCGTACATCGGCTGGCCCATTCCACCGGCGATCAGTACCTGGCAGTCGCGAATGGTTTCGATCATTTGCTGCCCGGGATGCACACCGGCTTCATGCTCGTGCTGATGATCCTGATGCGAATGGCTGGCTTTTTCACGCTGCTCAGTGGATTGCACCTGCCCATCCTGCAGGGTAATTACCTGAAAGTAATGCGCCCGGCCCAGGTGCATGCTGATGGTTTCACCGTCATCGGTAGGAATAGCAATTTTTGTCATAATCTCTCCCTGTTTGTTCTATTGAAAAAGCAAAGGAGTAACTATGGAATCGAGCGCTTTGGGCGAAAACATCCCCACCTGGATGCGCTTCACTTGGCCATCTCGCCCGAGGACAATTGAGGTCGGAAAATTGTGGATCCCCATGCGATCCAGCAGACGTAGATCCGTATCAAGCAAAACCGGGAAGGCCAGATGGTTAGTTTTTGCAAAGGCTGCTGCAGAGGCTTGCGAATCACCCGCGTTGACCGCCAGCACCATAAAGCCATCTTTTTGGTGCGCCTGGAAATAAGCATTGATGTCGGGCATTTCCGCGCGGCAGGGCGGGCACCAGATAGCCCAGGCATTCACCAGGATCACCTTACCACGATAATCACTCAAATGGATTTTTCGTCCGTCAAGATCGGTAAGCGTAAAATTACTCAGCGGAGCACCGACGCGCGGCGGGGTGACATTCTGAGCGGCAGTCTGGGTGAAGGAGACAATGGACAACCCAATCAACAAAACTACACCCAGGGCAATCAATCCCAACGGCAGCCATGATTTCCGCTGCTGACGCTTCGTCCGTGCACCATGACGCTTACTCCCCATCCTCACCTGCCTTAGCGAGAGTTTACTGCTGCGCCACTGGCTATAGTCGACGTTGCAATAGCCAGGAACTGTTCTACCACCTGGCGCAACATCGGTTCAGGAAGCGCGCCCACCTGCTTGTGAACCACCTTACCATTAGAGATAAACAGCATCGTTGGGATCCCTTGCACACCATACTTCATCGCCCACTGCGCATCCTCGTCTGTGTTGACCTTGGCAATCACCAAATTACCAGCCTGTTCTTTGGCTAGCTTATCCAAGGTTGGCGCAACCATCCGGCAGGGACCACACCAGGGTGCCCAAAAGTCCACAATGACCGGTAGATTGGAATTCAGCACAACATTTTCAAATTCAGCATCTGTAACATGAAACGGTTGATTGTTCATTTTATTTTCTCCTGATAAAAATTTGTCAATAGTTCATCACATCTTGATGGATGAATTTACTTCGACCAGTCTGCGACAAGCTGCTTGCGTCCGCGAAGAACCTTTTCGGCTGCTATACCCGCGACAGCGCCTTCTGCAGCAGCCACAACTGCCTGCTTAACATGGTTACACAGAACATCTCCAATCGCGAATACAGAAGGGATATCCGTCTGGTATTCACGATCGACCACCAGACAGCCGGTATCAGAAATGTCTAGCTGACCCTGTAAGAAATCTGTAATCGGTTTACCACCTTGCAGATAGATAAATACACCTGTTACCGGGATATCCTGTTCACCCTTCCCCCGAACTGAAAACCGTACAGCTTCTACCTTGCCCTGTCCTCGGATTTCGCGTAGCGCAGCGCCAAGAAGAATCACTACCTTGGGATTAGCCTCCAACTCTTCCACCAGATGCTCCGGCGCTTTTAGTTCGGGCGTGGGTGAGAGAAACGTAACTGAGTGAACGAATTTTGTTAGGAACAAAGCTTCTTCAATTGCTTCATCGCTGTTTCCAGCCACCACCACATCCTGACCACGGAAGAAAGCCGCGTCACAGGTAGCGCAGTATGAAACGCCATGGCCCAGCAGTTCATCTTCACCTTTCACGCGCTGCCCGCGGCCCATCGAACCGGTAGCGATAATCACTGAACGAGCAGTATACGTGTTATTGTTTGCGAAGATCGTTTTCTCTTCTGAAAGAAGATCCACCCCCTGCACTTTATCAGCGACAAAAATTGCACCAAACGACTGGGCCTGACTGCGCATACGCTCAAGTAGATCTGCCCCGCCAGTTTCTTCCAGAATGCCCGGGTAATTTGCGATTTTACTGGTAATTCCCAGTGCTCCAGCTGTTAATCCTTTATCAATAATCAAAGTCTTCAACCCGGCACGCGCCGTATAGATTGCGGCTGTTGCCCCTGCCGGCCCCCCGCCAATGATAACCACATCGTAAGCCGTGTTCTCGACCGAGCCAACTTTACCCAGGTTAAAATCCAACCCCAAACTCATTTAAAACTCCTCATAACAGGTGATATCTGTAAAGTTAGATGAAGGCCCGTGAAAAAAGTTACAGAGATCACCTCTCGTGTTGAACGATCTATCTACTGCAGTAAACATGAATTTGGAGGATGAAAATCACTTTGTCTTTAAAAAGCTTGTTCTATACTGAGTTATCGTACGGATTTTTCAATAGAGACGCTTCAAAACCACATAGGTCTGCAGAGTCAATCCATAAAGCATCAATATTGCAAAATAAGGCAAGCGTCCAATTTTATTGAGGAGGTCTTGCATGGCGAAGGCAGATATAAATGCCGGTGTTTGTGGGTTTATAACCGTAGTTGAAACAAAGTTGGATGGGGGTGTCTGCAAAATCCTGATCCAGAGCGACTGTGCAGCTATTCAGCATCTTGCACAAGAACTCAACCAGGTCGACCCCTACCAGGAAATATCCTGGCGACGAAAAATGCCATTGACGATGGAAATGGCAGCGAAATTCTGCACGCACGCTGCCTGTCCGGTACCGGTAGGAATCATCAAGGCAGTAGAAGTAGAATCAAACTTGGCTTTACCGGTGGATGTAACGATAAAGATTAGTCGTTCAGAATGAACATTTACGAACAGTCCAGCGAAAAACTTGCCGTCCATTACGGCCACTTTTTTGTAATCAAGAAACGTGGAATCCGCCCTCTTCCTAAACTAATCGCAGCATGGATACTCCATGCTGACCAGAGTACCATCATGGGGATTTCACCTTGCGATTTGTTTAGACGTCTAACAAGCATTGATCTGTGAAACCTGCTGGTGGAACCCCTAATGCCTGAATGAGCCTGGCCCAGTAATTTACCTGCGCCGCGGTACTCGCCAGAATCACGATCTCACGCTCGGAGAACTGCTGTTTCAGCTCATCAATAAAATACCTTGGAAATTGTAATGGGGTCTGAGATATCAGATTCGCATACTGAATTGCCAGACGCTCGCGCTCGGAAAAGGTGTCAACTTGCTCAATTAGCTCTCGACCTTGCAAAACACGCAGTTCGGCGGGGCTAATCTGATATCCGTCATACTGAAAACTATTCATATCCACACAAAATGGGCAAGCTGCAGCAAAAGATGCTTGCATTCGTACCAGCTTGAGAATCCGTTCGTCTAAATTATGGTCTTTGTGTGCTACCAATGACTCCAGAACTCCAGAACCTATAGCAGCCTTAGGATACCACGCCAGCAACCTGGCTGGAAGCAAATCTTTTCCAATCATCCTTTTCGATATCCAGATACCAATCCGCAAGAACAAAGGAATCCGTTTTGGAGGGTCGATAAAAGCTGTCATACTCATCCTCGTCTGTCAGTATCACTTTTATTCCGAATTGTACTCCATCCGTTTTGTTGCCAGTCAATCCGCGGTCCCGTTGTTATACACAATACCATTGCCAAAATAGGCTTATGAAATAGAGCTTTTACGGTACAGTTGCTGTCTACTACAACAGCAACGAACAAAAAAAACCTGACAGAGATTGTAGCGCTTTTACAAACCATCGCACCTCTATTCGAGAAAACGGCTTTACGCCAGTTGAGCCAGGTTGTATATGGGATGTTGGTCGCAAGCGGAAGGATCACGATGCTGGGCTTGTCGCGTTGGACGGAGAAAGGCGGCTATTACCGCACCATCCAGCGGTTGTATCATACGATCTTGTCCTGAAATGCCATCCAATGGCGGTTTTTCAGAAACAGATTCTGCAACCGGCCGATGAGTACCTGATTGCTGGGGATGAAGTGGTGGTGAGCAAAGCATGGAATGAAACCTATATGCCAGCTAATCAGCAAGTTATGCGGGAAAGCCGGATGCAGCTAAAGTTGCCCGTCCGGTTTTGGGGGGCTGGGCGGAAGCGTATGTTGGAAACAGCGTGGCACATCGCCATTCCACCCTATATTGGGATTTACCCTAGTGGTTTTCTGGACCGGGTATCTGCGCCTGATTCGAATATTTCCACGGGCGTGGCCGGGGCTTCATGGTATGAGGTCCCAGGCATCTTGTGGGACGTGGTTGAGCAGATTTCCTGGACGATGCTGGGGAAGCCGCGGGCGAGTGGGTGTATATTCAGACCGGTAGGGATGAGAGGCGAATAAAGGTTGGTAGGTGGTTTGTAAGATTTTTTCAAAGCGAAAAGGGGCTTTCTCACTTATGGTTTTATGGACATCAATCCTTCGGGAACGAGAAATGCATCTGTACGATCACCCATTGACCGGCGCGTTTTTCAAGCGTGCCGGTCCAGCGGCAGTTGTCCCATCCAATGGGTTGGCCATTCCACTCGGCGTGGTCATCGAGGAAACAGGAATACCATGCGGCGTTCCCCATTGCCGCGAATTTGAGGCGTAAATCCCTGACCGCGAAATCAGTGGCTTTGAACTCGTCCTTCATCCACACGCGCTCGCCCAACTTCTTGAACGCATCGAAGCCGATAATAGTAGATTTTGAATCAGGATGGAAGATAAAAAAATCATCATCCTGCGCCATGATGGAGTACAGCCGGCCAATATCTTTCGTCAACGCCCAGCCGATAGCGTCGTGAATCACTTTTTCTACCTCGAGTCTTTCAACTTCGGTTACCATGGCAATCTCCTTTTTTCTTCCAGAAGTCAGGATTTTGTAAAGGCCAGCATGTCCGGGAATACGGCATTAATTTGATCGAAAACCTGCTCATGGTCTAAGCCTTCAACCACCTGAACTTGAATAAGCGAGCCTTTGAGGGCGATTTTATACTTTCGCACGCTCTCGATGGCAATTTGGTCTTCTGAGCCAACCAGCCATAAGGTTGGGCATAGAAAATCAGTCGGCTCGACCGAGGGCCATTCGAGCATGGCCGGTACCCAGCCCAGCATGGCCGGAATATTCATGTTATGCAGCATCTCCTGATCATGTGTAGGGAGCAAATTGACATCCAATCTGCCTTCACGCTGGGCCTGAATGATGGGCTGCCAATGTGCGCAAAAGTCGATGGCATCCTGGCGCGGTTTGCCGGCTACACCCGGGCCTAAAGGTGTGCCCATCAGGATCGCTTTTTGCACCCGCTCCGACCGGGCAGCCAGGTAACGGCCAACCTTGCCCCCATACGATATGCCCCAAAGAGCGAAACGCGCTTCTCCGCAAGCATCGGCAACCGCCAGGATATCTTGCAGCATTTTGTCAATGGCGTAGTCAGCCGGGTCGGTGGGTGCTTCGCTCTCACCGTGACCGCGCAAGTCGAGTGTAATGACGGTGAAATCATCTTGCAGTCGTTGGACATAGCCGGCTGACTGCCATTCCTGGCGGCTGCCGCCTCCGCCGTGCAGCAGGATCACTGCCGGGCCTGTGCCGGAGCAATCGTAGGCGATCCGAGTTCCATCACGTGAGTTTGCAAAGGCAGTGATCTCCATGATACTTTTATCTTTCCGAGTCTTTCCATGTGGCCAGCCACTTCTGCGCCTTCTGATGCAGTTTTTTGTCGCTTTTACATATGCAAGTCACCGGCCCTGGTTCTGGACGGCCGGGATGAACATACATATCGTACAGGCATGAATTGCACGAAACGCACTCCGGAAATCGCCTTTCAATACCATCTCGCCAACGATTAGGCAGGTCTGGCTCGCGGATGAGGGGACGACACAACGCGATGAAATCCACTTTTCCGCTTTGCAGGATCGTTTCCAATCTTTCAACATCTCGATTTCCACCTACCAGGATGATCGGGATGGGCAAATCCAGTGCTTCAGCATAGCGCAGGAAATAACTTTGCTGTTCCGAATTTTTGATCCGGGTGTGTGATTCAGGGGCGGGAACCGGGCGAAAGCCCAGCTCTTCCTGAGGGCGGAACAGGCATTCCCACATCCCGCCGCTGAGTTCGATGGCATCCACACCGGTACGCGCAATTTCCTGCGCCAGCTCTGGAAAATTTTCGATATCCACCCCACCCACCAGGTAGTCGGTGCAGTTCATTTTAATCAGGATGGGGAAATCACCAACTTGTTCTCTCGCTCTGGTGGCAATCTCTCGAATGATCTTCGACCTCTTCGCAGGCGTTCCACCAAACTCATCCTCGCGCCGGTTGGTGTACGGGGACAGAAAGCGGCTTAACAACCCGCCATGTGCGCCATGGAGTTGAACGCCATCAAAACCGCAAGCTCTCATATCCAGAATGGCATCCACAAAGCAGGCGATGATTTGTTCGATTTCCTCAGGTGAGAGTTCCCTGACCGCCTGGCTGGAGAAAGGCGAAGGTATGGATGAGGGACCGGCGTCTACAAACCCGACTTCAAGCTGTGCAATGATCTTGCACTCCTTCCGGGCCTGGTGGACAACCTGAGCCATTTCCTCCAGCCCGTTTATCCGCAGATCGGCATAGAAGCGAGCCGGCGAATCCGCCTCTTCTTCCGGGAAGCGTTCCCGGTAAACGGGCAGACCACCGCTAATGATCAGGCCCACGCCACCCAGGGCCAGGTTGCGGTACAGATTCAGAACTTCGCCTGTCATCTGGCGAGATGAGAAAATAGATGGGTCCCAGGTTGCAGAACGGACAAGCCGATTGGGGATGGTCAGGCCGGCGATCGCGCCTTTGGAAAACAACTTGTATTGGCTGCGGTTCATCAATTACTCCGATCATACCATGCCGCCTGCGCCTGGAACATGCGGGCGTAGGGGCCGGGGGCGGCGATCAATTCTGCGTGGCTGCCGTCCTGGACGATGCGCCCATGTTCCATCACAAGAATACGATCCGCTATGCGCGCCAGGCCCAGGCGGTGCGTGACGATGATGGCGGTTTTGCCGCGCGCCGTGTCGAGGAATGCGCGGTACAACCGATCTTCTTCGAGCGGGTCAATGGCGGTCGTTGGCTCATCCAGGATGATCGTGTCATGAGGGCGATACAGGCCGCGGGCGATGGCCACGCGCTGCCATTCGCCCCCGGAGAGGTCAATGCCGCCGAATTCGCGTGCCAGCATGGTATCGAGATCGGCGCCGGGATGAGTACCCTGGCCGTCATAGAATCCTGACACGGTGAGGGCAGCGGCGGCGCGCTCGCGTTCATGGGCTTCCATACCGTCGGGCTCGGCTTGCGGCGCGCTCATGCGGACGTTTTCGAGCAGTGTCATGCGGTAACGCTGGTAGTGCTGAAAAACGGCCGAGAGCCGCTCAAAGCGTGTTTCGGCAGCGGCGTCGTGCAGGTCAGCACCGTCAACTTGCACCGAGCCGCTATCGGGTTGGTACAAGCCGGCGATCAGACGCACGAGCGTGCTTTTACCGGCGCCGTTTTCACCCACCAGGGCCACTGATTCGCCGGGGCAGATCGAAAGTGTCACGTTTTCGAGCGCATTCTCGACAGCGCCGGGGTAGCGAAAGCTTACCTGGCGCAGTTCCACGCCGCGGTTGCGCAGTGGTATCGTTTGGCCGCCTTCTCGCTCCGGCGATTCCATAAAAGCGAGGTAGTTGCCGCCAAAGGCGGCGTTCTCGAAGGCAAACCCCAACCGGTCGAAGAGCTCTTCAAACCACTTGAAGATGGCGTCCATGGCGAAGTACACCGCGCCGAACAGCCCCGGCGAAACCCGGCCCGCCAGCACGAAGTGCACCAGCAGCAGAAGCAGCCCGACGTAACCGGCGAGGGTCAACGCCTTGAGGCCCAGGTCGATCGTGCCGGTGCGCAGTTCGGTGCGCCACATTTCACGGTTGTAGGCCGCCAGCACCTGGTCGTATTTCCGGCGGAAGAAGGGGACTGCCCCGGTGGTGCGGGTTTCTTTAAAAAACGCCCGATCTGTCAGGGCGGCCTCATAATGGCTGAATTCACGGCGCAGCGGAGCCACCTTGTTTTCGGTTTTATAGAAGGCCGATGCCCGGATCAACCGGGAAAACGCCACCGGGAGGAAGGCGGCGAAGACTCCCAGCACCAGCACCGGCTCCAGCGGGATGAGGTATAACCCCAGAGCCAGGAAATAGCCCCCGTGGAAGATCAAGGAGCATAGGACTGTTTCCATCGCTTCGAAACCGCGGTTGCGTCCGGCGTGGGCTTTTTCGATACCATCAAACAACTCCGCAGCCTCAAAGCGGATTAGTTCGAGCCTCCCGGCTTTTTTTGCCATCGCTTCGGTCATGCGGGCGTCGGCCAGGTGCGAGAGGACCTCAAAGGATAGGTTCATAGCAGCGTTCATCAACATGTAAAGGATGTTAACCCCACCGAGCATGAGGATCGTCCCCAACACAGCCTGGAATGTGAGATTGCCATCTACAAACAGCGGCAGCCGGTCGAGTAGGACGCGGATCAGGTGCAGATCGGCGACGAGTAGTATCGTAAAACCAGCTGAGGAGAGTAGATAGATCACAAATAACCACGGCTGCGTACGGAAGGCCAGGTGCAGCATAGCGCCAATCACGCGGGCAAACGATGGTCGCGACGGATTTGTTTCAATCGGCTTCATACCAATACCTCTGGCTTGCATACATGTGAGCGTATAGCCCGCCGGACTGCATTAACTCGGCGTGCGATCCGGTTTCGACGATCCGCCCGTTATCCAGCACCAGGATCACATCCACGGTTTTCGTGGCTCCCAGGCGGTGGGTGATCAGCAGCGTGGTGGCCCCTTCGGTCAGGCGTTCGAAGCTGGCGTATAGCTCGCTTTCCGTCACCGGGTCAAGGGCAGCAGTGGGTTCATCCAGGATTCGGAGCCCAGAAGGCCGCACCAGCGAGCGGGCCATGGCGACGCGCTGCCACTCGCCGCCGGAAATGTCCACTCCGTCTCCGGCGATTTTCCCCAAGGGAGTATCTGCACCCCGGGGCAGCCGGGCAAGCAGCGGACCAAGCCCGGCGCGCCCGAAAACTTGTCTATCTTCGGCGGGTTCCTGCCCGAGAAAAACGTTGTCGCGTAACGATATGCTATATCGGGCGAAATCCTGGTAAACGACCGAAATGAGGCTGCGCAGTTCCGCGGCGGTGACCTCCCGAAGATCGCGACCGTTCACCCAAATGCAGCCCGATTCCGCCGGGTAGAGTCCGGTGAGCAGGCGGGTGATGGTGGTTTTTCCGCAGCCATTCGCGCCCACCAGTGCGTAGCGTTTCCCCGCTTCGAGGGTCAGGCTCAATCCGTCAAGGATGTATCGCTCTGTACCTGGATAGCGGAAACGCACATCCCGCAGCTCGATCCGGGCAGGAGCCGCGGGCGGCATGCTGGGGGTGCTGGCGGACACGTGATTTTCTTCTGGCAGTGCAAGAAAGGCAGTCAGGTCTTTGAAGAATTCCGCATCCGCGGCGATCCCGTTGACGGTACCCATGAAGCCCCAGACGATATCGAAGCGGGTAAAAGCCTGTGTGAGCGCAATGAACAGGCCAATGGAAACTGTGCCCTCCTGCAGCGAGGGCAGCAGAACCAGCATGAGCAGTATCCAGATTGCCTGGTTGGTCAAATTACCGGTGTATGCATTGACATACCAGCGCAAACGAGCGCTCAATCGCACACCGAGGGCGGTGCGGAACGACTTACCCCACATCCCGGCTACCATACCGCTCGAACCGAACAGGGTGCGTTCGGCGGCAGCCTCCCGTCCGAGCAGTACGCCGCGGAGGTAATCCAACCGCCGGTCGTGTTCGGCCACCTGGCGCTCGGCCTGGTAGAGCGTTTTGCCGCCGCGCACGCCGGTGGCGAGGGCGAAACCGCCCACGGCAAAGACCACCAGCGGCGCCCACCACACCGCCGAAGCCAGCAGCGCCAACAGCCCGCCAACCTTCAGGACAAACGCAGTGAGATCCACCAGGTGATAGTACGTCTCCTTGAGCCGTCCGCCCTCGGGGTTGGCAGCTGCCCGTTGGATCAAATCCCAGGTATCGGCTTGTTCGAGCAGGGCGTATTCCAGACGGGTGCGTTTCTCGGTCAGCGCGGTGCGGTAGCGAGCGCGCAGGGCCAATGTCAGACGCATGTCAGCCAGGTTGTGCAGCGCCGAACGCAGCCAGCCGAAGGCAGTCAGGCCCGCCAACAACCCAAGATAGAGATAAACTTCCTCTAACGGTGTGCCGTCGCGGACCGCGTGCACAACGGCGTCGATCAGGC
This sequence comes from uncultured Anaerolinea sp., assembly GCA_964403875.1. Classification (GTDB taxonomy): domain Bacteria; phylum Chloroflexota; class Anaerolineae; order Anaerolineales; family Anaerolineaceae; genus Anaerolinea. The sequence continues at coordinate 19,794 of CAYOHX010000027.1, read as the reverse complement.
GGGCAGCAACAAGCGTAGTGACAGGGGTCAGCGCGGCCCAGGCAAGATCGAAGAAGCCGTAAAAGAAGGCCGCAATGGGTGCGCAGCGGAAGGCGATGGCGATGCTGTCGAATATGGTATAGTGCCGCGAGGGCAGGGATAAGGATGAAGTTGGCTGCATAGTTTGTTTATTCTTTTTGAGCCGCCTCTATCAGACTGCGAACCTGGAAATAGTCCTTAAGGATCGTTGGGGGTCCGGTGGCTGGCAAATTCTTGCGCCGCGCCAGGCCTTGTTCGGTGAGGCAGGCGTAGGGTTTTATTCGGGCAAATGAATGGCAAAGCGGCAGCGGTCACTGCCCTGGAGGACTGATTCCAGTACTTCGACTTCGACCTTTTGCCCGAGCGCGCCTTCCCAGGTTTTTTTGTGGAACCCGGCGCTGCAATTGCAGAAGATTGGGGCAACCTTTTCGCCGCTTTTGACCGCTTCGCGCGCCCAGGGACAGTGGCAGTAGTAATAGCATTTGAGCGTGGGATCGCTCTCTGCCAGGTATTCCTTGGTCAGGAAGGGTATTTTTGTCTCGTAGACGATGTTTCCCACGCGCACCCCGCCGCCCATCTCCGGTTCGCTGCGGATAAAGTCCAGTACCTCGTCGGTCACTTCCTGGGCAAAGAACAGGCGGCCTTCGCGTTGGCAGGTTTCCATCTGTTCCATGAATTTCTGCTTCTTTTTGACGAGATACTCCTCCACGCTGGGACAGGATTGGTAGATTTCGCGCTCCCAGGCGTAATCGGGCAAGTCGCGCAGGCTGTCGGCCAGCAGGACTCGGCAGGCTTCGGGGCCGAGGGCTTTTTCGAGACGCTCGATCACTGGCTGCATATAGCGTGGCTTTTCCGGCGTGGGGAGGCCGTAGGGGGCAACGCCTATCCCGGCGAATATCTCATCCCGGTAGGGTTCACCATATTTTTCGGCCACCCGTTTGTAGAGATTTTCCTGCGCCTCGCCTCCATCCAATAATTCGAGGAAGGCCACAAAGACAGCGCTGTTCTTGATGAACAGCCCATACCGCGCCAGGGTGATGAAGTTTTCATCGCTGTTTCGACCCTCAGCGATGAGAATTTTAGAAAATGCCCAGCTCGTTTCAGTGAAGAAGCCGCCAGTTTGTTCGGCAAACGCTTCGAAGCGCTCCGCCAATTCCAGGGCGGATTTCAGCTTTTCTGCCGGCACTTTGCGCCCTTCAAGCATGGTTTGGAAGCCTTGTTTATCCATTTCATTCCTTTTTCTTGATCTCTTTGAGCCCAAAACCGATCTCTTTCCTGTCGGGCATTCCATCACGTGGCTGCACCTACCTCTGCCTGACGACCGAAAGTAATATCTGCCACTGCTTCCTCAAGTGGAATGGACAGGCTTTCGATTCGACCTTGCGCGTCTGCGAAGAAGGTGAGTTTCAGACGATCATCCCAATCCGGCTCGTGGGCATCGAAGATGTTATCGTGGGCCAGGGTCAGGGAGAATGTCTTTTTGTCATTCATGACCATCTTCAGAGATGACTCCCTCAAGCGGACCGAGAGGTGACCATAGCCGGGATGCTCGTACTCGCCGGCATAAGCGTCAAGGGGATGAGCCGGATTTGCTCCAGGAATCCGGCCGGCTAGCAGTTCTTCTTTAGTCTTCTTCTCGGCCGCCGCGGCGTCGGCGTAGGACTCTGTCATGAGCATATCCCAGTCGGTTGGCTCCAGCCCGAGCAAACGGTCGAAAAGCGTCAAGCTGATGATCACAGGCGCGGCGTTGCGGCCCTCGTCGCAGTTCAAGAGCGCGACCACGCCGAGGTGGTGGCGAGGCATGAAGTATTGCGTGCACCAGAAACCGTTGATCGATCCGCCGTGAGAAATGAGCATCTGGCCCTTTTGCGAGCGCAGGAACCAGCCCATGCCATAGCTGTTGAATTCATAGCCGAAGCGCCGGCGATCCTGCGGGTCATCGATGAAAATACTGGGCAGGTGCATTGTTTCGAGTGTTTCGGGCCTGATGAACTGCCTCTGGCCATCCTTTCCGGCATTCATCTGAAGACTTACCCAGGTTGCCAGTTCGCTAGCACACGAATTGATCGTGCCAGCTGCGCCGGTTACGGAGTTTTCATCCTGCTCCCAGAAGGAACTTTCGCGCAGTGCCCCCTCGCGGTAGACGTGTGGCCGGGCGTGGTCGGGATCCTGCTGGGTGATCCGGGTCGAAAAGTTGCTGCGTTTCATCCCCAATTCGTCAAAGATGCGCACCTGGACGAAGCGTTCCCAACCCATACCGGCTACCTCCTCCACGATGAGGGAGGCCAGCATATACATTACGTTGTTGTATTGGAAGCGAGAGCGGATTGGGACATTCGGTTTCAGGTGGCGCAGACGGGCAAGTAAATCGCGCCGTCCGAAGTCCGACCCCCACCAGATCCAGTCATGGGAGGGCAGGCCGGAACGATGTGAGAGCATGTCGCGCACCGTCAAGGTCTCGGTGGACACCTGGTCGAACATCTGCCAGCCGGGCAGATAGTCACGCACTGGTTTATCCCACTCCAGTTTGCCCTCGTCGACCAGTAGACCCAAGGACATAACTCCAAATGATTTTGTCATCGATGCAATCGGGAAGAGAGTCTCAGGTGTGACTGGCAGGCCTCGGGCTAGATCGCGCTGCCCGTAGCCCTCCAGGTGCAGAACCTCATCCCCGCTGACAACAGCCAGCGCCAGACCGGGAACGTGCCAGCGTTCCAAGGTCTGGTGGACAAGAGCATCCAATCCATTTTTTAGGAAATCGTTTTGCATAAGAACTCCACTTCTTTGGTCAATCCACATTTCATCGGCCGGTTTTCGAATGGGAGGACGTGATAGCCATGTGTTCGTGGCTAGATATTATTCCTTGCTGATTGATCAGAAAAAGAAGGTGTCAGGTATCCTTCGGGAACGAGAAATGCATTTGCGCGATGACCCATTGGCCGCCGCGCTTTTCGATCGTGCCTGTCCAGCGGCAGTCATCCCAGCCGATGGGTTGGCCGTTCCACTCGGCGTGGTCGTCGAGCATGCACGAGTACCAGGCAACGTTTCCCATCTCGGCGAATTTGAGGCGTAAATCCTTGACCGCGAAATCGGTGGCATTGAACGCCTCGAAGCCGATTATCGTTGACTTTGAATCGGGGTGGAAGATGAAGAAATCGTCATCCTGCGCCATGATGGAAAACAACCGGTCAATATCTTTGGTCAACGCCCAGCCGATGGCGTCGTGAATGACTTTTTCGACATCGAGTCTTTCAGTTTCGGTTAACATGGAAATCTTCTTCAATTCTTGTTGTCAACCAGACTATTCGCCCTGCGAAAGAAGGCCAGGGCCGATATCAGCAACCCGCTGACGGCTAGCAGCGCCAGCGGCACCGTGAAAAGGTTTGCCAGGAAGCCGACGAGTAGACCCCCGACCGCCTGGCCGACGGATTCGGCCTGCCCAACCATCGAAAGGATGGTGGCGCGCACCTCCGAATCAAGTCGCTGGTTCATCCACGCCAGCAGCAGCGGGTCGCTGACCTCGCCCAGACTGTAGATGACCAGGAACAGGACGACTGCCATCCAGAGGAAGGGTGCCCAACCAAAAGCGGCGATCGAGACGGCGGTGACAACCGTAATGGCGAACATCAGGCGGCCAACCTGGCGTGGGCCGAGGGTCTCGAAGCGCTTCTCGACCTGGCGGGTCAGCAGGATCGAGAGCAGGATGCCGCCCAGGTCGAGCAAACCGAAGAAACCCAGGGCGTTGTTCCCGAAGGGGATCGGCAGATCGAAATTGTTCACCAGGTGCCAGGTCCACAGGCGGTCGAGGCCGAAGGTCAGGCTGAAGAACAGGGTCACACCCAGGACGGTCAGCAAAGTCGGGCGCCGGCGCACATTGCGCAGGCCCTTGCGGAAGATATCGCCCATCTGCTGGAAGGTGTTGCGCTCCTCGGGACGAACAGGCTTGAAGCCGTTCTCCGGCATCAGAAAAGCCAGCAGGATCGTTAGCAGGATCCAGCCCGCGCCGCTGGCCAGGATCAGCGTTGCCGCCGAGGTGAAACTGCCCAGGAACATGCCTGACAAGATACCGGCCAGGTTGCCGTACAGGTCGTAGCGCTTGGCGGTCAGGAAGGCCCGGTTGGCGCGTTCCTCGCCGATTTCGTCGCTCAGCCAAGCCTCGTTCGCCCCGCTGGTGAAGGTGTACCCCAGCCCCCAGATCACCTGCGCCAGCAGGATGGGGACGAAGGATGGGAACAGGCCTTCGACGATCATGGCCAGCCCGACCAGGGCCAGCCCGATGAGAACCGACAGACGCCGCGAGTACAGGTCGGCGACCACGCCGGTGGGGATCTCGAAGACCAGCCGCGAGATGGAAAGCGCCGCCCCAATGACCATGAGCTGGAGCGGATTGAGCCCGGCAGCGGTCGTCTCGTAGTAGGACAGGCCGAATCCCAGCGCGATCAGGAAACCGACCGAGAAGACCAGGAACAGGTAGACCTTGCGAGCGTCAGGACGTTTCATCCTGGGCGGCATCTTCGAGATGTTCTTCACGGAATGGGATGATCGGTTTTGTTTTCATTGGGAATTTTTTGTGCTCCTTTATGAATTTTCCTGACTATCTGTTTGTCTTGGACTCAGTCATCGTATCTCCAGAGTGTTCCTATCCATGCTCCCAGGCGAGCGGTGTAGACGACAGCATTGTAGGAATTGCTCAACAGGAGCAGGAGAATGGCTGGCAACAAAGCCGCGAAACCTGCAATTCGATTTAGAAATATGTTTGCGATGGCAAATACCAGCAAGATCAATCCGACAATCAAGATCAGACGCCGGTACGCCAGGATCAGATAAATCAGATAATATTCAAGCCGTTCGCGCGCCAGCTGCCGACGCTTAGACATATTTCATCCTCACCGTTGGTGAAATTCAACGTTTGTCTCACTGGAATTTTGAGACTGACCACTGGGCAGCCATCTTGAGACGAAGAATCTGGTCCATAGAATCATCAAGGTTGTTGGAATAATACCGAGCGAAAATATGACTCCATATAAAGCCTGTATTTCAATGGAAGCCCTGCTCTGCATGTAGCCGGTCAACGAGCCGATGAACGCATTACCCAGGTAGTGGACGATCATTGGGGGTAGAAGGCTGCGTGTCCTGACGAATATGTAGCCGTAGAACAGACCCAGGATAAAAGCCCAAACGACCTGTCCCAGGACCCACACCAGCTCACGACCGCTCGCCAGATTGAGCAGATGCATGAGCCCGAAGCCAAGCGCTGAAAAGATGATTGCCTTGCGTTCTGAATATTTTCCCATGAAAACCGTCAGCACGATGCCTCTAAATACGACTTCTTCAAAGATGGATGGGAAGGAGACCAGGAGACTCGGCGAACCGGGGGGCAGGTCTCCTGACAGATCGAAGAGCTGGCGTACAAAATTCATGGTTAGCGGTAATCCTTCGGAGATTCGATAAGCAAATGAAGCCGCGGCTTGCGAGAGCGCCAGGATGATGCAGCAGGAGAGTCCCAATAGGACAAGCCGGATGAATGGCTGCACTCTGGTCAACCCGATGTCATCCAGGTACTGTCGGTAGGTTCTTTTCCCCTTCGGCAGGCGCAGAACGAAGGGCACGAAGATAAAGATCGTCAAAACGTGATACGTGATTGCATTGGCAAACTCACCGGCAGGCGTGTTGAGCGATAATCCGATCCACCGGACCAGGTTATTTGCCAGGATGATCGATACGATCGTGGTCAGCACGACCGCCAACAGGGAAAGCCAGGGATGATCGCAAAGCTGGAATTTTGTCTTTTTCTCGGATTGCATTGTTTTCCTATTCCATTACTTAATTTTCCAATCAGGGAAATATCTAGAAAGATCCAGGATCCTTCATGGTCACCACATCTACAGCCCATTGGGCTTCAGACGCAGCGGGGTGAAGCGTGGTGATCGCCAACAAGCCGATCGCCAGCACACCCAGCGGGAGACTGAACCATAAAAGCTGCCTGTAAGCCAATATCCCAGGCTCAACCACCGGTGTTGTCAGGCCCTGCACAGCCACGACCGCATTGACCACAAAATGGAGCATCACTGCCGGCCAGATGCTGCCCCCCATCACCACCAGCACTCCCCACCAGACCGAGATCACGAACACCTGGAGAACCAGAAGCCCAGCGGAAGATAGGGACATTCCGTGTGTAAACACCTGGGAGATATGAACAAATGCAAAGAGCACAGAGGAAAGGAGGACGCTCCCAAGGATTCCCTGGTTTGTATTGCCCCAAACGCGAATCAGCGCAAAAAGCACCAGCCCGCGAAACAGGATTTCTTCGCTCAATCCGGCCATGAAATGGGCCATGACCGCTTCGCGGTCATCAGGCAGCCGCAGCAGGCTCGAAAAATCGAATCCGACCCTGCCATAAAACGAGTAGAGGCTTGCGCAGGCAAAGTAGACTAGGCCTCCCAGGGCCAGCAGCCAGACTTGCCAACTGCCCCACCTGGAAATTCCTGAGGCTTCCAACCAATCCAGCCGCCACGCCAGGAAAAGCACACAGGCTGTTACAGCCAGGCGGCCGATGGAAGCTGTGATGGCGTTGCCATAAGGCCTGTGGACAACCGATGAAGCAATGCCCATAAAAACCAGCAACAGAACAACCCAGACGATCGTCAAAACCAGGACAAAGACGACAGAGTGCTGCCTGGCGAAGTTCGAGATATTCATGCCAGAAATTTCCTTTCCCGGTTGGCTGGCGAAGAGGGTCTTCATCCCGCCACTGCCGGAGTATGGTGAACTGCCGGATGATCGGATGGTAGTTTCTTCCACATGCGATCTATCAGAATCAGTACCAACGCGGCAGCCGCCGCGATCCAGTTAAAAATCGTCCCATCCACGTTAGGGAAGAACGCAAAGGCTGTGTTCGCGGCTGCATGGGCAATCCCTGCTACTAGGATACTCCCCTTGCTGCGGTTATAGAACCAGACGATGGTTACTGTGGCTGAGAGATGTAACAGGTATGCCTGTACCCAGTACTCCAAGGAGGAAACGGGTTTCCCTTCCGCCATCCAGAGGAATAGGTGCCAAAGCGGCCAGAACACATTGAGCACCAGGCAGGCCACCAGTGGACTGGTACGAGCCTGCAGCCTGGGCAGGGCGAATCCGCGCCAGCCGGCTTCTTCTCCTGTGGCATTGAAAAAGAACAGCTGGTATAGGAATTTCACTGCGACCAAGCCGACCAATGCAAGACCTGTCGCGCGGAATAATTGGTTTGTGGAGGTCAGTCCCCCGCGCGGATCTACGATGAAGATCGAAATCAGGATCACGGTGGGGGTCCACATCAAAGCCAGCGGAGCCCATCCCCACACCCCGCTCAACCTCAGCAACGAAGCCAGGGTATTTTTCACCGTGGGAATACGCGAAAAAGCCATGCTGATCACAAAGGCGACCGGAATCACTGTAATGCTGGTGAAACCGACCATTATGGGCGTCAATGGAGCATGATTGACGAATGTATTATGGGCAAGGAACACCAGTGCTGAAACGACCCAGGCAGCCAGAAAGGCGATCCAGAAACTACGGTTGCTCCCTTCCCGGGTCTGGGTATTGCAAATGGTGGATATGATGATGCCCGCCAACGCCGGTCCGCAGGTGGCGAGAAAAACCAGCGGAGCCAGCAGGAAATCGCCCTTGTACACCGCGAGGTAAGAAAATCCTGGAATGGATCTGAAAAAGTGGACACAAAAAATGTCCTGATCGGGTAGACTAGAGAGATCAGGAGCAAGACCATGAGCGAAAAGAAGCATCGCGCCTTCACAGCAGAATTCAAGCAGCAAGCCTTAGAACTTCTCAAAAAGGGTGAAAAAAGCGCTTCGGAGCTGGAACGAGAACTGGGAATCACGCCTGGGCTGTTGGGGAAATGGAAGTCACGTTACCAGGTTGTAGCGAAGGACGGACAGGCCGCTCAGATCGTTCCGAGCGAGGTGGAAGCCGCGAAAGCGGAAATTCGGCGTTTGCAGCGTGAGCTGGCAAATGTCGAGGAAGAGCGCGAAATCCTAAAAAAAGCGCTGCTCATCTTCTCACGAAAAAACGAATGAAGTACGCCTTCATCGCAGCGCACGCGAACGAGTTCTCAGTGGAGCGGATGTGCAACGTGTTGGGCGTGCGGCGGAGCGGGTACTATGCCTGGCGCAATCGACCGCCTAGCGCCCGGGAGCAGGCCAATGCGGCGTTACTGAAGAAAATCCGCGAAGCGTTTGAGAAGAACCGGCGCTTGTACGGCAGCCGTCGCATCCGGCAGTACCTGCTGCGCCAAGGAGAGCGCTATTCGCGTCAGCGGGTGGCCCGACTGATGAAAATCGCCCACCTGACGCCGCGCAGAAGTGCCAAGTGGCATCCGCAGACCACCCGGCAGCAATCAGGCGCTCGAACCGCGCCGAATGTGTTGAACCAGCAGTTCCAGGCCGATGCGCCCAACCAAAAATGGGTCAGCGACATCACATATATCGCTACGCAAGAGGGCTGGCTGTACCTGGCTTCGATCCTGGATCTGTACTCCCGGCGGATTGTGGGCTGGGCGATGGAGGAAACGATGGCGGTGAGCCTGGTGGAAAAAGCCTGGCAGATGGCGCTGCTCAATCGCCATCCCTTACCGCAGTTGTTGCATCATTCCGACCGCGGCAGCCAGTACACCAGCGACGCCTATTGGCACTTACTGGAACTGGCGCAGTGCCAGGTGAGCATGAGCCGCACCGGCAACTGTTACGATAACGCCGCGATGGAGAGCTTCCATGCCACCTTGAAAGGAGAGTGCGCCGACCACCCATTTGAAACCAAAGCCGAGGCGAAGACGGCCATCTTCGAGTTCATCGAGGTTTGGTACAATCGCCAACGCCTGCATTCTACCTTGGGCTATTGCAGCCCGGCTGAGTTCGAGCAACCTTCTGGACATTAATCCTGTCCACTTTTTCGAGCCGACCCATCCCAACCCCCAGGTGATCACGAAAGTGATGATGAAAAAGGCGATGAGTTGGTGACGCTTGATCCAATCTGACAATTGGTTCATGGCATTTCTCCTTCACCACCACGTCCAGCCAACGACGTCAGCTACGCCACGCGATATTTCCCAGCCGAGGCGTCTGCCATTCTCCCCATTGGTCATCCAGATCAACCCCTGTCCGACCTCCGGGCAGCCTAACATGATGCAGTGGAAACCTTCGTTCCACCCCGGATGCCCGAAACGGGTCAAACCATCCTTGATAATCACATTGAATCCCACCCCTCCCAGACTGATCTGCGGTGTCATCATCAGCCGGGTCATCTCTTCGCAAAGAACAAGGTTAGACTCGTTCTTGATTGATTTGAGCACTTCGATAACCAGGCAGGCTAGGTCAGTTGGCGTTGTCCACAAACTGGCAGCGCCTTGTTCCGGGTAGATATGCCATTTACCGGGCACAGGGTCGCCGGTCTTGCGATGGGCGGTAGCAGCTCGCGGTAGGTAAGCTTCAGGCAGCCTGGACTCGAATGAGCTGCTGGTCATTCCCAACTTGTCGAAGATGAATTCCTTGGCCAGGGCAGCCAGCGGCCTGTCAGTCACATCCTCGATCATTTGTTGCACTACGAGATACCCGCCGCCAGAATATTTGAAAGTTGTTCCCGGCGTCAGAGCCACGCGCACCGGCTTCGATGTGGCGGGAGGCTGGCCGTTGAGAACCTGCAGCAAGGTGGGCAGTTCGCTGCCAACCGAATAGCCAGGATAACCGTGAATCCCCATCCCGGCCGTGTGCGAGAGCAAACCACGCAAGGTAATCTTCAGGGGTTTTCCATCCGCGCCCGGCTGGGTGTACTTGCTCTTCGGGATCTTCCAAGACCGGAGAAAGTCGTTGGCATCGGCATCCAGGTCCAGAAGACCGACTTCCACCAGATGCAAGGCAACCATTGCCGTGAACGGTTTGCTGATCGAGGCGGCCTGGAAGATGGTGTCCGTTGTTACCAGTTTGTCACTACCCGCCTCCACCACGCCAAATCCCCCGACCCAGGCCAGTTCGCCCTGATATACGAAGGCGGCGCTGACACCGGGCACCTTGTAATGTTTCATACGCTGGCTCAGGTTTTTTTTCTTGGTTTGATGGTCACTGTCGCGGGTGATTGGCAGCAAGCCGGACTTGATCGCCTGTATTGCTTGCTCAAGTTCATCCATTGGTTACTCCGTTTTTCATGCAAGGTGTCTTCGCTCACCTTTCGTCAAAGGACTTGACATAATGATCGTAAGCTTTTGTCAATAGATCGGTGGGCGCACATGCGATTGGGAACAATCAACGTTATTCCTTTCGCCCAACAAATAACCCGTAGCCAAAATACTCACTGAGATGTTCGGGGACGATCCCGCCCTGGCGCACCCTCTTAACGAAATCCCTGTACAAGGGGCTTTTTGCGTAAAGCAGCAGTGTCCTACCCATTATTCGCAAGATGCCACCCCAGCCATAGCGTTGCAGGATGCCTTTCGCCTCGTCCTGGATGTCGACGGTATGGATCTGTGCGGTGATCTCTTTCAATCCTGCTGTGTCCAACAATCCCACCCATTCGTCCGGCGTTAGTGGTTTTACGCTGGCTCCTACATCCTGTGCAGCCCAGGCGATCACTTCTGGCGGCGGCGGCACTTTCAACCAGGCGGTCTCATTCAGCCCGACATAACCGCCCGGTTTCGTCACCCGGGCATACTCGTTGACCGCTTTTTGTTTGTCCTCGGGAAATGCGGTGACCGATTCGGTCAGCACAGCATCAAAAAAATTGTCCTCGAAAGGCAGGTTTTGGGCATCGGCTACTCTGAACTCGAGCCTGTCAGTTATTCTTTGCCTTGCCGCCCTCTCCCTGGACCGCTCGACCATTTTCTCCAGGATGTCCACGCCAACCAACCGACAGCCGACCTTTGTGGCAATGAAGCAGGCCGTTGCTCCAACGCCACAACCGACATCCAGGATGGTACTCTCCCTTCCGATATGACATCGCTCGATGAGTGCTTCAGTGGCTGCGATCCCGCCAATGTGTTTCGTCAAGCCCACCTCAGCAGCAAAGTCAAAGAAAGTTGGTTGATCTTTCATTTCTTATCTCCATGATTCTTGCGAAGAAAATTTCTTGCTTCTTTCCTTTATTCCCTGCCCAGCCCAATGCTCTGCGCCAACGCCCAGATAATAGAAGTGGAAATCGCCAGCCATTCCCAGATCACCGGCGCGGTCCGACTCACCATGGCCTGTTCGTACAGCACCATCAAGGTGAAAACACGAAGTAGAAAAGGATCATCACCAGGCTCAACAGCGGTAATCCGCGGGAGATACTTTTCAGCGACCACTCCTTGAAGAAGATCAATGCTTGAAACACCACTACGCCAAAGAAGTACAACCCGATGCCAGTATTATGGATGATGGGAGACACGCTGAAAGGGGTAGCGGTCATCAATGCGGTTCCAGCGGTGGAAAAGAACCCAACGATGAGGGTTGCGATGGCAAACGATTTGCCCGCGTCCAGTTGCGCGAGGCGCATCACCAGCACAAGATAGCCTATGGGAACCGCAATGAGTGTGCCCGAATTCCAGATGATCTGCGGCCAGCCGGGCGTATCGCCGATATTGCTGAGGTAGGTGTTCATAGGAGGAAAATCGGATTACCCGGGGAGTAAGCGATCACCGCTCCCACGATGGTGCGGATTGCCCAGGCACCACCAATGATGCCAATGACCTTCAGGCTGCGCGGGATGCTCAAGGTGGATGGGTTGGAGATTTTGGTTGACATTTTTCCTTTCATGTGGATAACCACATGCTTCTTATAAACTTACCAGCAATGGTGTTGTAAGAGCGGGCGAAGGCTTCATAACTGCTACATGCCGGTGACAGCGCGTTGAACAAACGTCAATATAGCCATAATCAAGAACAGGATGATCGCTGGTATGCTCCAACCGCGTCCGGCGTTGGATGCCACACCGAGCAGCCCACCGGTGCCCGCGAAGAACAAAACAACGTAGCTGATCACCATCCATCTTACGTTTCGAAAGTCAACTTTTAAGATGTAATCAAGTAACGCTTCCAGGCCCAACCATGCCAGCATGCAGCCGATCTGGATGTAGTACAGCGCAGGCCGTTCCAGTTGCGGGGCTTGTATGAGTAGATAGATCAGCGGGATGACGAGCAGGAATTCGAAGTAGCCGATCCAGTTTTCGTATTGTGGTTTTTCCAGAAGCCTGAAAGTAAAAAACAGGATTGCCGAAACAAAGAATGCGATCGCCGTGAGGGCTCCAAGAAGATTGGTTTTTTCCAACATATCAGGCTTACTCCATACACTCAAAACGCAGACTCTATGAGCTTAATCGTCTCTAGCAATGGGTCGATACCTTCAAATTTACTGGCAATAGCCCGACAACGCTCGCGTACTTCACCTGAGGTGGTAATGGCCTGTATTTTTGCTGTCACGGTTGGCAATTGCCAGTCTTTAACAATAATCCAATCTCCAACTCCCAATCGCTTGAGACGCCATGCATTATCATATTGGTCATAAGCCAGCGGACGAATCAATTGGGGCACGCCACATCGCAAAGCCTGGGCGCAGGTTCCTATCCCACCTTGATGGACAATGGCATCCACGCGGGGCAGTATATGTTGTAACGGGACGTATTCGAAATACTGTATGCCCTTCGGCAACATTCGCGGGATATGTTGCCGATAGCGAGACAATAAGATCGCCTTCTTACCGACTTCTTGACAGGAGCGGACCGCTACATCGAAGAACTCATTTGCTTGTTTCATTAGTGAAGCGGACATGAACACGATTGGTGGCTCGCCTTCTTCCAAGAAGGCACGCACGTCTGGGGCAATAGCCGTTTCTTGATCTTCGTCGAAGAGCGGAAATCCAGTCAATCGGGTCTCTGGGGGCCAATCCGGTTGAGGGCGTGCATACCACGACGGGAACAAACCTATGACCATATAAGGAGAATTTCCCCACCTTGTCATAATTCTACTGGCAGGGGCAAGCCCCAATTCCTTACGGAATGCATTTAGTTCTGGGCAAATCAGTGGATCAACAACGGCCTTGTCAGCTACCCACCAATAAAAACGCTTAAGGAATAATGGTAGCCAGTCCGGGAAAGGGAACATACCGTTTTTGGGCATTTCATACGCGGACTTAAGTGCCATAGGGATATTATGGACTGTAATGACCGGAACTCGATGTTTTTCCTGTACCAGGCGAGCGGCAAACACGGAAATCGTGCTGACAATCACAGTTTTGTTTTCCAGTTGTTCACAGAGACGTTCATACGCAGGGCGAATACTGGGAATAACCAAAGTATTATAGAATACAGAAAGGCTCTTGCGCGGATCGAACAACGCTGGATGATTAGAAAACTGCTCATATTGTTGCCGCGTGCCGATGGGAATGAAATTCAAGCCGTATTTCCTGGCAAGCTCCTCGAAAAAGGGATTTGTTAGAAGGATAACGTTATGACCGTGGCGACTGAGGTGAACACCAAGCCCGACAAAAGGGTAGACGTCTCCATAGCTACCCAGCGTTGTGATCAATATGTTCATAGTAAGCCTCCATATGAGAGAACTGCGGTTAACTCAAGGATCTCTTCTCTCGACGGAAAGGATCACAAGGCCCAGGTCATTGATTTTCGCCAGGATGCCGTGTAAAGCGGCTTGATCGATCACCTTCCCTGCCAGAAGGGTCTCGCCGTTCTGCTCTGTGACGGTTAAACTGCCAAACCAATCAGACCAGCTCTGATCGAGAATCCCTTTGACTCGAATCTGGTAAAATGCTGGCGTTGTATACGCTTGCCCGTTTGTCATGGCCGTCTCCTGATTTTTGTTGATCTGTCCATAGTATCCGCGCCAGGTTGATGATTTGTCATCCCCTAATTTGATGATTCCGGCCTGCCAATCAAAAAAAATCCCCCGCCGGATGGCGAGGGATGGATCCTTTGGACCGCCTGAATCTCATAACAACCCGAGATCCCTGGCTTTTTGGAGGGCTTCGATCCGTCCGTGCACATCCAGTTTGAGAAAAATGCTGCGTACATGGCTGCGAAGCGTCGATGGTGCGATCAGCATCTCCCTGGCAATCTCTGGAACGGTCAGGTGTGAGTTCAGGAGCCGCAGCACTTCCAATTCGCGCTCGCTCAGCGGCTCGATTAGGTTGGCGACTGGAAGCCCGCGGGCCGCAGCGATGGGCTCTTTGGGAGCGGGAGTCTCTTCGGGAATGCCAAAACCGGTTAAAAGCTTCGAAACATATTCGGGTTGGATCCTCCGACCTCTGGCGATCTGCAACAGCAAGACCATTGGGGTCCCTCTCTCCACGAAGATGCGGACATACCCTTCTAGTTCAGCCGCAGCCAGGCATTGATCCAATATCTCCAGCGCTTCCTCTTCACGGCCAAGAGCCTGCAAGGCAAGCGCCTGGATCAGCAATACCTTCAACCAGGTCCGGTGCCCGTCTTTTTGCTTGATGTCGCCAAGCGTTCCATCGAGTGTGTTGATCACATCCAGATAACGATTTTGTGCAAAACGTAGGGAGACTTCCGTGAACACGGATCTTCTTATTTTGCTTCCTTCAATGATGGGTTCATACTCCTCAAACTTTTTCGCGGCCGCAAGAATATCCCCCTTTGCCAGGAGAAGCATAATCTCGTTTTCAGCCGAAAGTCGAGCATACCACGGAGAGATACCCTTTGCCGATTGCATGGCCCGCTGATTGACGGCTAACGCTTCCTCCAATACTCCGGAAGCGCCCAGGGTTTGAGAAAGACAGGTTAATGTAAAGTGCAGTGCATCGGCTTGCCTCCACTGTTCAGCCAGGGCAACCCCCTGCCTTGCAGAGGCTACCGCATATTCCAATTCATTCCATTCGAGCAGGATGATGCTCTTGGTGGCAAGCGCATACGCCAGAACAGGCAATCGCTGCAAAGACTGACCGGATTCTTCTATGTTCGTGCTTAATGCAGTCTGGCAAAGAGAGAAAGCTTCGCATAAGCGGCTCTGCAGCAGATATACATAAGCCAGATTGGAGGTTGTATACAGGGTCTCGTGGACTCTGCTGATTTTTTTCCCTGAGGCCATCGCCGCGACAAACGAATGGGTTGCCCCAGGCAGGTCGCCTTGATATTGTAAAGCCAGGCCCTTGATATTCAGCAAATGGGTGCGGGCAGCCCAATCCTCCTCTGGTAATTTTTCCAGGGCGTGCTGGGCAAATTCCAGAGCCTGATCTGCCTCCCCTTTCATCCAGGCCAAATAAGCCCGAATCGCTGCCAGGTGGCTGGTCAATCGAACTTTCTCGGAATCCTCTTCCAGGCTACTCAAGCCGTGCTCAGCCTGTTGCAAGAGATCATTCATACCATCTAAAGGGTCAGCATAAGCTTTTACCCAGGCATAAGCCACGCATAACCAGGGATTGGTAGAAATTTGATGGCCGGGAAGTTCTTTGAAATGCCTCAACACGTCGAGCAGATCCACGTTTTCGACCATCGCCAGGACATTTCCAGCGACAGTTTGAATAACTTGGGCATTATCGCCGGCTGCCAGGGCATGGCGGATTGTCTCAGAGGGCATGTTATTCTCAGCATACCAGGCACTGGCGCGCTGGTGCAGCTGGGGGATTCGCTCGGGCCAGAATTGCTTCAACTGCTTGCGTAAGAACTCGGCAAAGAGATGGTGATAGCGATACCAGCGCCGCTCCTCATCAAGCGGGATTAAAAACATGTTGGCACGCTCCAACTGGTCCAGAAAAGCCTGGCTGCCAGGCCTGTCGATCAGCGCCTCGCACAGGGGCGCGCATAACTGATCAAGGATGGAAGTTTCATATAAAAACGCGCGTTTCTGCTCGGATTGCTGGCTGATCACTTCATCCAACAGGTAATCGAGGATAAATCGATTCGAGCCCGAAAAGGTCTCGATGAAATAAGCTACTCCTTCTGGGCCTTGCACTTTTAATCTTGACTGCATCGAGATGGCGGCCATTTGCAACCCGGCAATCCACCCCTCCGTCCGGTCTTGAAGTGCGGTGATCTCTTGTGATGAAAGTTTAAGCTGTAAAGTCCCCTGCAGAAACTGTCCGGTCTCATCGTATCGAAAGCGCAAATCGATCGCCCGCAGTTCGTTCAACTCGCCGCGCGCCCGCCAGCGCGCCAGGGGCCAGGGTGGATCCATCCGGCTGGCTACCACCAGGTGCAGACTGTGCGCGGAGTGCGGCAGATGCTCGATCAGGAAGATCAAATCCTGGTGGATCTGACTTTCCGAAAGGGTGTGCAGGTCATCCAATACCAGGCACACCGGCTCCTCGAGGGCAGACATCTGGTTGATAAGTTCTGTGAGCTGCGCTTCCATGGATCCAGGTTGGGAAGTTCTTGACGCTTGCAGGATCGTATCGCCAAGGCTGGCCCGCCGAACCTGTGGAAGGGTATTCAAAGCCGCAACAAAGTAACTCCAAAAACGCGCCGGGGTGTTTTCCCCTCTCTCCAGTGACAGCCAGGCAACCGGAATATCCGCCTGGGCTTGCCACTCACCGAGTAAGGTGCTTTTCCCATAACCGGCCGGGGCAGAGATGAGGGTCAGGCGGCAGCCTCGAGCGATGCCTTCATTTAGCCGTGCCAGTAAATTTGCCCGGTTGACCAGGTTGCCATGCCGAGGTGGAATATGAACTTTGGTTGACAGCAAGCTATCTGACACATTTCTTCTCCATAGGCGCCAGATCACTTCTCATTATACAAGAGAATCGAGAATACCACAGGCACGTGTGGGATCGTTGTGTGCAGGGCAAGTACGCCTGCGGGTCGTGCATCACACCGATCGGAAAACTTTGGAGGCGCATGTACACCATTTCACCTTGGCTAACGCGCATTGCTCTACTGACAAATGGTTAGGCTACGATCACATTTTTCGGGTGCACGCCACCGTCCAGCATGCCAAATATGAATGGGCACGGGATGATGACAGCGACGGCATCCGCGAAGTTCACATCAATACCTGTGAAGGCATGTGGACCGACGTACGTACTTTTCCGCGTCCTTTCAAGGGCGTCAACAAACGGTTCTTCAGTGGCTATATCGCCATTGCCGAGTTCCGTCGCAACACCAAACGGGTCTCACCGGACTTCATCGCCACTTTGGTCTCTTTGCACACTGTTCCTAGATGAGCCTATCTTTTTCAATGAAGCGTTACAATAGATTCGGTGAAGAGAATAACATTATTTTTCAAAATCTAATTACACGGCTCATTTGCAGTATATTCAACCATGAAAGAGCAGGAATACGGCATTATTACGACATACAAAAGTCAGTATAATTAATGTTAGGCCGGCCACTGAGCAGGTGTTCACTGGGGTACTGTAGATGAGTAGCAAGCAACAGACGGGTTCTAAGGCAGAGGCCAACCAAGCTAAGATCATGGCGGATTTCTCGACAGCGCGTCAGGATCTTCTAGCGGCTGCAGTGGCCGTGCCGGTAGAGCACCGCGACACGGTGTTTCTGGGCACATGGTCGCTGGGAGACCTGCTTGCGCATCTAGTGGGCTGGGACTACACCAATCTGCAGGCTGCCCAAGAGATTCTGGCTGGCCAGTTACCCATCGTATACTCGCAATGGGACAAGGATTGGCAGACATACAACGCGGGACTGGTCACACGTTACAAGGGAGATGACTTCTCCAAGCTGTGGGCGAGGCTGGGGGCGTCGCATCGGGAATTGGTCGAGTTCTTGGCAGCGATACCGGCCGAGGAGTTCAGCAAAGATAGAGGACTGCGGTCAGGGCGGTACAAAGTGACGGTAGCGCAGTTCATCAAGTTTGAAACCTACGACGAGCAGCGGCACGCCAAGCAGGTGAGAGCATATGCCGAAGGCACCGGCAAGGAATGAATGGACAGGGCCTGTCTAACAAGCGCGTGCAGTCCGACGCCGCTCCGCGGCCCATATAGCTGCCAAAATCGGTTATGTAACGCGGCTCGACTTGAGGCCGATCTCGGTAAACTCGCGGCGCGGCTGACGCGCAGAGCGTTAGGTGGCGTTGATGGTTTGTGGGCTACCGCTCAATGAAGGAAAATGAAAGGGAAGTGCCCAATGTCCCGAAAGCTTTCTGAAGTAGGGGGAGTGATTCTCGGCTGGATCGTTGCGAATTTGCTGGGCGTTGCAGCCATCGGTGCGTTAAGTCTCATCCCGTTTCTGACATCCATTCCTGGAAGGCTGGTGTCATCTCTGCTGATCGGCCTCCCGATCGGTTTTGCTCAATGGATAGCGCTTCGACGTGTTGCCCCGATCTCAATTCTATGGATCCTCACTATTTCCGCTGGTCTGCTTTTGGGATTGGAGGTTGGCCCAATACTTGCCGGAAATCTCTGGGGATTTCTTGACGATGAGTCTGTTCTTTCATTGATGGCAGCCTACACGACCATCGGCTTACTCGTTGGACTGGCTCAATGGTTACTCCTGCGGGGTCACTTTACCAAATCATTGGTTTGGCTGTTGAGCAGTGCAGTCGGACTCGGGCTAGGAACCGGTCTGGTTTTAGTTTCAAACCTGATCAATCAATCCGGAATAATTTCCATCATTCTGGTAGTCCTTGTGTACGGCATTGCGACCGGATTCGTCATATCGTGGCTGCCAGCCTCGCGCAGAAAGACTGAGAGTAACCTAGTAAACGCCACCTAACAAGCGCATGAACCCGACGGCGCTATCGCGGTGCGGGTTATGCGCGACCGATAGACGGCATAATTGTCTTCGGATGGAAAAATGGATGAATTTGCGATGAAGTTTGGGATGTTGATGGGGCAATTGGTTGCAGAGTACCGCAACACGTATGCTTGGCTAGCACCCCTTCCCCATCTGGCAACCCTGCTCTTGTTATATTTGATTTTTCGTTACGGACAACGTTATCAGAGAGCATTTACCCTCTATTTCATCATCAACTATATCTGGATGGTAATTTTTGTAGGAGGCTGGTTCAGCTTTCAGTTATACCAACACATGGGAATTGCGGCGTTAGGCATGTACGGGGCGACGCCGATCTTACTTCTGATCATTCTCTATCAATGGGTACAGGAGTTCAGAAATCCGCGTTTGGATCTTGACTTTGCCCAGTTCAATAAGTGGCGCTTACTTGTCGCTGTTCCGATGTTGATTTGGGGTTTCTGGTATCCTCCCTACGAATGGGGTGTCCGCCTGATTTTTGATCCCAAGGAGCTATTGTTTGGCGCTTACGGTTTGATGGGTTGTCCAACCACGATGATACCTTTAAGTATTCTATTCTTGAAATACCCGGCAGGGAATCGTCCCCTCTTCTATGCCCTGACTGTCTATGCCGTGTGCGTAGGCGCGGCGATGGTCGCATTACAATATTTGCCTGATATTCCCTTCTTTTTCATTGGTTTGATGTCTCTAGGGTTGATTATCTGGAGCCGATTCAGAGAAAAAACGAGGGGCCAGATGCAGCAAGCGGATAGTCGAAGTTGAGAAGCGTGAATGGTACGGTCGATTTAACAATCACTTCCATCCGACTGCTTACCGTACGATGGCAATAGCAGACTTCATCATAAGTTAGACCGTAATCGTGGGAGGCAAGTCACCTTGCTGAGGTGGCGGAACGACTCGGCTGTGTGGCCCGACAAGCGCGAGAGCGCCGACGAATGCCGATCTTCGCCGGACCTCTCCACCCTCCTGCCGGGGTGGAGAGGTCCGGCCTGTTTTTTTCTCCACCATTTGATGGATGACACTCCAACCAGCCCGGCGATACACTCAAGGAAATTTTGGCTCACCCCCGATCAAGAAAGGAAACCA
>CAYOHX010000026.1:0-55266 GCA_964403875.1 uncultured Anaerolinea sp. | reverse complement strand
ATGACAACCCCCCAACCCCCCCGCAACCACGCGGGTCACCGGGGGGGGGGGGGGGTGGTTTTTAAAATGGGGGGGTTGACGGGGACGA
Source organism: uncultured Anaerolinea sp. (assembly GCA_964403875.1). GTDB lineage: Bacteria > Chloroflexota > Anaerolineae > Anaerolineales > Anaerolineaceae > Anaerolinea. The sequence continues at coordinate 55,178 of CAYOHX010000026.1, read as the reverse complement.
TATAATAATTGACATACAAAGCGCCGCCGATCAAAACCAATAATCCCAAAATACTCCACGGGTTGCCGGGGCGTCGCCGCTTGCGGCTTAAATTCATCTTACTGCCACTTAAATACATACTTGCATCTTAACGGAGATTAGAATAGGCGTCAAGACGGGCAGAGCAAGCCCTAATCTGGTTCTTAATCACACCGCTTCGATGATGCGCACGGCGTTGCCCACCCCGTCTTCGGCACGGAGCAGGCCGCCCAGCTCCGCCGCCCGGGCGCGGATGGGCTGTGACTCGGCTTGCTCGAACGCTCGAGCCAAATCTTGCGTCGTGAGACGCTTCAAATTCAACGGAGCCGGTCCCGCGCCAATGGCCGCCACACGCCTGCCCCAAAAAGGCTGGTCGGCGGCATGAGGCAGTACCACCGCCGGAATTCCGGCGCGCAAACCAGCGGCGGTGGTCCCCGAGCCGCCGTGGTGCACCACAAACTTGCAGCGCGGCAGGAGCCAATCGTGCGGCGCGGCGTCCAGATAGAACAGGTCGGCGCCGGGGCTTTCGGGCTGGATTCCCCCCCAACCGCTGAGGACAACAGCCCGCAAGCCAGATTGGGCCAGGACCTGGCGCACAACAGTTTGAATACGCCCGGCGTCGGCGTGGATCATGCTGCCAAAAGTAACGCACACAGGCGGATCGCCGGCCTCCAGAAAACGCTGCAACGGGGCGGGGGGCTGGTAAGCAGCGGCTTCCTCCAGGAAGAAAAAGCCCGGCATGTAAATTCCCGGTCGATCCCACTCCACGGGGCGCGGAACCACCCGCGGACTGAAAGCCATCAACAGAGGTGTGCCATGATCAAAAGGCCAGCTCAGTTTGAGCCGGGGCAGGCTTTTGTCGGCGGCTAACAGACTGCGGTAGCCTAAATTGCCAAAGCGGTAGAAGATGAAAGTGCTGAAAGTATGCGAAAGGTAGCTTGCCAAGCCTGGTGGCAGGCTGGCGGCAGCCGGGTTGGGAAAAGCCCGCGTGGGGGCAAACATGGGGAAAATCTGCGCCGACACGTCCGGGATACCGCGCTGCCGGGCAAAAGAATGTCCGCCAGTGGTGAATAGGAACGAATGGACCACCAGGTCGGCGTCCTGGCAAGCCTCCAGAGAAGCGCGCAGCACCTGAGGAGCAATCTCCATCACATAACTATTCATCCCCGAAATCATCTTGACCGGGTTTCGGCCCGCCGCGTTGAGACGCTGGCTGATCACCTCGGGATCACCAGGCAGCGCAGAGAAGGACAAACCGTGTTGGGCGATGAACCCGGCAAAGCGGTGCGGAGCAGCCAACCGCACCAAATGCCCGGCGCGCTGCAAGCCTTTTGCCAATGCTACAAAGGGCTGTACGTCTCCCCGTGAACCAAAGGTGAGTAAGGTGATCTTCATATTTTAGCCATCAAAGAATCCCTTATCTTCGTCGCGTAGATACTTTTCGGCCTTATCAGGGATCAGGTCCACGCCCAGGCCGGGGCGGTCCCATACCGTGATGCGGCTGTCCTTCACAATGGGGTCGGGCAGCCCTTCCACGATCTCATACCACCAGCTCGGATTACCCAGAGGGTACTCAAAGGCAATATAATTTTGAGGCATGACCGCGGCAGCGTGCACCAGCCCGGCCAATCCGATCAGGCCGTCGAAAACGCCATGAGGGGCCATCAAGATCCCGTGCAAATCGGCGTACTCGGCAATCCACTTCAACTCGGCCAGCCCACCCACGTCTTCAGGGTCAGGGCCGATGATGTTGACGGCTTGTTTCTCGATCAGCTCGCGGAAGTTTTGGCGCAAATAGATCTGCTCGCCAGTGTGGATCGGCACCGATGTGGATAGGGTGATATCGCGGTAAACGTCCGCCAGCACATACGGGTTGTAATCGCCGTTGACGGTGTCCTCCAGCCACAGGATGTTATAGGGCTCGAGGGCTTTGGCCAGGCGGATCGTATCAGGCACAGTCCAACCGGGGCCGCAATCCAGAGCCAGGCCCACTTCGTCGCCCAACACACTCTTCATGGCCTCCACGCAGGCGATGACGTGCTTGAGGCCGCGTTCGGTAAGTAAGCCGCGGTTGCCGTGCGGCGCGCCGCCCACCACCTCACCGTAGAAAAAGTCCGGCGCTTTCCCGGCCATGCCGCTGTGGAATCCGATGGCCTGCTTGATAATGGCAAACTTTTCGGGTGAGGCCTTCATCAAAGCCATATTCTCGGCATAATCCTCAGGAGTATGGCCTTTCATCGGGAAACGCACCCCGCCGTTGTATACCAACACGCTGTCGCGCACCTTGCCGCCCAGCAGTTTATACACCGGCACCCCGGCCGCTTTTCCGGCAATATCCCACAACGCCATCTCGATAGCGCTCACCGCGCTGCCCCAGGGCTTGAAGCTGGCCATGCGCCGGATGCGCAGCATGACGCGCTCCACGTTGGTGGGGTCCTCGCCCACCAGGTACTGCTTGTAAAATAAGACGTGCGGCTTGAGGTAGGGCTTGGCCGATTCGGCCTGGCCGTAACCACAAATTCCCACATCGGTGGTGATGCGCACCACCGGGTTTTGGCCGATGATCGCACACTTCAAATCGGTGATCTTCATGGGGGCCTCCAGGGCGAAAAAGAAGGGGAAATTGAAGGGTCGAAATTGAACATCTCCATTATACTCAGAGAGAATGGAACCCATCGATCTCTCTAAACTCAACTTCACTTTTTCCAGCAAGCCCCTGCTCGTCGGCGGGAAGGCCATGGAATACTACGGCCTGCGCAAAGCCGGCACCGACATCGACTTCATCATCACCGCTGAAGATTACCAAAGGCTCGCAGCCCAATATCCGCAGCACCTCAAAGACCTGTGGGGCGACCTGGGCGTGTGCGTGTTTGAATTTGAGATATGGAAGAGCATTTGCCTGTTTGATTATGCCTATCTCTCCCCCGGAGCCATTGAGGAACCCGAGTATCGGGTCATTTCGCTGGAAAAGCTACTGGTCCTCAAAGCGATGGGGATGAAGATCGAAAAATACCATAAAGATGTAGAGCTGATCGTCAAGCGGATGACCGATGAAAAATACGACCCCTGGTGGGCCAGTTTGACCCCTGAACAGCAAGCCAAATACAAATCTTCGTCCCAGGAAGGATAATCATTCTATGTTGCAATCCAAACCGCTGCGCTACACCATGTTCGGCCTGCTGTACTTCACGCAGGGCACCATCTTAAGCTACTTCACAGCTCTGAATGCCCTGTACCTGCTTTCGCGCGGGCTGACCATGACCAACGTGGGCATCTTCTCGGCCATCGCGCTGGTGCCCTTCGTCATCAAAATCTTCCTGGGCATGCTCAGCGACCGGGTCAACGTGCTGGGATTGGGCTATCGCAAACCCTACATCCTGTTAGGACTGGCCATCCAGACCGTGTGCTTGCTCATTGTCCCGGCCATCGACCCCGGCCCGCAATACTGGCTGTTCGTGACCCTGGCCTTCTTCCTGCAAATGGGCATGGCCCTCTATGACACCTGCACCGACGGCCTGGCGCTAGATACCGCGACGGAAGGCGAGCGGGGCACCATCCAGGCCTTCATGGTCGGCGGGCGGGCCGTGGGCGTGATTGTGACCGCCTCGGTAGTGGGATTGCTGGCGCAGAACGTGTCCTGGCCGGCGGTGTTCTACCTGCTGGCTGCGCTGACCCTGCTGCCGCTGCCCTTCGTGTTGAGCATCAAAGAAGCCGAGCGCCCGGCCGGGCGGCGGTTTGAATGGGGCGCCTTTAGCGCGTTCAAGCGGGCCGATGTGCTGGCCGTATCAGGCGTCGGCCTGATCGCCTTCCTGGTAATTGTGGGCGCTAACCAACTGGTCAACCCTTTCCTCACCGAACGATTTGGCATCAACTTGAGCACGGCGGGCTTCTTCACCACCCTGTGGGGCATTGGCGTGGTGGCCGGCGGTGTGCTGGGCGGGCGGTTGAACGACCGGGCTGGTGGCAAGCAGGCCATCCTGGTTTCCGGCGGATTGAGTTCGCTGTCGCTGGCGCTTCTCGCGCTCACCGGGCAGATCATGTGGGCCTGGCCGGCGGTGTTCTTCTTCGGTTTTGCCTATGGAGCCTACCAGGCCAGCTACTTTGCCCTGGCCATGCGCTTCACCGATCCGCGCATCGCGGCGGCCATGTTCTCCATCATTATGGCCTTCACCAATGTCGGCCAGGCCATCGGCCTGGGCCTGGGCGGGACCATTGTGGACGCCATTGGCTACGTCTGGACTCTGGTCGGCTTCGCCGCGGTGAACTTGCTCGTCCTGCCGCTGCTGCCGGTGGTGTTTAAGAGAAAACCCTAAGGGTCTTCTGAGACCCTTAGGGTTTAGGCTTGAGGCTCACTCCTCCGTCGCCCCCTTGAATTCCTGCTGGCAGACCTCGATATGGGCTGTCTCCAGGAATTTCAGGGCGTTCTCGTCCATCCGGTATCCAACGCTGTATACCAGCCGGTGAATACCGGCGTTGATCAGCGCCTTGGTGCAGTTGATGCAGGGAAAATGGGTTACATAGCAGGTCGCGCCCTTGGTGGACACACCATGAAGGGCCGCCTGGATGATGGCGTTTGTCTCAGCGTGGATGGTGCGCACGCAGTGACCGTCCACCATCAGGTGGCCTTCCTCATCACAGTGTGGCTGCCCGGCGGGAGAACCGTTAAACCCGGAAGTCAAAATGCGTTTGTCCAGCACCAACACACAGCCCACAAACGCCCGGTCGCAGGTGCTGCGCTCGGAGACAGCAAAGGCAATCTTCATGAAATAAGAATCCCAATCTGGGCGCATACTCATCTCCCGATGATAAAAATCTATGGCTGATCCCGGAATGGTGGTTGCCCGACATAACCCATCCTCGGAATAGTATAATTATGTCACATTCTCTCAAGTCTTGCAAAAACATTGGCTCTCAACGAGTTGTCGTGACAGGCGCCACCTTTCACCACGCCGATTCCTGAAGAGCGAAAAACACCCAACTTACCCAAGGAGCTTTCACCATGCCCAGCAAAATAAAAGTAGATTTTGAACGAACCGTCGCCCCTATCGACCCGCGCATCTTCGGCGGCTTCCTCGAACACATGGGCCGCGCGATTTATGAAGGGATTTACGACCCGGCCTCGCCGTTGGCAGAGCAGGACGGCATCCGCGCCGATGTGCTGACAGCCCTCAAAGAACTCGGCCCAACCATTGTGCGCTATCCGGGTGGGAACTTCCTCAGCGGCTATCACTGGCAAGACGGGGTGGGGCCGCGCGGCCAACGCCCCAGCCGCCGTGACCTGGCCTGGAGCTCGATCGAGACCAACCAGTTTGGGACCAATGAATTCATGGACTATTGCAAACGGGCCGGGTGGCAGCCCATGCTGGGCGTCAACATGGGCACGGGCACGATTGAAGAAGCCGGAGCACTGGTGGAATACTGTAACGCGAAGGGCGGATCGTATTTTGCGGACCTGCGTGTCAGTCACGGCTATGCACAACCCCACGGCGTCAAGACCTGGTGCCTTGGCAATGAGATGGACGGCTCCTGGCAGATTGGGCATTTAGAGGCCGACGAATATGGGCGCAAAGCCCGCGAAGCCGCAAAGATCATGCGCTGGCACGATCCGTCCATTGAGTTGGTGCTGTGCGGCTCATCCGGAATCGGCATGCCTACCTTCCCCGATTGGGACCGCACCGCCCTGGAAATCTGCTGGGACCAGGTCAACTACCTCTCCATGCACTTTTACGCCAACAACAACGCAAACGACACCGCTTCTTACCTGGCGTTGACGGGACAGCTCGAATCATTCGTCGACACACTGGAAGGAGCCCTCCGCTACGTCAAAGCCAAGACCCGCTCGAAGCACGATGTGTTCCTCTCCTGGGATGAGTGGAACGTGTGGTACAAGAATATGGAAATGGGCGGGAACTGGACGCAGGCCCCGCACTTGATCGAAGAGGTCTACAACCTGGAGGATGCACTGGTGGTGGCTCAGTGGATGAGCGTGTTCCTGCGTCGCAGCCATGTGCTCAAGATGGCCTGCCTGGCCCAATTGGTTAACGTCATCGCCCCCATCCTCACCCGTCGAGATGGGCTGGTGAAACAGACCATCTACTACCCCTTCCAACTCTTCCGTCGCTTCGCCAAGGGGACCGCGCTGGATGTGCTCTGCCAGGCTCCCACTTACGAGACCAGCCAATTCGGCGCAGCTTCGCTGCTGGATGCGTCTGCATCTTACGACGCCGAGAGCGGGACGAGCGCGGTGTTCATCGTCAACCGCAGCCAGCAGGCGAGCGAGCCGGTGGAAATCGAGTGGCAAAACGGCGCGCCCGGCAAGTGCGCCCATGTTTACCAGGTGGCCGGGAGCGACCCCAAAGCCGCCAACACCTTCGAGCAGCCCAACGCCGTGGTGACAGCGGATCTGGGCGAGGCGACGCTGGATGGAAACAAGCTGACGTTGCGCCTACCGCCACTTTCGTTCACGGTGGTCAGCGTCGGGTAAAGACTCTTTTGGTGGGTTATTCCAGAGAGACCTGGCAGGTTTTTAAAACCTGTCAGGTCTTTTTTGTTTTGCAACTTTTCTTTGCTTTTGTGCGTACAGATTACAAAACCAGTACCACCAAGGAAGTCCCATGCTCACCCAATCTAGATCTCCATTCAAAAAATCGCTCATGAACCTTTTCCTGGCATTCGCCGTCATCGCAGCGCTGCTCCTGGGCAAGGCATCCCCGGCGGCAGCCCAATCCGGCGGACCCAATGACCCAGCAGAATTGGAAGCGTTCATCGACGGAGTAATGGCCGCCTCGATGGCTGAGAATCACGTGCCTGGGGCAGTCATCGCGGTGGTCAAGGATGGTCAGGTCTTCGTGGCCAAGGGGTACGGATATGCCGACCTGGAAAACAAAATACCGGTAGACCCGGCTGCTACCCTCTTCCGCCCTGGTTCAGTCTCTAAGCTGTTCGTGTGGACAGCGGTCATGCAATTGGTGGAACAGGGCAAGCTGTCCCTCAGTACGGATGTCAACACCTATCTGGATTTTAAAATTCCGGCCACTTATTCGGAGCCGATCACACTCAAACACTTAATGACCCACACGCCGGGATTCGAAGACAAGACCCAAGGTCTGTTCATTTTTGATCCCGCCGGAATGGCGACCCTGGAGGCATACCTCAAGGCAAACATCCCTGCCCGGGTGTTTGCGCCCGGCCAGATTCCTGCATACTCCAACTACGGCAGCGCGCTGGCGGGTTATATCGTCGAGCGCGTATCCGGGATGCCTTTCATGGAATATGTCGAAAAACATATTTTCTCCCCGCTAGAGATGAATCACGCCACTTTCCAGCAACCACTTCCGGCTGATGTAGTTGGAAATATGGCGAATGGCTACAGCTATGCAAACGGTAAATATTACCAGGGCGAATTCGAAATCATCACCGCTTACCCGGCTGGTGCGTTGAGCGCGACAGGGCTGGACATGGCCAACTTTATGATCGCCCACCTACAAAACGGCGGCTACGGCGAAGCGCGCATCTTGCGGGAAGAAACGGCCGTCCTCATGCACAGCGAACTCAACACCTCCGATCCGCGCATCGACGGTATGGCCTATGGTTTCTTCGAGAACGAGCTAAACGGTCAGCACGCCGTTTCTCATGGCGGGGATACCATCTTGTTCCACTCCTTGCTCCTGCTGCTGCCCGAGTCCAACACCGGCCTGTTCATTTCAACGAACGGAAGCACCGGTGACCAAGCCGTACAGGCTGTGAGAAAAGCCTTCATGGACCGCTGCTATCCCGTTGAGGAGCCCACGCTGGTTGCCGCGCCCGATTTCGCCAGTCGCGCCGCAAAATATGCGGGCGAGTTTTACATGGCGCGCAGTAATTACACCAGCATGGAAAAAGTTTTCTCGACCTTCACACCGGTCACTGTTACGGTGAATGAAAACCAGCAGGTGGTTGTTAATGTAATGGGTGAACTGATGCACTTTGTGGAGACCGAGCCGGGCCTGCTGGTGAATGTCGAAGACCCCGATATGCGCGTGGCACTCAAAGAAGTAGATGGACAGGTTTATCTCCACCCTTCCAGCCCCATGACGATGGCGAAAGCTCCCTGGTATCGCACAACTCCTTTCAACCTGTTAATCTTCGCTGGCGGGGCAATCTTGTTTGGGGTTACGCTCATCGGTTGGTTGGCTTCCTTCATCCGCGGCCTCTTCCGACGTGAAAAGCGCCCCACCGAGGCCCGCCTGGCCAGGCTCGCCGCCGGGCTGTTCGGCCTGGTCTTCTTCGTCATTGTCGCCGCGTTTGGCGTCGCCTTCCTGGACGTGAACCCGGCTTACGGTGGAATACCCAATATTATCTTCAGCAGCCCGGCCTGGATGGATTCAGTCCTCAAAGCGCCCTTTGTGTTGGCAGTTCTGGGCGTGGCCATGCTGGGCTTCACGGTGCTGGCCTGGGCCAAACGGCTGTGGAACGGTTCGGCCCGGCTGCACTACACGCTGCTGACCCTCTTTGCCGGGGCAATCGTCTGGGCAATGGCTTACTGGAAGTTGTGGGCGTTATAGGCTGAGAAGGCCTATCTATTCAAGGCCTGACAGGTTTCTTATAACCTGTCAGGCCTTTTTTCCTTGCATTCAGCTTACAAGAAAGTGGATCAACTTTGTTCTGTGCTATACTTTTCCCTGCCGCTCTCCCCCGGTTTCAACCGAAAAACAAATCATGCACCCGGCATCTCGTTTACCCTCTCTTCTCACACGCCTGCAAAGGCCTTCCTCAAACCAAAAACCGCCCGCACTCTCGGCGATTTTGCGCTGTTATACCTATCTACGCCCTTATTGGTTCCTGACGCTGGGCTCGTTCGCGTCTCTGCTGACCATCACCTTGACCAGCATGGCCAACCCGCAACTGGTGCGCTGGATCATCGACCAGGGCATTGGGCGCAACGACATGAAACTGCTCACCTGGTCAGTGGTGGGCCTGTTGGGGTTAACCGTGCTGCGCGGGTTCATGACCTACTTGATGGGGCGTTGGTCAGAGGTGGCTTCGCAGAACGTGGCCGCCGACTTACGCGCCGAGCTGCAAAAGAAACTCTCCATTCTGTCCTTCTCCTTCCACGACCGCAGCCAGGCCGGAGATATTCTCTCGCGGGCCATTCAGGATGTGGATCGGGTACGCTTCCTCACGGGGCGGGCCACCATTCGCCTGCTGGACGGTATCGTGATGATGTTGGCGACCGCGGTGCTGGTCATTGCGATGAACCCGCGCCTGGCTCTTCTGGCGATCGCGGCCATGCCCATCCTGGCCTACCGCGCCATTACTTTTGGTAAACAATTCCGACCGCTGAATGCCGCCATTCAAAAGCAGCTTGGCGTGCTAACCACGCGCGTCGAGCAAAGTCTGCGCGGGGCGCGGGTGGTGAAAGCCTTTGCCCAGGAGCAGGCCGAGATCGCCCGTTTTGACACCGAAAACGAGCGCTGGTTCGAATTGAACGCGCGGGCGGCCCGCCTTCAAGCCACCGGCGGATCCATGCTGCAACTCATCGCCAACCTCTCCTCGGTGCTCATATTGTGGGCAGGAGGAGCGATGGTGATTCGGGGGGAATTGACCATCGGCGAACTGGTAGCTTTTACCACCTATCTGGCCCAACTGCTCAACCCCGTGCGCATGTTGGGCATGATCATTCCAGCCATCAGCATGGCCGGCACCGCCGCCGAGCGTGTTTTTGAAATCATCGACACGGTTCCCGAGGTGCAAGAGAAAGAAGATGCCGTCGAGATGCCGCCCTTCCGCGGGCACGTACGGTTTGAGAACGTATCTTTTTCCTACGGCAAGCGCCGCGAGGTGCTCAAGCACATCGACCTGGAAGTCAAACCCGACCAGATCATTGCCCTGGTGGGGCAAACCGGCTCGGGCAAGTCCACCATCATCAACCTCATCCCACGCTTCTACGATCCTACCGAGGGACGCATCACCATCGATGGGCAGGACATCCGAGAGGTGACCTTGCACTCGCTTCGCTCGCAAATTGGGATCGTTCTGCAAGAGACCACCCTGTTCGCGGCCTCGATCCGCGAAAACATTGCCTTCGGCGCGCAAGACGCGACGGAAGAGCAAATTATCGCCGCGGCCAAAGCCGCTCAGGCCCACGACTTCATCCTGCGCACCCAAAACGGCTACGATACCGAGGTGGGCGAGCGCGGCATCACCCTCTCGGGTGGACAGAAACAACGGATTGCCATTGCTCGCGCCATCCTCACCAACCCGCGCCTGCTGGTATTGGACGACGCCACCTCCAGTGTAGATACGGAGACCGAAGAACAGATCCAGCAGGCTCTCAGCCGCCTGATGAAGGGGCGCACTACCTTTGTCATCGCCCACCGCCTGAGCACGGTGATGCAGGCCGATTGCATCCTGGTGTTGGAGAAAGGCACGGTGGCTGCACGCGGCACGCATGAAGAACTGCTGCTCAGCTCACCGCTGTACGCCGAGATTTACCGGCGGCAGCTCAAACCCCGCGCGGAGAAACCTCAATGAGCTTTGGAATTGGCATGGCCGGCCCGCAGATGGGCCCTGGGCAGGCGCTGGACCAGTTCGGTTCGGGCGAGCACCGCGGACGGGCCTTCGACTGGAAGGTGGTCTCGCGGCTGTTGGTGTATCTCAAACCACACTGGCGACAGTTACTGCTGGCTTTTGTTTGCATGTTAACCGCAACCGGCCTGACCCTGCTCATTCCTTATTTGACCAAGGTAGCCCTGGACGACAACATTGGCAACCAGGATTATAACGGCCTGGTACAGACAGCCTTGATCACCGCCGCGGCTTACGTAGGCCTCTACGCTACCTCAGCGTTACAGCAGTACATCCTCTCGCGGGTGGGGCAACGTGTGCTCAGCACCCTGCGCGCCGACTTGTTCCGCCACCTGCAAGCGCTCTCGCTCAGCTACCACGATACGCACATTGTGGGCGTAACCGTCTCGCGTCTGATCAACGACGTGGCCGTGATCAATGAGTTGCTCTCGCAAGGTTGGATCACCTTCATCGCGGACGCGTTTATCCTGGTAGGCATTGTGTGGATCATGCTGTCGATGAACGCCAAGCTGGCTCTGTTCGCCTTCCTGGTGCTGCCGCTGATGGTTCTGGCGACGTGGTTATTTGCCCAGCGAGCCCAGGCGGCCTTCCGCGAAACTCGCTCACGTGTAGCGGCGGTGGTGGGCAATCTGGCTGAAGATATCGCCGGAATGCGCGTGATTCAAGCATTTGCCCAAGAAGATGCCACCCAGGAGCGCTTCAAAGAAGTCAACCAGGCCAATCGCGATGCGCACGTCAACGCCATGACACTGTCTTTCATCTTCTTGCCGACCATTGAATTCCTGAGCATGTTGGCAACCGCTGTCGTGTTGTGGACCGGCGGTCGAGCTGTGGTCAAAGAAGAGGTGACCATTGGCGTGTTGGTGGCCTTCCTCTCCTACGTTTCCCGCTTCTTTCAACCCATCCAGGAGCTTTCTCGGTTATACACCACCATGCAATCGGCTATGGCTGGCGGAGAGCAGGTCCTTAAGGTGCTGGATACGCCGCTGGACGTGTTCGACCGACCCGATGCCGTGCTCATGCCGCCCGTAGAAGGGCGCATCGAGTTCGAAAACGTCTCTTTCCGCTACCGCCCCGATACGCCCGAGGTGCTGCACGAGGTGAATTTGGAAATTCAACCGGGTCAACGGGTGGCGCTGGTGGGGCCTACCGGCGCTGGGAAGAGCACGATGGCCAACCTGGCGGCACGCTTTTACGAGGTGAGCGATGGGATGGTGCGCATCGATGGCATTGACGTGCGGACGGTGACACAGGGTTCGCTGCGCCGCCAGATCGGAGTCGTGCCGCAGGATTCGTTCCTTTTCGCCGGGACCATCGCCGAGAACATTCGTTTTGGCGACCCGCAAGCCAGCGATGAGGCGGTGGAGACTGCTGCGCGCATGGCCAACGCTCACGAATTCATTGCCGCTTTGCCAGACGGCTATCAAACTACCATTTTGGAAAATGCCGCTAATCTGTCGGTAGGCCAGCGTCAGCTCATCTGCATTGCCCGCGCCGTGCTGACCAATCCGCGCATCTTGATTTTGGATGAAGCCACCGCCAACATCGACACGGTCAGCGAGGGGCTCATCCAGCAGGCTTTGGAGCGGCTACTGAAGGGGCGCACCGCGGTGATCATTGCCCACCGCTTGAGCACCATCCAAAACGCTGATGTGATCTGCGTGATCCAGGACGGGCGCATTGTAGAGCAGGGCAAACACGCCGAGCTGCTCGAGCGTGGCGGACTGTACCACACACTGCACGAGAAGCAGTTCAAGAGTACCACGCCATAAGCGAATGAAGCAGGCCGTGCGCCGCAGCCCACGCACACGACCGCCGGTGAAATTGTGTCAACAGATTGTCACCGATTCATCAAGACTCTGCGCTTGCCTCCTCCCATAAAGAGCTATGGTTTTTCCAAAGTCACTTAACTTTTGCAAAAGCCCCGCTCTTTCGTATGGGGGTGTGGGGCTGACTTTGGAAAAGCCATATATAAAGAACCGGGAAAGCTTGATTTTTTTGGTATTATTTGTATAATAAATCAGAACAAATGTACGAGTAAGAAATCGTATCTACTCACCGGGGTTGGGGAGATTCCCCGCTACCGTGATCAGTAAAAAGGCATCCCAGAATGACTACTCTACCCTTTGATGTACTCAAAGACTCCATCCTTACTTTGCTAACCGAAGCCCACGCCGGGCCGCCCAACCCCAACGAAACCTGGTTCATAGATAATGCCCCCGACAGCGGCGTGATGGGCGCAATCCGCGGACTTTCGGCAACCGAGGCATCTTTTTCGGTGGATGGCAGCGGGCGCAGCGGCACGACGATCGCATCCAACGTGGAGCACCTGCGCTGGTGCATCGCCAACGCCAACGGCGCGCTGCGTGGGCAGCCCTACCAGACTGCCTGGCAGCTAAGCTGGCAGATCGTCACCGTAAACGAAACAGCCTGGGAGAAGCTGCGCACTGACCTGGCCGCCGAGTTTGAGAGCTTGTGCGAAGCACTTGCGGCCCAAAACGAACTACCCGGCCCTTTCCTCAACGGCGTAATGGCCCTGGTTCCTCACGCAGCCTTCCACCTGGGACTCATTCGCCAGATGGTCGAGCGAGTCCGCGAAAAAAGCAACCTTTTAGAGGGATCCTATGATCAAAGTATCTGAAAGCCTGAAAAGCGATTTTCCCAAACTCAGCCAGCCCGCCTTGCGCGCGCTGCATTCGGCTGGCTGCACCCGCCTGGAGCATGTGGCCGCCCTGAGCGAGAAGCAGCTTTGCCAGCTCCACGGCGTGGGACCCACGGCCGTCGAGGCGCTGCGCAAAGCACTGGCCGAGAAAGGACTTGCGTTCGCGGAATCTACCCATGTGTAGGAGCATCCAAACGCTTTACAATCGTGAGCCGCCTGCCAGCGACGAAGAAATCCGGGCAGCGGCCTTGCAATATGTGCGCAAGCTCAGCGGTTACCGTAAACCCTCCAGGGCCAACGAGGCAGCTTTTCAGGCTGCCGTAGAGGCTGTCTCCGTCGCAACCGCACAGTTGTTGGACACACTTAAAACGAGCTCGCCGCCGCGTCCCGTCGAGGTCAGTCGGAAATAGCTGAAATCTTCAACAGCAGGGTGGCATGCGGGCCGACCAGGAATTCGTTTTGGTGCTTGAAGTCAGCGATATCTTCTTGTTTCCACAGATCGCGGATGACGGCTCGATGATCATCCAGTAGGCCAACCTCGGAAGCCGTGAACTTAATCTCGCCAAGACTGGAGCCACGGTTGAGCAGAGCCAGCACCAGGCTGCCATCGGACTGGCGCTTGCGCCATACTTCCAACGGGCCGGTCTTTTTGATGCGCCGCGCAGCCTGTCCAAGCGGGTCCTGGTTGACTGCGAGCACCTCACGGTTCATCAAGATCTCGGCCACCTCACTGCTCATGGCGCGAACATCGCAACCGATCATGAGCGGAGAACAGACCACCGACCACAACGACATGTGGGTGCGGTATTCGGTCATCGAAGCGCCCTTGCCGGGGATGTGCCCCGAACCGCTCAGGCCAACCACGAGCATATCCATGTCGTTCCAGCCGCCCGGCCCGGCATATTCGGCCACGGACGCGGCGATGTCGGGAATGGTGTCAATGCCCAGCCCCCACCACGTCCCGGCCTGCACATCCACCCAGCTATCGATGATGTCACCGCTAGAGCGCCACATATGGCCGCCCACCTGCCGCCCCCACAAATGCGGGCTGCGCCCGCCCCACTCACAGATACTGAACAGGATTTCGCGCCCACAGTTCCGCAAGGCCGTTCCCATGCGGGTATAGCGCTCGATAGCAGTGGCCTGGTCAGGTGGGGCATAGCAGTAGTCGTATTTCAAGAAATCCACACCCCAACTGGCCCACAAATGCGCGTCCTGCTCTTCGAAGCCCAAACTGCCGGGATAGCTGGCACAGGTCATTTCGGCAGCATCGGAATAGATGCCAAACTTGAAGCCCAGGCTGTGCACGTAATCGGCGACGGGTTTGACGCCATCGGGGAAACGCTCGGGGTTGGGGACCAGGTTTCCGTGGCTGTCACGCCGATCCTTGACCGACCAGCAGTCGTCAATGACGACATATTCGTAGCCGCAATCTTTGAGGCCAGATTTGACCAGGACATCGGCCACCTGGCAAACTGATTCCGCGGAAACTTTGCTACCGAAGGAGTTCCAGGAATTCCATCCCATGGGCGGGGTAGCGGCCAACGGTTTGCGAGGGGTATTCTCGGGCATAGATCAACTCCTTGGGTTGTTGAAGAAAGAGGATTCTATCTTTATTATAGTGAGGAAAAGGCAATGACGGGTCGGGCAGCCCCATATGGTTTTTCCAAAGTCACTTGACTTTTGCAAAAGCCTCGCTCTTTCGTATGGGGCTGACTTCGGAAAAGCCATAGGCAGCCCCATTCAAACAAGGCGCGGACCTCAATCGGTAGGGTAAAATAGTGTGATCGCAAAGGAGGCAGCCATGCTGGGAGCCATTGCCGGAGACGTGATTGGATCGATCTACGAAGGACGGGGAAAGCAAATTAAGCGAGAGAACTTTCCATTGTTCTCGCCTCATTGCCATTTCACCGACGACAGCCTGCTGACCATCGCCGTGGCGGATGCCATTCTAACCGATGGTGATTACGGCCCCGCCATTCGGCAATATGCTCTGCGTTACCCACACCTGGGGTACGGCGGGCGTTTTAAGCAATGGATGGGCTCCGATTCTAGCGAGCCATATTTTAGCTATGGCAACGGCTCCGCCATGCGAGTCAGCCCGGTGGGTTGGGCCTTTGATTCCGTTGAAGATGTGTTGCATGAGGCGCAGCGCAGCGCGGCTGTAACCCACAACCATCCCGAAGGGATTAAAGGAGCCCAGGCAACCGCGCTCGCGATATTCCTGGCGCGTCAAAGAATTGAAAAAGAAGCGTTGAGGCTGGAAATTTCCGCCCGCTTTGGATATGACCTGTATCAAACGGTGGCCGAAATCCGGCCAGGCTACAAATTCGATTCGTCCTGCCAGGGCTCGGTGCCGCAGGCCATCATTGCATTCCTGGACTCCGCCGGCGTGGAGGATGCCATCCGCAAAGCGATTTCGTTGGGCGGCGATTCGGATACCCTGGCCGCCATCGCCGGAGCAATTGCCGAAGCATACTACGACGGCGTGCCGCAAGAAATCGCCCGCCGCGCCTTAGGCACACTGGACAATGATTTGCGTGGGGTGGTTCGGCGTTTCGGACAGCGTTATCACGTACCAGAAAACGCAGCCTAATTTTTGGGTCATTGGGAATTGCCGTGGTAACTCCCAGAGAACCTAATTTTTCGGCCCTGTAGTTATGACGAATTGCCGGCTTAGTGGTTTTCTCGCCAAGTTATTGAGTACCTATCCTCAAAATCGCAATCTCCCCCAATATTTTTAGGACAGGTTCTTTGCGAGAAGACCGCTGAGAAGCCCGGGCTCTACAAAGTAGCAGGCAGGCTGGTGAGTGGGGCGGTGGGGTTCATCCGAATTTCGCTCTGGCGAGCCAGTTCGATGATGTGGTGCATGACGGTCTCAGCCACTTTGCGTACCAATGGCCGGTCTTCCAAATCACCGGTGAAGCGCAAGGGCTGCCCTACGGTCATATTGTAAGGCCCGCTGATATACCAGCGACCGTAATGGATTTCGCCGCGCACGGTAGATTGAACGGTGCGAGTCCGCTCGCGGAGCAAGTGAATTCCCACCGGAATGACCAGCGCGCCACTGGCCAGAGCCAGGCGAGCTACACCGGTGCGAGGTTGTTGAAAACCGCCTTCTTCGGGGCTCAGAGCGCCTTCGGGGAAAATCATCACCGTGTGGCCATTGCGCAGGTGATCCAGAGCCGCGTCCATAGCAGCCTGTCCCTGTCCCACCGCCACCGGAATATGTCCCGAACGGCGCAAGTATTCGCCCAGGACGGGCACGCGGAAGAGAACTTCATTAATCAGGATAAATGATTGCTGTCCTACCATCGAGGCCACAAAGAACGGGTCGGTGGTACTGGGGTGATTGGCGGCGATAATTTTCGCCCCTTGAGGGAAACCGGCGTGCATCTGTACATTCATTTTCAACATGGTACCGGTATATGTTTTCACGACCGGCCGAGAGGCCCAATACATAAGTTTTTCAGATATCATAAGACCTTTTCTCTAAAATAATCCCTGCAAAATGATTCCGATTGAGGATGGTTCTACTATAGACGAGAACTGACCTGAGCGCATCAGCCGCAAGACACATCCACGTACTAACTTGAGACATACTCTGGGAAGAAAAAGAAAGGAAAGAACTATGACCTGTATGCCACTGCAATAAATACAACCCCATCCTACTCGAAAGTTGCTACGATTCGCCTTACAGAAACGTTAGGATGAAGGGATTGCAATGAATTTGGAAGGTTTCTGATCAACAGGATTGTTCTTTCAGATTCGATCTCGAACTCCTACTGTGGGGTTTCATAACAGACCATTCAGGCGGATGAACGCTTCCAGTTCACGGGCCATGCGTTCTGATTCGTGTTGATTGGGATGCCCACTGACCTCAAAGCTGTAGCGGTAGAACCAGGTGTTTATTCCCTCGGCCTTCAATTCTGCCGCGGCTTCAGCCACGTTTCGGTAGGCATCTTCCACATGGATGGGCGCGACCGCGAACAAGAACGGCAAGTCACCGCCGCCGTGCCGGGCATGGATCGTTCGCACAATGCGTTTATACGTCTGTTTCCACAAGGGCAGGTCATCAAAACCAAACTTGCTTTGGTCATTGACGCCCATCGCCATCAACACCAGGTTCGGGGTATAGCGGGAGAAATCCCAGCGAGTCTTGCGCTCTCCGCTGGGATTGAGCTTGTCAAAGGTGGTTTCCAGTCCGGTGATGCCGCTTTCGTACCAGCCGGTGTTATCCCGAACCGCCAGCCCGCCCACACCGTTGTTATGAATCTGAGTACCCAGGGCACGAGCCAGGATGTTGGCGTAAGAATGCCAACCGCTGTTAGCGCCACAATCATTCGAGCCCGGTGGGCACAACGAACCCTCGCCTTCGGTAACCGAATCTCCATAGGCTTCCAGCTTACGAAGCGGCACATCCGGCGGAGCCAGGAGCTCCCCACCCGAGCCTAATTCAAGCGCGTGCAGAGTCAGGCTGCCGCGCCCGTTACCCGGTCCATGCAACTTGTATATTTCCAGGTTGTGGTCACCCGGAAGACAGGCAACCTCCACCAACTGCCTGGATCGGCCTTTTTTCAGCGGATGAATGGTCAAGACCCCATCCATGACCACCCCCAGATCATTCGCATTCGCATTCCAGCCGCCCTCGTCAGATACCACCACGCCCAGCCTGGACGCCCGAAAACGAGCGCTCAAATAGCTGCCAGCATAATACAGCACAGGGCCTTCCGGATTGCTTGTATCGATCCGCCCGATCAGGTTGCACTGTTTGGACGACAGGGCGAAAAGGGGCATGATTTTTCCTCCACTTCAATTTCAGTTGTATACTTATTATATGCTCGCCTATGAAATCATCGAAGGGCTTCCAACCACGGAAGAGTTTATTGCATTTTTCGAAGAGCGACCCGTAAGCCGTTTTCACATCCCCTTTCACGGCAACCTTTAAATCGAGTTAAGGAGAGATTTCCATGAACCAATCGAATAACAGTAATACAAAATGGTGGTTATTGGGCGGCGCTGGCTGCTTATTGATCCTGTGTCTTTGTGTCGTGGCTGTTGGCGCGTACTTTTTAATCAACAAAGACAGCATCACCCTGCCTTTTAGCGAGGCCACCCCCAATTCGGTAGTCCCGATGCCGTTCACGGACGAACCTCTCCCAGTCATTCCCCCCAGCGAACCCACCGCCAATCCGCCAGAGGCCCCCTCTGCCCCAGAGCCCCCCGCCGTTCCAGAATCTCCGGCCACGGCTGTGCCCAACCCGACCGGTGGGCAATGGTCAGACGAAAACACCCTGCTGGATGATTTTTCCACCAAAGATTTAGGCTGGGTCGAATATGACGACGGCAGTACGATTATCAAGTATGAAGACAACGCCTACAGTATCGAAATTGCCGAGGCCGATTATTACGATTGGGCCTATGCGCCCGTGGACTTCTTCCCTACTTATGTCGAGTTCGACGTTTGGGGTCTGCCCGGTGATCAAAACGGTACGGTGGGCCTGATGTGCCAAATTGAAGATGTGGACAACCATTACTACATTGAACTAGACCTGGGATACCAGGAATTCATCGCCGCCACGGTCGTGGATGGAGAGGTGAATTACCTGACCGGATCGGGAAGCGAAGACGAAGTGTGGGAGCCCGCCGATGCGTTGAAATCCTCACCCGAGGAAGTGAATCGAGTGGGTGTTTTCTGCACACCTGAAATGCTCAGCCTGACCATTAATGGGACCCAGATTTATTCGGAGGTTTTGCCAGAACCGCGCCTGCCCGCCGGCGAAATGGGGCTGTTTGTGTTTGCCAACGAAGATGCCGCCGAAGGCTATAAGGTGTTTTTTGATAATGTCATGATCGTTAAGTAATATGCCCATCAAACGTTTCCCGCCGGACCTCAACATTGCCCGGCAGATACCCGCCGAAGAGCTTTCCACGCTGCTCAAGGTCAGCAGTGCGCTGGCTTCTTCGTTGGATCTGCCTACCGTACTTCAGACAGCCATCAACAGCGCGGTCACCGTGCTGCGGCTGAAAACAGGCGCCATTTACACACTGGAAGGCGATATGCTATTCCTGGGCGCAACCACCCCACCCCTGGACCCCGATCTCCAGTGGCTGCGCCTGCAACCCGAAAAACTCTCGGACCACCCCCATATTGTGACTGCCTTCAACAGCGGCCGCCCGGTGCATATTCCTGACACCCTGGCAGCGGTGCTTTCGCCCGCGGAGCGAAGAGTCATCGAGGCGCGTAAACTACGGTCCATCCTTTTTATCCCTCTGCTGCTAGAAGATAAAGCCACCGGCGCGCTGATTGTCGGCTCGACGAGTAAAGCCCACGAATACAACCAACACGAAGTAGAGTTGTGCCGGACACTGGCCTACCAGGTGACCCTGGCTGTGGCCAACGCCCGTCTGTACAAGACCTTGCAGCTTTCCAACGAAGAATTAACCCGCGCTTATGACGCCACCCTGCAGGGGTGGTCCTTGGTGCTAGAACTGCGCGACCAGGAAACCCAGGGTCACACCCTGCGGGTGACCGAAATGACCGAGGAGTTGGCTCGAAAGATGGGCGTGCGCGAAGAAGACGTGCTTCACATCCGCCGGGGAGCGCTGCTGCACGACATCGGTAAAATGGGGATTCCCGACACGATTTTGAAAAAGCCTGGTCCCTTGAACAATGAAGAATGGGAAATCATGCGCCGCCATCCTGAGTATGCCCGCCAATTCCTGGCTCACATCGAATACCTGGCTCCGGCCTTAGATATCCCCTACTGTCATCACGAGAAATGGGACGGGAGTGGATACCCACGGGGTTTGAAGGGCGAAGAGATCCCCCTGGCGGCGCGCATCTTCGCGGTCGTGGATGTGTTTGATGCCCTGACTACTGATCGGCCCTATCGCAAGGCCTGGAGCAAGCAAGACGCTCTGGACTATATCCAGGAGCAAACCGAAAAACATTTCGACCCGCAGATTCCAGGCGTGTTACTCGACGCGCTGATGGAATAAGATCATCAAGTCTGGACCATGTACACCCTCTAATTGGCTTGTTCAGTTAATGCACTGAAGAGGCGAATGCGGGCGTCTGACTTAATCAACGCTTGTTTAGCAGCAGAAGTAAAGGATCTATGGGCAGTTCTGGATTCACCCAACGCTTTCTACGCCTGTTCATACCGGCAGCGATCCAGAGTCTGTTTTTTAATCTCATATCCATTTTTGATGTATTGATGGTGGGCCAATTGGGGGACGTTCCGGTGGCTGCGGCAGGGCTAGCCGGCCAGTTCACCTTCTTGCTCAACCTGACCCTGTTTGGAGCCACCGGCGGGGCAGCCGTTTTCATGGCTCAGTATTGGGGAGCTGATGACCGCCCCAACTTGCTGCGGGTTCTGGGCATGACTCTGGCCTTGTGTACAAGCACCGCCCTCCTATTCGCCGCGCTGGCGATCGGGTTTCCCACCCATGTGCTCCGCCTGTACTCGCAAGACCCCCAGGTCGTTGAAGCTGGAGCATCCATCCTGCGCATCGTTGGCTGGAGTTACCTTTTCTCGGCAGTCACCACCACCTTGTACGCCGCGGTACGCTCCACGGGAAACACGCGCTTGCCGATGGTCATTGGAGTCACCTTCCTGGTCCTTACCACCGCGGCCAACTACGTGTTGATCTTTGGAAAACTGGGGCTGCCTGCCCTGGGGATTCGCGGCGTGGCCCTGGGTCGGTTGATTTGCACCGTCCTTGAATGCCTGGTTCTCCTGGTCATTCTCTACCGGCAAAAATCACCCGTGGCGACACATCCGGCGAAATACTTCCAGTTCAACCTGGGCTTCTTCCGGGCGCATATTGCCCAGATTCTCATGGTGTTGGGTAATGAATTCTTTTGGGCGCTGGGCGGAAACGTCAACAACGCCATCGTCGCCCGCCTGGGCACCTCATCCTACGCGGCCTTCAACATCGCCGCGACCATTATCAGCATCGGCTTCTTCATGACCATGGGCAGCGCATCCGTGGCAGCCATCATGATCGGGCACGCTATTGGAGCTGGGCGGCTGGAAGAAGCCTATCAAATCGGCAAACGTATCCTGTTCATCAATCTGGCAGGGTCGTTTTGCATCGGAATGATCCTCGTGGCGGCGCGATCTTGGGTGGTCACGTTGTACCAGGTGGAAGACACCACCCGCGCGGCGGCGGCTTCCATCATCCTGGTGGGTGGGTTGTTTTTCTGGCTTCGCAGCCAGGATGCAATTTTTATTGTTGGCATTTTGCGCGGCGGCGGCGACACCCGCTTCTCAGCCATCCTGGACGTAGGAGGAATCTGGCTGGCTTCCATCCCGTGCGTGGCCATTGCTGTGCTGGCGCTGCGCCTGCCGCCCCATTGGGTCTATGCAGCCATGCTGTCGGAGAATTTGGTCAAAGCCGTGGGCGGCGCCATCCGCTTTGTCTCACGACGTTGGATAAAGAGAATCGTAACCACTCAGCCCCGGGCGGAAGAAACCCGATTTTAATCTCGTGGCCCCTCCCCCGCCTGCTGCGCGACCCGCTGGCAAAAAACTCGCAAAACTTTAGTTCAGGGGGAGGGTGGGGGTAACACCTGAGTTCGAAGGCCCAGGCGTTTTAAAGGGACATGGTCAAAGTAGTTACAAAGAATCGTTTTTTTAGCGCTGCGTGAGCGCTTAAGAATCATCGCGGGCGAGACAACTGCCTCGCCCGCGATCTACCAATAAATTGTGGGAGGAGACCCAGATTACTTCCCGCGATTGCGAGTAGCAACGTCAAAGATAACCGCCGCCGCCAGGACGGCGCCGCGAACCATATACTGGTACGAAATGCCAATGCCCATCAAGTTCATGCCGCTCGTTAGAGACATCATCACCAGCGCGCCGATGATGGAACCGACCACCTTGCCCACGCCGCCTGCCGCCGAAACGCCGCCCACGTAAGCCGCCGCAATGGCATCCATTTCCCAAAGCGTGCCCGCCGTGGTGGTAGCTGATCGCAGGCGCGAGGCGAACAAAATGCCTGACAGCGCTGCCAACATACCCATCGAACCAAAGACAGTGTAGGTAATCTTTTTGACATCGATACCGCTCAACTCGGCTGCTTCGGGGTTACCGCCAACCGCATAAATATGGCGTCCAAGCACGGTTTGCGTCGTGATAAAGTGATAAACTGCCACCACCACGAGCACAACCACGGCGGTCCAGGAGAGGCCTTGATAACCGGACAACAACCAGGCAATCCCGCCAATGATAGTCGAAAGGAACAGCAGCTTGAGCACAAACACATCGGTGGGCAGCACTTCAAAGTTGTATTCCATCTTTTTGCTGCGGCTGCGAATCTCGCTAATGACCAGGGCGACGATGGCAATCAAACCCAGGATCAGGGTCAGTTTATGCCGCTCGGGTAAGAATGTGCCCATTGGAATATCGGGAATGAAGCCGTTACCAATGGCCGCAAAGGTTTCATCGGGGATAATGATGGTGCCTGTCGCTTCGGTGACCACCAAGATGGCTCCACGGTAGATCAACCAACCAGCCAGCGAGGCCACAAAGGCCGGGATGCCCAACTCGGCCACCAGGAAAGCGGTAATCAGCCCGGCCACGACGCCCAGCGCCATCGTCATGGGAATGACGACCCATACGGGCAGGTTCCACTGCACCATACCGATGGCCGCAATGGCTCCCAGGAAACCGCCCAAAAAACCCACAGAAAGGTCAATATGCCGGATCACAATCACCAGGGTCATGCCAACGGCCAGTACAGCAATATAACCAGCCTGATTGACCAAGTTGACGATATTGCGTGATGAGATAAATGTGCCCTCGGTCGTGATCGTAAAAATAATCATGATCGCGAATAAGGCAATGAACATGCCATATTCACGGATGTTTTCACGGAGCACCCGGGTAATATTGCTAAAAAACGAAGTCGATTTGGCTCTTTGAGCGGTTGTGATAGATGACATCTTTTCTGACCTCCTCAGTTGGTCGCCAGATTCATGATTTTTTCTTGGGTCGCTTCTTCAACCGGCATCTCGCCTGTAATCGTTCCTGAAGCGACAACGTATATTCGATCGCTCATCCCCAGAACTTCAGGTAATTCGGAGGAGATCATAATAATGCACATTCCTTGCTCTACCAGGCGGTTCATGATGGTATAGATTTCATATTTTGCGCCGACATCGATTCCACGCGTGGGCTCGTCCAGGATCAACACATCGGGCTTGACAAAGAGCCACTTGCCCAATGACACTTTCTGCTGATTGCCACCGCTCAAGTTGCGTACTTTCTGTTCGATGCTGGGGGTTTTAATATTGAGGCTCTTGGTGTAATGATCGGCGACTTGAATTTCGGCATTCGAATCGATGATGCCGTTCCTGGCAATCTCGCGCAAGTTGGCGAGGGTGATGTTTTGCTTGACATCCTGGATCAAGATCAAGCCGTCGCCTTTTCGGTCCTCGGTAACATAAGCCAGGCCCGACTGGATCGCCTGGTTGGGATGGTGGAAGCGTTTCTGCTCGCCTTTCACCATCAACTCGCCAGTGACCCGATACTTATCCGGATTCCCAAAAATACTCAAGGCCAACTCGGTACGTCCCGAACCCATCAGTCCTGCCAGCCCAACAATTTCGCCTTTCCGAACATGGAAATTAACATCTTTCAAAATTGTTCGGCCCAAAGCCGGACTATAAGCCGTCCAGTTCTTAACCTCAAACATCACCTCTTCAGATCGGGCGTGCTCCCGCTTCGGGTAAATGTTATTAATCTCGCGGCCCACCATGTGCTTAATCAGCACGGGTTCATTCACTTCGCCCTTATGCGCATCCAACGTGCAGATGGTCTGCCCGTCGCGCAATACTGTCACCTTATCCGCAATGGCAATGACCTCTTTTAACTTGTGGGAGATCAGGATACTGGTCACGCCATGAGATTTCAAGTCCCGCAACAAGTTGAGCAAGTTTTCGCTGTCGCCCTCGTTCAAGGCCGAGGTTGGCTCATCCAGAATGAGAATTTTGACATCTTTACTGAGCGCTTTGGCAATTTCTACCAATTGCTGTTTACCCACGCCCAGTGACTTAATCTTAGTGGCGGGGTTTACGTCCAGCCCCACCCGTTTCAGCACTTCCCCTGCTCGCTTGATCGTTTCGTTCCAATTCACCAACGGACCTTTGCGAATTTCGTTCGCCAGGAAGATATTCTCATAAACAGACATTTCAGGAACGAGGGCCAGCTCTTGGTAAATGATCGCAATGCCGGCTTTTTCACTGTCGCGAATGCTGCGGAAAGTTTGCTCTAAGCCGTTGATGAGAATTTCTCCGGTGTATTCTCCGTGTGGATAGACACCGCTCAAAACTTTCATCAATGTAGACTTCCCCGCCCCATTCTCACCAACTAAACAGTGAATTTCACCTTCCCCCACCTCAAAACTAACGTCACTCAGCGCTTTGACGCCCGGGAAGGTCTTGGTGATACTGACCATTTCTAATAGGGGATTTGCCATAATTGACTTCCAATCTACGATTTTCCGGAAGGAGGGCGAAACCAATTTCAGAGAAACTGGTTTCGCCCTTTAATTTTACACCGCTATGAGCGAAATATTTCGCTCAAACCGGGGGCGATTACGGCAGGCCGGTGAAATCGGAGGCCGGATAGTAGCCGGAGTCGATGATGGCTGCCTTGACATTCTCGATGGTGACCGTCACAATGGCGGACGGCTTGGCGGGAACGTCAATCTTGCCGTTGTTGTAGGTGGTGGTCTGCTCGGGGGAGCCGCCCTTGAGGTAAGCAACTGCGGCGTTGAAAGCATCACTCACCAGGGTGCGGACGTCCTTGAGGACGGTCATGGACTGCTTGCCATCGATGATGTACTGGACAGAGGCTTTTTCAGCGTCCTGGCCGGTCACATAGTACTTGGTCACATCGCTGTCGGCAGCGAAGGCATCCGCGATCGAGCGGGCGGTGCCGTCATTGGGGGCCAGAATGAAGACAGTGCCCTTGTCCTCCACCTTGGCAGAGGTCAGGTTGGCTTCCGCCAGGTTCTTGGCCACATCAAACTTCCACTCGGTGGTCACCTGGCCGATGATCTTGGCCATCTCTTCACGGGTCAGGGTCGCCTTGTCTTGCAGGGCAATCGCTTCGCTTGAGTTCTTGATCACGAACGTGCCGTCGGCGATCTTGGGCTGCAGAACGTTCCACGCGCCTTCGAAGAACAAGAAGGCATTGTTATCGGAAGCAGCGCCAGCGTACAGATACAGGTTATTGCCTGTGCCGGTCGCGTTCGCCACCAGGTAATCGCCCCATGCCTCACCCACAGCAACGCTGTCGAAGGTCACATAGTAATCCACGGCGTCGGTGTCGCGGATCAGGCGATCATACGAGATGACTTTCACGCCAGCGGCCTTGGCGGCTTCAGCAGCCGCGGCGGCAGCGGTTCCATCCTGCGGGCAAATGATGAGAACCTGAATGCCCTGGCTGATCAGAGATTCCACATTCTCTTTCTCTTTGGCCGAGTCACCCTGGCTGAAGAGGATTTGGACATCGTACCCAGCAGCGGTCAAAGCGTCCTTGAAGCGGGTCTCGTCCTGGATCCAGCGGGGCTCGTCCTTGGTCGGGAGAACAATGCCAACCTTGCCAGTAATGGCAGGAGCAGGTTCAGAAGCACCTTCCAGGCCGGTGAAGTCAGAGGCCGGATAGTAGCCAGAGTCAACGATGGCTTCCTTGACATTCTCCTTGGTGACCGTCACAATGGCGGACGGCTTGGCGGGAACGTCAATCTTGCCGTTGTTGTAGGTGGTGGTCTGCTCGGGGGAGCCGCCCTTGAGGTAAGCAACTGCGGCGTTGAAAGCATCACTCACCAGGGTGCGGACGTCCTTGAGGACGGTCATGGACTGCTTGCCATCGATGATGTACTGGACAGAGGCTTTTTCAGCGTCCTGGCCGGTCACATAGTACTTGGTCACATCGCTGTCGGCAGCGAAGGCATCCGCGATCGAGCGGGCGGTGCCGTCATTGGGGGCCAGAATGAAGACAGTGCCCTTGTCCTCCACCTTGGCAGAGGTCAGGTTGGCTTCCGCCAGGTTCTTGGCCACATCAAACTTCCACTCGGTGGTCACCTGGCCGATGATCTTGGCCATCTCTTCACGGGTCAGGGTCGCCTTGTCTTGCAGGGCAATCGCTTCGCTTGAGTTCTTGATCACGAACGTGCCGTCGGCGATCTTGGGCTGCAGAACGTTCCACGCGCCTTCGAAGAACAAGAAGGCATTGTTATCGGAAGCAGCGCCAGCGTACAGATACAGGTTATTGCCTGTGCCGGTCGCGTTCGCCACCAGGTAATCGCCCCATGCCTCACCCACAGCAACGCTGTCGAAGGTCACATAGTAATCCACGGCGTCGGTGTCGCGGATCAGGCGATCATACGAGATGACTTTCACGCCAGCGGCCTTGGCGGCTTCAGCAGCCGCGGCAGCAGCGGTTCCGTCCTGCGGGCAAATGATGAGAACCTGAACGCCCTGGCTGACCAGAGATTCTACATTCTCTTTCTCTTTGGCCGAGTCGCCCTGGCTGAAGAGGATTTGGACATCGTATCCCGCTGCGGTGAGCAGTTCTTTGAAACGGGTCTCGTCCTGGATCCAGCGGGGCTCGTCCTTGGTGGGAAGGACGATACCTACACTCAGCTTCCCGGCGGGAGCTGCGGTAGCAGCGCCTGGCTCTTGGGCGACCGGGGTCGGGGTGGGCTGGCATGCAGACAGCACCATCGCCACGATCGAGAAGAGCGCAACCAACATAAGGATTGACTTCTTCATCTCTCGAACCTCCTTGTTCGATTCACAAAGAAAATAAGGGGATACAAACTTACAGGTTTCATTCTAATTAAAAAAAGGTGAGGGCGTCTCATCATTTACCCTCACCTCCATAGGGGGATTTCCCCCTACTTACCGGACAATGCTTCGCTTGCGCGAATTTTTCGGCGGTTTCCGACTGGCCGATTCGATTTCCACATCCACCCGCGGGTGAGGAATTTCGACGAGCAGCGCCAAACCACCCTCCGACTGACCTTGCAGTCGGAAGCGCCCGCCCAACAAAGTCACCCGTTCGCTGATGCCCTGCAAGCCGTAATGACCGTTGGCGGTCATGCTGACCAAATCAAAATCTTCGCCAATTCCCTTCCCGTTATCCCGCAAAGAGATGGACAGAGAGCGAGGCGTGGTATGCAGGAGGCTGATTTGCACGCGGGAGGCTCGAGCATGTCGCCGGACATTATTCAGGCCCTCTTGAATAATGCGGAAAATGGACATCTCGGTGGCTTCGGGCATCCGCCCCAAATTCTCATCCAATTCAAGCTCCACATGAATATCCCAGCGGGCCGACCAATCGCGCACATAGGACTGCAGCGCGGCTCCCAATCCCAGGCTGTCGATCGTGAGCGGGCGCAGCGTGCCGCAAATCTGGCGCAGGCTGGTTACCAGCGCGCGAATCCCCTGGCGGACTTCCGCCAGATTGTTGGCCAGATCGGAAGAGATTTCGGGTTCCAGTTCCAGCCCTTCCAATTCATAGTTAATGCTCAACAGGTCCTGAATGACCTGGTCATGCAGTTCGCGAGAGAGGTGCTTGCGCTCCTCCTCGCGTTCGGTGAGCAGGCGGCGCTGAGCTTCGAGAAGCGCGGTGTTCATTTGATCCAGGATCTGAACCTGGTCAGCAAGCTGCCGGGTCAACTGGCGGTTCAGACTGTCTTCGCCAGCCAGGTTCTTTTCCAAAAGCATCTGGTGAAACCGCAGGCGTTCAGTGTTCTTGCGGAAATCGTCGTAACTATCAAAATCCCAGATGGTGGCGGCAGGCTGTTCTGAAATTTCGCCGCCCAAGAGAAGATTAACTACATCTTCACGGGAGGTCTCGTCCGTGCGCAGATCAGCAACAATGTGGGTCTGGTGCAGGACCACGATCCGGTCGGTAATGGCAAAAAGATGATCGAGGTTATTGCTGCTGAACAAGACTCCAAAACCTTGCTGCTGCCAGGTCTGGATCAGGTTGAACAGGCGCTGCTGGTTGAGGTAGCTGAGCAGCATGTTGGGCTCATCGATGATGTACATTTGCGCTGGGAAGGTGAGCACGCGGGCAATCGTGATGAGCTGGCGCTGTTCAAATGAAAGCTCCGACACCTTCGATTGCAGCGAGTCGACTTGCACGCCCAGGCGCGCCAAAATAAGCTGAGCTTTCATGTTCATCTGGTCAAAGTCCAGCACCCGCAGCGAGCCCAGGGCTTTTTGGGGCCAGCCAATCTCGCTGCCCAGGAAAATGTTGCTGACCACATCAAAATGTTCAACCAGGGCAGGCCGCTGGTGAATGACGCCAATGCCCTGCGATTGCGCCGAGAAAGGCCAGGTCAGGCGTCGATCCTGAAAATAGATTTCGCCCTGGTCCGGTTCATACAGACCAGCCAGCATCATCATGAGCACCGATTTGCCCGAACCAATGCTGCCGGTGAGGCCCACGACCTCTCCACGGTTCACATCAAAGCTCACCCGTTGAAGGATGGGCAATGCGCCAAACGATTTAGAGATATTTCTTACCTGCAACAGCGGTTCCATGTACCTCCGATTATACCTATATTCTGACGGTTCCTCTCCGGCAAGGCGCACCTAGCAGCCGGTCCCATACGTATGGGCGGACCTACTTACTGGCGGGCGGAAAAAACCGTTCGCCCCAAACCCGGCGAGTAGATCCGATCCGGAAAGGACTCGCGCCAGAAGGGTGATTGGACAATCATTCGGATAAAATTTGCCTTATTAGACAACATTTGTTATAAATAGCCCAGGTACTCCCCCGCCGCCTTCCTTGCCCTGGCAGGTAACGCCAGCGAAGCTCCGGCTCACTCCATCCAAGAGGAATATCATGGCAACCACCAATCGAAAAAAGAATAATCCACTTAAGAATAAAGATTTGCGCCCGGCTCGCCAAAGCAAACGGTCGCGCAACAATCCCCTGCCCCTCATCGGCGGGATCGCCGTGTTGGTAGGCGTGCTCGTCCTGGGTATTCTCGTTGCTTCCAACCAGGCCAATCTGTCCACGGCAGCCATCGAAGGCTTGCTGACCTTCCCCAACATGGAACGTGGTCACACCAATGGCCTGGTCACCTATGCGCAAACACCGCCCGTGGGTGGGCAACACAACCCCGCCTGGCAGAACTGCGGCGTGTATACGGAGCCTGTGCCCAACGAGAATGCCGTCCACTCGCTGGAGCATGGGGCCATCTGGATTACCTACCAGCCCGACCTGCCAGCGGATCAGCTCGATGAACTGGTTTCACTGACCCGGCGCAGCGGGTACCGCCTGCTCAGTCCCTACCCTGATCTGCCCGCTCCCATCGTGGCGTCGGCCTGGGGGTATCAGATTCAATTACAACAGGCCGATGACCCCCGCCTGCTGACCTTTATCCGCAAGTATGAACAGAGTCCGCTAGGCCCCGAGCCCGGCGCTTCGTGCAATGGCGGCGTTGGCCGCCCAGGATAGGAATGTCCCGTGGAACAAGAAACATCAACGATTGAAACCCTCGATTCTGAAAACAGCCCTCGCTTCAACCGGACTACCGGGCTGCTGTTCGCTGGGTTGGCCCTGTTCATTGGGCTGCTCGGCTACTGGCTGGGCACGCGCCAATCCGCCAGGCCGGCGGACAATTCAGCCGAGGTGGGCTTTGCGCGCGACATGATGATGCACCATGCCCAGGCGGTAGAACTGGCTGCGCTGCTGCGCGACCGCACCGCTGACCCCGATCTGAAACTGTTCGCCCTGGACATCATGCTTACCCAACAAGCCCAAATTGGGCAGATGCAAGGATGGATGGCCGTGTGGGGCTATCCCCTGGCCAGCACAGACCCGGCTATGGCCTGGATGGGCATGCCCACCACCGGGCGAATGCCGGGAATGGCCTCGCCAGAGGAGATGAACCAACTGCGCGAACTGAGCGGCACGGAAGCCGAAGCCCTGTTCCTGCAATTGATGATCGTACATCACCGCGCCGGGGTGACTATGGCCGAAGCCGTGTTGGCGCAATCCAACCGGCCTGAAGTCAACGCGCTGGCACAGTCCATAGTCAATGGGCAATCCAGCGAGATCCTATATATGCAAGAGCTGCTGCAAGCGCGCGGCTATCCACCTGTGCCCGAGGAACAAAGCATGGGCCACGGCGAAATGCAAACCACCGAAACCCACGAGTCAGGCGGGCATTAGGCGCCGCAGAGGTTGAGCGCCTGGAGAATTTCGAGGGGGTGCTCGAAGGCCAACTCCGGGGCATGTTGACGCAGGGTGAGCAGGTCGGTGGTGCCCCAACTGACCGCGCCAAAGTGCACCTGTGCTTCGTGCGCCGATTTCAGGTCGCGCAGTTCATCGCCAATGCTCAAGGTTTGCTCCGCGGCCACGCCGGTCTTTTTGAGCAGTTTGTGAATCTTGCTCTTTTTGCCGAACATGGAAACGCCACTCTCGATGAAGTCGAAGTAGGCCATATTTTCAGCACCCATCACGCGGCGCACGTTGCTTTCGGCGTTTGAGGTGATAATCGCCAGGCGCACATCATGCCTTGCCAGCGTGTCCAACACCCCCTGCATCCCCGCCACCAGGCGAATGTGCTCAATCT
Source organism: uncultured Anaerolinea sp. (assembly GCA_964403875.1). Taxonomy (GTDB): domain Bacteria; phylum Chloroflexota; class Anaerolineae; order Anaerolineales; family Anaerolineaceae; genus Anaerolinea. The sequence continues at coordinate 24,319 of CAYOHX010000026.1, read as the reverse complement.
GGCTGCCCATCAATTGGGTCAGGTGTTTACCGATGAGCATAATCTTCCAGAAGGGAATGCGATATTCACGCATAATTTGGGTGATATCCATAGCTCGAAGGCGGCGCAGCTCATCCGCGTCCACCTGGGGAAGCTGGAAACGCTTCGATAAATCCTCAAACACCGAGAGGAACCAGCCATAAGAATCCGCCAGAGTTCCATCAAAATCAAAAATGACCAAACGATAATTCATCCAACACTCCCACCTGTTTTATTGCCTACTTGCGCAAGCTGGAAAGTCTCCGAATATGATCGAGCGGCCTGGCGCTTACAAATTTCTTGCGCAGCCGTCAAATCAATCCCGCCTGGACGGGGTTGTATTATAATGCACTACTTTTCCAGTGAGGTTTGATTTCTTGAATACCCAGACCAAACTTATTTATAATCCCGCCGCCGGGAAGGGCGCTGCCCAAAAGAATTACCCCAAGGTTCAGGCGGCCCTTTCACAACACGGCCTGGAATACGATGTTGCCTTTACCGAGGGCCCGGGCCACGGCCTGGAACTGGCTCGCCAATCCGCCGAAGCCGGCTACGACCTGGTGATTGCCGCTGGCGGTGACGGCACGGTCAACGAGGTGATCAATGGGCTGATGCTGGCCCAGATGAACGGCAACAAGCGCCCGGCCATGGGCGTGCTGCCGGTAGGTCGCGGCAACGATTTCGCCTACGGCATGAACATCCCCGCCACCATCGAAGAAGCGGCTCTGGCCCTGGCCAAAAACCACCGTCGCACCCTGGACATTGGGCATGTGAGCGGCGGCGATTATCCCGAAGGACGCTACTTCGGAAACGGGGTGGGGTTGGGCTTTGACACGGTGGTTGGTTTTGAGGCCGCCAAAATCAAATGGCTGCACGGCGCGGCCTCCTACCTGGCGGCCCTGGTGCGCACTATCTTCTTGTACGCCAAAGCGCCGGTATATGAAATTACCCTGGACGATGGACAACCAACCCAGAGACCTTTCTTGATGATTTCGGTGATGAACGGCAAACGCATGGGCGGGTCATTTTACATGGCCCCTCATGGCGACCCGGCGGACGGATTCTTGAGCCTTTGCCTGGCGGGCGAAGTTCCACAAGCCAAAATTTTGCCCTTGGCCACCAAGTTCTTCAACGGCAGTCAGTTCGAGCATCCCGCCGTGGACAAAGCCCAGGCCAAAAAGATTACCATCCGGGCGGTGCAGGGCAGCATCCCTGCTCACGCCGACGGCGAAACCATCTGCTCCGCCGGCGAATCGTTGAGCATCTCCCTCCATCCCGCTGCTTTAGAGGTTGTGACCTTGCCCCATGAGCAATAGCCCGCGGATTCTCAACTGGATCATCAAACGCATTTTTCTGGTGGCCTGTCGGGTACACGGAGATGACTTCAAAAAAGTACCCGCCAACGGCCCGCTCATTCTGGTGTCCAACCATGTCAACTTCCTGGAAGTGCCCCTGGTGCTGTCTTACGTGGACAATCCGCGCCTGACCGGCATGGCCAAGAAAGAGACCTGGGACAACCCCTTCCTGGGCTTCCTCTTCAACCAGTGGAAGATTATCCCGCTGGACCGAAACGCCGTCGACCGCGAAGCCTTCCGGCAATCCATGCAGGCGTTGGAAGAAGGCAAGCTGTTGGCCATTTTCCCCGAAGGAACACGCAGTAAGAACGGCAAGCTGCTGCCCGGCAAGCCGGGCGTGACCCTATTGGTGTCACGCAAGCCATATACGCTGCTGCCGGTGGCGGTCTATGGGCACGAAAATTTTTGGAGCAATCTCAAACGCCTGCGCCGAACCGACTTCCACGTGGCCGTCGGCGAGCCCTTCCGCATCGAAATCAACGGCAGCCTGGATCGCGATGCGCGCCAGGCCGTGACCGATGAAATCATGTACAAAATCGCCGAACTGCTCCCCGAAGAGTACCGCGGGCATTACCAGTTCGAACAGCCCCCCGCTTACCGCTACGCCGTCGCGGCGTAAAGCCGTCTTCGGCCCGACTTAATGATCATCGATGCTTTGAACCGCCGCATCGATGGATTCTTTATCGGTGGCTGGCGTGGCCTGGGTTTCCAGGCGATGCGTGGACAGCTTGTAATGCCCACGCAAATCGTCACGGACCGTGCCTTTCCATAGCGGGACGCCGTCAAAATATGCGGCCCGGCCAATCATGTGCGCGGCCACGGGCGCGGTGAGGAACAGGAAAATAATCGTAGCCACGGCGCGCGCGGTAATGGCGTCGTCTCGAAAATAGAAAACCGCGCCCAGAAGCACCAGCCCCGCTCCTAACGAGCCAGCCTTCGAGGTGGCCGACATGCGCAGGAATAGGTCAGGCATGCGCAGCAAGCCCAACGCCGCTAAGAACATGAGAAAGGCCCCCGCCAGAAACAGCCCCATGACAAGAATATCACGCAGCATCAGGTCCTCCGCTCCAGGTAATAAGCAAAGGCGATCGTACCCAGAAAAGTGATCAGCGCCAGGATGATCGCCACATCCAGGTAAGCAGGTTGGTTGAAGCGCACCGCATACACAACGATGAAGCCCATCACTAGAATGCTGATGAGATCCAGCGCTACCACCCGGTCGGGCAGAAATGGTCCGCGCACAAGGCGGATAAACGCAGCCACAAAACCCGCGGTAAGCAAGATCAGAATCATGAGAAAGAGGATATCGATCATGCTTCGATAATCTCCTTTACCCTGTGTTCATACCCTTTCTTGATCTCAGCGCGGAATGCTTCCTCGTCCTCCACCCACAGCGTGTGAATAAACAACGCTTTGCGGTCCGACGAAATATCCAGCGAAAGCGTGCCTGGAGTCAGGGTGATCAGGTTGCTCAGCAAGATGATTCCCACCTCGTTCTTCATATCCAGCGGCACCATCACGACCGCCGGACGCAGGCGCATGCGCGGAGAAAGAATTGCAATTGCCATACGCGCATTCGCCTTGATTACTTCCCAGACAAAGAAGAAGATGAACTCGATCACCCGGGGGATCTGAAGAAAATAGCGTTGGTTGGCGGATTTTCGAGTTATGAGCCACAAAACGCCATAGGACAGCACAAAGCCAAAGCCCAGGTTGAGCGGCGAGAAGTCACCGGTCAGGGCTGCCCAGGCAATGGCCAGAAGAACATTCAACAGGAAGACACTCACGGCGCGCCTCCTATCCCGCCCATCACCGCGGAAATATAGGCGGACGGGTCGGCCAACTGGATTCCGGCGGCCAGGCTCAGGTCATACAACGGACCTGCGGCCAGACCCGCGGCCAGAGAAAGCGCGACCAGCCCAACCACCGCCACCCACATAGAAACAGGGGCAGGTCGCAACGCGGAAGCGCCATTTTTGCGGTCCTTCCAAAACACTTCATTCCACACCTTGGTCATGGAGTAAAGCGTGAGCAGACTGACGCCCAGGGCCGCGCCCGTAACCCAAAAGCTTTGCAACCGCAAACCGGCCTGCACCAACACCAGCTTAGCGAAGAATCCCGAAAGCGGAGGCAGCCCGGCGAGTGAAAGCGCGGGAATGAGAAAAATCAATGCCAACCAGGGGCGCGCCGAAGCCAGTCCCCCCAGCTTCTTCAAATCAAAGGAACCCTGTAGGTGCTCCACCAGCCCAGCCACCAGGAACAGAGCCGTCTTCGCCAGGATGACATGGGCCATGAAAAACGCTACCCCTGCCAGGGCTTCGGCGCTGCCTAACCCAAGTCCCATGAGTAAATAGCCAATCTGGCTGATGATGTGGAAGGAAAAAAGGCGGCGAAAGTCGGTTTGCACTGCCGCTCCCAGCACACCCACCACCATGGTCAACCCAGCCAGAGCCAGCAAAACTGGCTGAGTGATGAGCGGATCGGTTGTAAAGAGCAACGTAAAAACCCGCGTCAAGGCAAATATGCCGACTTTGGTCAACAGGCCGGAGAACAGGGCTGTCACCACCACAGGTGGGGTGTGATACGAGGCAGGCAGCCAGAAGAATAACGGGAAGATGGCTGATTTGATACCAAAAGCGATGAGAAACAGGACAGCAATGAGGGTTACCTCGCCCGCGGGTCGCACCTCGGGCATGCGCAAAGCCAAATCGGCCATATTCAACGTGCCGGTCAGGTTATAAAGCAGGCCGATGGCCGAGAGGAACAACGTGGACGAAAGCAAGTTCAAAATGACATACTTGACGGCGCCTTCTATCTGGGCGCGCTCACCACCCAGGGCGATGAGCACGAAGGAGGCCATGAGCATCACCTCGAACCATACATACAGGTTGAACAGGTCGCCGGTGGTGAATGCCCCGTTGACGCCCATCAGCAGCACAAAGAACAGAGGGTAAAAACCATATCGAACCCGGCCGCCATCCAGCCCACTCAAGCTGAAAATGGCCACGACCAGCGCCACCAGCGCCGAAACTTGCAGCATGATCGCACCGAACAAATCTACCGCCAGGGTGATGCCAAAGGGGGCTGGCCAACTGCCAATTTGCAGCACCTGGATTCCAGCAGCATGGACCCGGTACAGCACCGCAAGGGTTACCCCGTTGAGCACAGCCGCTCCCACAACACCCACCACACGCTGGTAGACAGGCTTTGACCAGCCAACCAGCGCCACGATGGCAAACAGCAGAGGCATGAGGATGGGGAGAGCAATCACGGGGCGGCCTCCGGGTCATCGGGAAGAATATCCTCTTCCGGGCAGGGAATATCGGTGCAGCGCATCTCATTCAAGTCGTCGGTACCGGTCACCTGATAGGCCTGACGCAGCAGTACCACGGCAAAAGCCGTTACGCCAAAGCTGATGACAATGGCGGTGAGGATGAGAGCCTGAGGCACCGGATCGGCATGCCCAACGACAGGGGCCACTTCGCCCTCGCGGATGAGCGGCGGGCTGCCAGGCACCAGTTGACTGCCGGAATTGAACAGCAGCAAGTTCACCGCGTATCCCAAAAGGAGCAGCCCCACCAGAATCTTCACCAGGCTGCGGCGCAGCATCATGTACAGGCCCGCGGCAAAAAGTCCTCCGGCAGTGAGCGCGAGAAGTAGAGTCATACTACACAGCCTCCTGCTCTTCAGCCAGAGTCAGCAAGATCCAGGTGACGATGCCGATGACCACCAGGTAAACCCCGAAATCAAAAAGCACCGGGGTGCCCATCTTGCCTAATATGGGCAGCGGTGCCTTCAACCACTCCCCCGTCATGTAGGGCCGTCCATTAAGAACAGAAATGAAGCCACTGCATAGAGCCAGCAGCAGCCCCGCGGCCACCATGACCTTGGGCTGAACAGGCAGCAGGCGGCGCAAATCGGCAGGCGAATGGGCAATCGCATACAACATTAAGGCGCTGGAAGCCACCAGCCCGCCAGCAAAGCCTCCCCCAATCTCATTGTGCCCGCGAATGAGCAGGAAGAAGGAGAAGAGTAACAGGAGAGGCATCAGGTATCGGGCGGCAACGGGTAAAATGATAGAGCCCTGAATGGAGGGCTTCTTCCGGCGAGGTCCACGCTGGGCAGCCAACTGGATCAGCGCGAACACGCCGATCGCGGCTACAGCCAGCACAGTGATTTCACCCAAGGTGTCGAAGCCGCGGAAATCCACCAGAATGACGTTGACGATATTGCGGCCGTTCGCAGCGGTGTAGCTGTTCTCAGCAAAGTATGCCGCCAGGCGTGATTCGGCGGGGTTGCTGGATGACAACAGCATGAGCAGGGTCATCATCGCTCCACCGCCCAGGGCGATGAGCGCATCCACACGCTTTTCCCGTGGGGTGCTGAAACGGCTGAACTTGGGCAGACGATATATGACCAGAATGAATAAAATCACGGTTAAGGTTTCGATGGCAAACTGCACCATAGCCAGGTCGGGAGCGCTGTAAAGCAGATACAACAGAGCTATGCTGTACCCTATGGTCCCCAGGAGGGCGATGGTCGTCAGACGCGAAGAGGTGCGCGTGACCAGCACCGCCGCCGTGAGGATGACCAACACCAGAACGATGTCATAGAAACGGGGCACGCCCCACACTTCGGCAAAAGTCTCGCCGGGGCGCATGGGCAGGCGGGTAATGCGCAGCAGATACATAAATCCCGAAAGCAAGAGGGTAAAGAGCACAATTACAGCAATGTAGACTCGCAGGTAGCCGTTCTGTACGATGCGCGTCAACCATCCCGCAAAGCCCAGCAAGCCATTCAATCCTTTGGTATACAGGTGAGCGGGTCCAACAGCCGCCAGCTTGTGAAAGAACGCGCCGGTGACTCCCTGGAACCGATTCCGCAGGAAAAACACCAACACGCTTGCCAGGAGGGTTAGCAGACTGAGGAAGAAGACCGTATTGAACCCATGCCACAAAGCTAATTTGACCGGATAGGATTTGGCGTACACCGCTTCGACAGCGGGTTGCACAACTTTAGACGCCAGCGAAGGCAACAGTCCCAGAACTGTGCCCCCAACGGCCAAGAGCAGCGGCCCCAACCACAGCGGGAAGCGTCCCTCGTGGGCATGATGCGCGCCATGATCGACGCGGGCCTTCAACCAATAAGGCAGTACGCCCACCCATCCTGAAACAGCCCCGATCCCCACATTCGCCAGCACGATCAGCGCAACGAAGCCGAACCCCACCGGCAGGACTGCGTCGTAAAGCGTTTCCTTGGCCAGGTAACCAAGGACCGGAGGGAATCCAGCCATAGATAGGGCCGCCAAGCCGGCTGCCGCGGCGGTGAAGGGCATGGCGCGCGCCAGGCCGCCCAATTGGTTGATGTCGCGGGTGTGGACTGCATGATCCACCCCGCCCGCGGTGAGAAAGAGCGCGCCTTTATACAACGCGTGAGCCAGCAAATAGATCAGGGCAGCTTTAATGGCCAGCCCCTGCCCCAACCCTAACAGCAAGACCTGCACACCCAAAGCCGCCACGGTGGTGTATGCCAGCAGCCGCTTGAGGTCAGTCTGGCCAAGCGACAGCAGCGCCCCGGTCAGCAGCGTGGCCAATCCGACCCAGGGAATGACCTGCTGCCACAGCGCCAGCCCGCCCAAAACAGGGAACAGGCGGGCCAGCAGATACACGCCTGCTTTGACCATGGTAGCCGAATGCAGATAAGCGCTGACCGGCGTAGGGGCTTCCATGGCGTTGGGCAGCCAGAAGTGGAAGGGAAACTGAGCTGATTTGGTCATGGCCCCAAGAAGGATCAAGAAGAAAGCCGCCATCGACAACGGGTTGGATGTAAACAGCGCTGGTTGGGCAACCCAATCTTGAATCACGTAGCTGCCGGATATTTGAGCCAGGAGAATGACGCCTGCCAGCATGGCCAGGCCGCCTGCCCCCGTGACCAGCAGCGCCTGCCAGGCGGCGGCACGAGCCGCCGGGCGATTGTTTTCAAATCCGATCAGGAAGAAGGAAGTAATACCGGTCAGTTCCCAGAACATGAACAGCAGCAGCGCGTTGCCGGCGCTGACCAATCCCAACATGGCCACCATGAACAAGATGATGAAGCCATAAAACTTTTCCAGACTGGGGTGATCTTCGAGGTACGCCCCGCCGTACAGTACAACCAGCGTGCCAATCCCGGATACAATCAGGCCCATGAGGGTGCTCAAACCGTCAAAGTGGAAGAGCAGATCGACACCCAAAGCAGGGATCCAACGCCACTGCACGGTCTCGGCGGGCGCACCCTGAAGCAGGTGCAGCAAGAATAAGATGAATATCGTCAGGGGATAGAGCGCAATGACAAATGCGGCATTGCGCCTGAAAACACGGCAAGCCAGCAGGGCTGCCGGGGCAATGGCAAATCCGAATAAGATCGCGAGGGCTGTGGTTTGCATACTTTCAATAGTCCCACTTCAAAAATTTTCCCGCCCGGGCGGTCATTTTTCATTTTACGGGAATTGTTTTACCTGAGCAAGTTTTAATGAAAGCAGGTATGAACATTTTGCCGGCAACCACAATATTCACCGAAATTAACAAAATAGTTGAATCCAATCCACTGTCAAAACGTCTACTGCGCCCAGGTGATGTCACTCCAGTGCACAGGGTGGTCGGTGGCCGAATCGGGTGGCAGAACGTAGATCGGGTTGACCGCTTGAAGATGGGGCGAAAGGAAGATATGGTCGATGCGGTTGCGGCCCGACATGTCCATCCCATCCGGGCTAATTTTGGAGGGGTACACACTGGTCCAGGCATTGACCAGCGCGGCATCAATCACCTGATAGGCTTCTTCGGTATCACGCAGGTTGTAGTCTCCCAGGGCAATGGCGTTGGCTTGCCCCTGCGCCCGGCGAACGAGGGTTTGGGCAAAGACCAGCATGGCCGGGTCGGAACTATCCGGGTGCACGTTGAAGATGGTAAAGCGCTGCCCTCCAAGGATCACATCGGCTTCAGCCACGCCGGTTTCATCCTTATCGCTGAAGATGAACACCGAGCGGGGGTTCTCCAGTGGGAATTTCGACAGAATCGCCGTGCCGTACGTGCCGGTGACCGGCGTGGGACCGTAGTAGGAATAATAGCCCAGCCGCTCGGCGAAATACCGGACGTAGTCGTTGTTGTTGAGCGAAATCCGATTGGAATCCGACTCTTGCAAGACCAGCACATCCGGCGATACACTGCGCGCCAACGCAACCTGCCGGTCGATGGCCTTTTCTCCGGCTTCATCATTGAACTGCTGAGTGTTATACGTCATCACCCGCAGTGAGGTTTTGGCGGCGGAGTCTTCTTGAATGCGCGGGCGAGGCCAGGCTCCGATCATCGTGACCAGAAACAGGCTTACCAGCAAGGCTGTCCAGGCGAAAGGATAGCTTTGAGCGGTGGACTCCGATCCGGCAGGCTTGCGCGCCAGCCAGGCCAACAGGCATACCCCCGCCGCGGGAAGCAGGTGCGGCAGCCAAAAGGCATTGCGGAATGGCGGGCTGACCGGCTCGATGTAGCCCCACACATTGGTGAAGATATGGGCAAAGACCAGCAGGATCCACAGCAATCCGCCCAGCAGCACGCCGGGAACCAGCCGGCTCGGCGAGAGGCCGCCTTCGAGGCGTCTCGTTAGCACGTGCACATCAAGAAACAGCACCGGGAAGAGCAGCAGCATGAAGACCAGGGGAACCTGCTGCCAGAAGGTGGGCGCGCCTACCACCACCTCGGGCGAGGTCAGCGCGGGCGGAAAGGGAACGCGCTGAGCCAGTAATGTAGCGGTCAGGCTGAGGGTGAAGAGGGCATTCCAGACCAGAAGCCCGCGCGGGGTGATGCGCTCCAACAAGCCGGGGGCCAGCAGAACCAGCCCGGCCCAACCCAACGACAGCAGGCTGACCGTTCCGACTACCAGCGGGTAGCTGGCTTGCGTCCAGCGGGCAATGACCGATGGGGCGGAGAAGGCAAAGTAGATCAGGATTAACACGAGGTATAAGCCCAGCAGCGGCGCGGTGACGGGTGCTTTTGCGGGCGGCAGTTCAGGCGCAGGGGTCAGGTCCAATTGGGTGAGTAGTCCACCCAGCAGCAAACCCAAAACTACCCCCACCCAGCCCCCGGCAGGAGTCAGGGCGTATTCCACACCGAAGTAGACCGAGCGCAAGACGACCGAGAGCCCGGTCGCCAGTGCCAACCCAATCGCAGCGGACAATGAGCGCCCCCCCGCCACAGGTTTACCGGCCAGGAGCAGCAACAGAAGCGCCAACGCAGCGGCTGTGGCGATCCCGGCAGGCAGCACGCGATTGGCGGTGGTCACATAGGGCATGAGACCGCGCGCAAAAAGCAGCGCGGCGAACAAAACCCAGGCCAATACGCGCGGACTGCGGCGGAACCAGGGCAGGGCCAGCAGCGGCGCGAAGAAGAACAACACTCCCAACGCTTTTTCATCGAGTTGAGTGTTGAGCAGGTCGAGAATGTAGATGGACTCAACCAATGTGCCAGCGGATTGGATGAAAAACAGCCACAATATGGCAAAAGCGAAAGCGAGAAGGGGGATTTTCTTCAAGAATAACTCTCCGCAAGAAAGTTTGAGCAGCCATTCATGCCGTAGGAGCAATTCATGAATTGTCCCATAGGCATCGCTCCGTGACGAAGATCCGGGTAAAACTCAGTAGATAGGGTCATGATATCCTCCAGCCTTTCAATGCTGGGATTTAAAAAACCAAAACGTATTGCCGGTGCACTTTTCGATTATTCGCCCGTCCAGCGTGTAGGTTTTGCGGAACTGGCAGCGTCCGTCCTTTGGGAACGCCCTCAAACTTAATCATAGCAGAAACAGGCTGTTTCGCGGTGAGATTTTCGCATTTTAAGATCCTTGCGAACCTTAAAATATTGAACAAATTTTCTAAATCTATAGACAAAATAGATAATATAGATATATAATATCTTTATGAACGCACCCAATTCCCCCTCTTCAATTGCCGACCGCGAACTGGTCTTGACCCGCATCTTTGACGCGCCGCCCGAAAAGGTTTACCGGGCCTGGACGGAGCCTGAGCTGATCAAGCAATGGTTCGCACCCCTGCCCTGGACAACGCCTTTCGCCGAAACAGACGTGCGCCCGGGCGGATCCAACCTGATCACAATGCGCAGCCCAGAAGGCGAGGATTTTCCCAATCCAGGCGTGTACCTGGAAGTGGTTCCTAATGAACGCCTGGTGGTCACCGATGCCTACACGCGGGCCTGGGAGCCTTCTGAGCAGCCCTTCATGACCCTGATTCTCACCTTCGAGGATCTCGGTGGCAAGACTCGCTATACCGCCCGCGTGCTGCACTGGTCGGTGGCCGACCGGGAGCGCCACGAACAGATGGGCTTCCACGCAGGTTGGGGGCAGTGCGCCGACCAACTGGCGGAATTGCTCCGCAAGATCTAACCCAACAGACTCAAATCACCCAAATTTTTTCAAGGAGTTACCCCATGAAAACCACACTCAATGCCTATATCAACTTCAAAGACAATACTCGCCAGGCGATGGAATTCTACCACTCGATCTTTGGCGGCAAACTCAATATGAGTACATTCAAGGATTATCAAGCTTCGCAAGACCCCGCCGAAGAGAACAAGATCATGCACTCGATGCTCGAAACGGAGGGCGGGCTTTCCTTCATGGCCGCCGACACACCCAGTTGGGAGGAATATCATCCAGGAAGCAATTTCGCCCTGGCTCTGAGCGGCGACAACGAAGCCGAGCTAACAGAATTCTTCAATAAGCTGTCGGCGGGCGGAAAGACCATCAGCCCGTTGGAAAAAGCTCCCTGGGGAGACACCTTCGGGTACTGCGTGGATCAATTTGGCGTCTCCTGGATGGTAAATATTAGCCCCGTACAAGCGTGAACGATGTTGAGCCGCGCAGCGCAAAGAAGCGCGGATTTTAATTTTCCTACCGATGGGAAACCACAAAAAACACATCCAAAATTGGGTGTGTTTTTTGAAATTTCCCACACCAAAGAAGAAAAAGCGCGATTTTGGATGAAAATCATCTTGTCAAAACCAGCAAAGGCAAGGACAATAGCAGGGAAACCATCCAACAAACACCCTCGAGGAGAGCCATGACAAAACATCCGTTTCATGTGACCCATGTGCGCTTTGAGCATCTCAGCCCGGACGCTGCTTTGGGAGTCAGCCAACCGCGCATTTCATGGAAGACCGAAACTGCTCAAACCAGCTGGATGCAGCAGGCTTATGAGATCGAGAGGATTGACAGCGAGGGCCAACCTTATTGCACGACCGGACGGGTGGACTCTGACCAATCGGTGCTGGTGGCGTGGCCTTTTTCGCCGCTGGCATCGCGCGAGCAGGTGACTGTGCGTGTGCGCGTGTGGGACACCGATGGACAGCTCTCCGAATGGAGCGAGCCCGCCACCACCGAAGCCGCTCTGCTCCAGCCCGCGGATTGGTCGGCCCACTTCATCACCCCCAACTGGGACGAAGACCTGACCCGCCCCCAGCCCGCCCCGCTGCTGCGGCGCGAGTTCACCCTGGAAAAACCCGTGCGCCGGGCGCGGCTGTATATCACCGCGCTGGGCGTGTATGAGGCCCTGATCAACGGACATGTGGTCGGCGACCAGGTGCTGGCCCCCGGCTGGACCAGCTACCCTTACCGTCTGGGTTACCAGACCTATGACGTCACCGGCCTGCTGCGCGCGGGTCAGAACGCCATCGGGGCTATGCTGGGCGACGGCTGGTTCCGCGGGCGGCTGGGCTATGGCGGCGGGCGGCGCAACATCTTCGGCGACCGGCTGGCCCTGCTGGCCCAGCTTGAAATCACCTTTGCCGACGGCAGCACGGCGCGCGTGGTCAGCGACGAGAACTGGCGCGCCGCCACCGGCCCCATTCAAGGCAGCGACATTTACGATGGCGAAACCTATGATGCCCGCCTGGAACGCGCCGGGTGGGATCAAGCCGGGTATGACGACTCGAGCTGGGCTGGGGTTCGTCTGCTGGAGCGCTCCTTGGATACACTCTTCGCTTGCTACACCCCGCCGGTGCGGCGCATCGAAGTCTGGCCCGCTGCCCGGGTCATCCATTCTCCCTCCGGAAAAACCATCCTCGATTTTGGCCAGAACGTGGTCGGGCGGCTGCGCCTGCATGTACCACAAGGCCCGGCCGGGCAAACCATCACCCTGCGCCACGCCGAGGTGCTGGAAAACGGCGAGGTGTGCGTGCGCACCTTGCGCTACGCCAAAGCCATCGACCAGTATACGCTCAAGGGCGGCGGCGTGGAAACCTGGGAGCCGCGCTTCACCTTCCACGGCTTCCGCTACGCCGAAGTCAGCGGCTGGCCCGGAGAAATCAATCCGGGCGACGTCCAGGCCGTCATCTGCCACTCTGATATGGAACGCACCGGCTGGTTCGACTGCTCGGATGATCTGGTCAATCGTCTGCACGAGAACGTGGTCTGGTCGATGCGCGGCAACTTCTTCTACATCCCCACCGACTGCCCGCAGCGCGACGAGCGCTTGGGCTGGACCGGCGACATCCAGGTGTTCTCACCCACGGCTTCCTTCCTATATAATTGCGCCGGATTCCTTTCCTCCTGGTTGGAAGACCTGGCCGCCGAACAGGCCGCTTCGGGCAGCGTGCCCTTTTATGCGCCCATCGTCAGCCCGCGGCCCGAGCCCACCCCGCCTTCCGCGGCGTGGGGCGACGCAGCAGTGATCGTGCCGTGGGTGCTCTACCAGCGTTTCGGCGACAAGAACATCCTGGAGCGGCAGTTTGAGAGTATGCGCGCCTGGGTGGAACAGATCCACAGCCTGACCGGTCCCAGCCTGCTGTGGGATAAGGGCACGCAGTTCGGCGATTGGCTGGACCCGGCCGCTCCGCCCGACCGGCCCGGCGCGGCGCGCACGCCCAACTACGTCCTGTGCACGGCTTACTTTGCCCACTCGACCGAATTGGTCAGCCGCGCCGCGGGCATCTTAGGGCGAACGGCGGAAGAAGAGCAGTACCGGGCGCTGGCAGCCGCCATCCGGGCCGCCTTCCAACACAACTATGTCACCCCCGCCGGGCGCATCCTGGGCGATTCGGCCACCGCCTACTCGCTGGCCTTGCAGTTTGCCCTACTGCCGGGCGAAGATCAACGCCGCGCCGCCGGGCAGCGCCTGGCCGAACTGCTGCGCGCCAACCGCTACCGCATCAGCAGCGGCTTTGTGGGCACCGTGCTGGTCTGCGATGCACTGTGCAACGCGGGCCACCCCGAGGCCGCCTTCCGCCTGCTCATGCAGACCGAGAACCCCTCCTGGCTGTACCCCGTGACGATGGGCGCGACCACCGTCTGGGAGCGCTGGGACAGCATGCTGCCCGATGGCACGGTCAACCCCGGCGAGATGACTTCTTTCAACCATTACGCCCTGGGCGCGGTGGCCGACTGGCTGCACCGCGGCGTGGCAGGCCTGGCCCCGGCCGCCCCCGGCTACCGGCAGATCGAGATCCGCCCCCTCCCAGGCGGCGGGTTGACGCATGCCCGCGCGAAGCTGAACACCCCCTACGGCATGGCTGAATCAGCCTGGGAAATCGCCGGCGGGCAGTTCCACCTGGACGTGACCCTGCCGCCCAACACCACTGGCGCGGTGATCCTGCCGGGGCATGCGAACAAGCAGCCCATCACCATCGGCGCGGGAAAGCATCACTGGTCTGTGCCCTATACAATTGAAGCCCAAAAGCGCAGCGACTTGTCGATGAACACCACCTTGGACGAACTGCAGGACGACCCGCAAGCTTACGCGGCAGTAATGAAGCTGTTCCGCGTCCTCAACGACGAATTAACCGACCGCATGGAAGGGCAGTTGTGGATGAGCCTGCATGAAGCTGCCCGGCTGCACCCCGACCCGGTGGCGGTCAGCGCGCGGCTCGAGGAAGTGCTGGCTGAATTGAACCACCGGAGCAATTGACACTAACGGGGCGCATAAAGCGCCCCGTATTTCTATCTACTGTGTTTGGCAGGACTAGGCTCGATGGATTGACTGGTTGAGCTGCGCCATTTCGGCTTCGGAGAGCAGGATGTCGGCAGCCGCCAGGTTTTCGGCCTGGTGCTGCGGGTTGTGCGACATGGGAATGGCAATGACGCGCGGCTGGGTGATCAGCCAGGCCAAGGCAATTTGCTGGGGGCTTACGCCGCGGCTCGCGGCAATATCTGCCAGCGCTGAGTTGCTCTTGATGTTTCTGCGTTTGACCGGGCTGTAGGCGGTCACCAGCACATCATTTCGCTGGCAGTATTCCAAAACACCGTTCTTGACAATGCTGCGGTCGGGGATGCTGTAGGAGACCTGGTTGGTGAGCAGCGGCGTGGCACACAACGCCACCGATTGTGAGAGCTGCTTGAGGTTGAAGTTGCTCACGCCAATGTGCCGCACCTTGCCCTCGCGGACAAGCCGGTTGAGGGCGCGGAAGGTCTCGGGCAGCTTCATGCCCACCCGCGGCCAGTGAATCAGGTACAGGTCGACATAATCCATACCCAGGCGGCGCAAGCTGCCTTCGCAAGAGCGCAGCACATCGTCAAATTGCAAGTGCTCGGGCGAAACCTTGGTGGTGATGAAAAGCTTCTCGCGCGGTATGCCGGATTGGCGCACCGCCTGCCCGAGCAGTTCTTCGCTGTGCCCGGCGGAGTAGCTTTCGGCGGTGTCAAAATGAACGTAGCCCAGGTCCAGGGCCGAGCGCAGCGCGCTCAAGGACTCGGCGTCGCTGGAGTGATCCGCCGTGGTTGTGCCGCCGAAGGACCAGGTGCCAAAGCCGATCTTGGGGATTTGCAGGTTGTGAATCGTTTCGCATCGCATGAAGTTTGCTTCCTTAATATAAGTCGTGGTAGTTTGAGAAAGTATCCCGGGCTTCTCTCACAATCGGGAGAGCAATTGTATCAAAAGCACAAGGCCCGGTTCATTAAGATGTGGGCGGGGCCAGGCGTAGATCAGGCCAATCAACGCCCCAATCGCCCCGGCATAGGAATAAATCCAGGGTTTCCTGTACCGGCGCAGGAGTATTGCGCAGATAGCCGCCATCCCAAACATAGCGGATATCGATACAACCGGCCACATATAAAGCGCATGGCCCGTGGTAATGACCACAGCAGCCAGTGGCCCACTCAGCAGGATGGCTTTCAGCAACTCCGGCAACCGGGTGCGCAGCAAGAGCAGATACAACCCAACCAGGGCAACCGCGCTCCACCTGCGCAACGCATCGGCAGGAAACCCTTGTGGATTGTTTGCGAAAAACAGCGACTCCAGCGAAAGGTAGAAGCCTGCATACAGCGCCAGGGTCAGCGCAATTACAATCAATACACCCAATGGGATTACCAGAAGCGGCATCCAAAGAGAACGAGCATTGTCCTGGACGACGCTCACCGCTGCCCCTTCTTACGGCGCATGACTAAAACCACCACCACGACCGCCCCAACCACGCCCAAGCAGCACAGGCAGACCAGAACCACTCCAGCAAGGGGCAGCCAATCAGGCTGGCCCTCCATTCCGGGAATCTCAGGAACGCCTGGTAAATTGGGCAGGAGAGGATTTTCCGGAGCCACTTCCGAAAACTCCGCCTCCCAATCGGCTTCGTGAGCATCGGTATCAAAGGTTTCAACGGGACCCTGCTCGCCCGAGGCGCTCACCCGGATCATTTGCCCGGCTTCCAGGATGGTGATTACCCCGCCCGTATCCACCTCCAATCGTCCCTCTGCCAGCCGCACAGTGGTAGCGCCATCTTCTTCGACCGATACCGAGAAGGTGGTTCCCAATACACCGCAAACCGTTATCGGTGTAATAACCTGGAATCTCTTACCCACTTTTCGCAGCTGGAACCAACTTTCACCGACTTGCAATCGGACTACTCCGTCCGGCAAAAAAGTGATCAACGAGTTGGATTTAACTTTAAAAACGGATCCATCGGGATATGTCAGGAGGATTCGAGTATCTTTTCCCGTTCGAATTATGTCGTCGGCAGAAATTTGTGTTTCATCGGTAAGCGTAGTGAAGCTATCTCCCTTTGTACTCGAATACAGGGGAGGTTCGCCGGCTCGGATGACGTGAACCGTTGGAAAAGTCGCATCAAATAGCGCCTGAGCGGGTGGCGATTGCTCAGTAGAAACCTGAGGGTTTTCGGTATACACATAGGTATACCTGGCTCGCCCAGAAGAGCCCAGTGTAAAAGTGAGCACCTGTCCTTCATATCCGCCTGGAATGGTCCAGGCAACCGATTTGGAATTTTCCACCGAGCCTAGATCAGACGATCCGCTGGCAATCACTTCTGTAACGTATGCATCGTTGACGGCGAAAGTCACAGAACCCCCGGTGAAACGAAAGGAACAATTCTGCTGTGCGTTAAAACCAGCCGAAATGATGACACCCAACTCTTCCCCTGGGACCAAAGTATCTGGAAGCGGCGTCCAGCTTTCAAAAATATCCACCGAACCCCCGCACCCTTCCGCGTCTTTCCACGTCATTTTTCGGGTTGACAGGCCATCCGAGGTCTCCGCGGGGTAATAGGTGTACCACTCGTTCGACTCCCGGCCTTCCCAGGGCAAAATTTCGGTATTTGTCTTGATCCACGCCCCCTGTGAATCCTGCCCAGATACGGGCTTCAAGCCTGGCCCCCCCACCAGGACGATCATAAGCGTGAAAACGATCAACCACTTCTGAAAAGCGCGCATTGTACCCCTCCCTTCAGAACGACCAAGCTTCAATCATTCCAATTGCCCGCCTCATCGGGTTACGCAACTTTCACTTGTTCTAGCTTCATTATAGGACTTAAACAGGTACACATCACAAGATTCCTTCGCCCCGCCCAACGGATCGCTGAAGATGAGTATTGTCCGATCGCCAAACAGATCTACCAGGGGCAGGCCGGAAATGATCACCGCGAGGGGGTTGCAATAGTTTTTAAATCATGTTACAATGCAATCGATTGCAAAAGTGAGCTTATGAGCAAAGAGAGCGTTCAGACCCTTGAAGATATTGCCCGGTTAGCAAACGTCTCAAAATCGACGGTTTCGCGCGCTTTAAATAACAGCCCGCTCCTCAATGCGGAAACAAAAGAACGCATCCAGTCCATTGCCCGAGAACACCGTTTCCGTCTGAACGCTACCGCACGCAATCTTCGCTTGCGGCAGAGCCATACTGTGGCCTTCGTTGTGCCCGACTATTCCCCAGAATTTTTCTCAGGAGAAGATTTATTCGGGCAGGAACTTTTGAGCGGCGTTGGAAAGGGGTTGCGCACACTGGGTTATGATCTGCTCATCGTTCATATTGATCCCCGTGACCCCGCCTGGGCGCGCGATTATCTGGACAGCGGGCGCGTGGACGGTTTTGTTTTGATGACTTCAAATCTCAAACCGTCGCTCATTAAGAGCCTGGTGGGGATGAATGCCCCCTTCATCGGATGGGGCACGCCCGTGCCAAACCTCAACTACTGTTCAGTTTCTGGCGATAATATCTCCGGAGGGCTGCTGGCAACTCAGCACCTGATCGATTCTGGTCGGCAGCATATTGCTTTTCTTGGCGGCCCTGGCGATTCTTTAACGGTACAGCACCGCTTCAAAGGGTATGAGAATGCTTTACAGGCTGCTGGCCGCAGCGTAGATCCCCATCTCGTGGCTTACAGCGACTATTCTTATGCTTCTGGGATGGCCGCCATGCAGCAGATGATGAAACAAACGCCTGCCCTGGATGCAGTCTTTGTCAACAGTGACCTGATGGCGATTGGGGCAATCCAAGTTATCCAAAATCATGGGAAACGTGTTCCAGAAGATATTGCCGTCGTCGGGTATGATGATTTGCCCATCGCTGTTTATAATAACCTGCCCCTTACCACAATCCGGCAGAATATCCCATTGGCAGGCAAATTATTGGCTCAGAACTTAATCCAATATATCCAAACAGGTATCGTCAATAACGTGACGATACCTGTTGAACTGATATTACGATCAACCACTTAAGCGAAGGTTGACCGTCTTTTTTTAATCAATTATGCAATCGATTGCAATAAGGAGATGAAAATGATACAATCACAAATGATAACCAGTGTGCTCGTGTGGGAAAGGAAGTTGGCGACTGAGGAAGAGCGGCGAAAAAATCACCCGTATGTGAACTATCTGGCTCCGCTCAAATATCCTCAAAAAGAAAGAACGAATCGGAAAGAAAACCAGTCGCCTGCCAACTTTGTGAAAGCGCTGATCGAGTTGTGAAAGACGATTGTTCTATCGGATCCAACATTGAACACAAACCAGCAATGACAAAAAGGAGAAAACAATGGTCGATAGCAAAACCAAGAACAGAAAGACGCGCGAGCAGATTACACGGATGGTCGAGCGGGCCTTCCCCAGTCTGACGCTGTCCGACGACGATGATGCGGTCAGTGAGCTGAAAGAGGGTTGGTTTAACGCAGCCTACAATATCCGCTTGTCGGACGGTAGGGAAGTTATTGTCAAAATCGCGCCGCCCCAGGGCGCTGAAGTTCTAACCTATGAAAAGAATATCATGGCGACCGAAGTTGCCTCCATGCGTCTCGTGCATGGAAACCCAGGTATCCCCGTGCCGGAGATCTATTATTATGACACGGCCCTCGATCTCTGTGATTCGGAATATTTCTTTATGGAAAAGCTGAGCGGAGAGAACTATGCGCACATCAAAAAGGAGATGTCCCCAGAGATGGCTGCGCAAATCGAACGGCAGGCCGGCGTCATCATCCGTGAGATCAACCAGTATACCGGCACGTATTTTGGCCTGGATGGAAACAGTGACCTGCGCGCGGATACCTGGAAAGAGGCCTTCCTGAAACTTTGTGAGGCAACGCTAGAAGATGGCCGGGTCAGAAATGCCGAGTATGGCTTTCCCTATGGCGAGATCCGTGCTGCCATTTTGAAGCACGCGCACTCATTGGAGGCAATCACCACACCCCGGATGACCCACTGGGATTTATGGGAACCGAATATTTTTGTTAAGGATGGCAAGATTACCGGGGTCATCGATTTTGAGCGCGTGATGTGGGCCGAACCTTTGATGGAGGCGCAGTTCCGCGCGCTCGACTGGGTGGGTGTCTCGGAAAGCATGGTGAGTTACGGCAAAATTTCCTTCACCCAGGAAGAGATCGAAAGATGCAAGCTGTACACGCTGTACCTGGGTCTGGTGATGAAAACCGAGTGCTATTACCGCAATTACGGTTCGGATGAGATTGGCAACATGGCATTGGCAATGATTGCCCCAGTCATGCAATGGCTGAAAGAGAATTGAGCGCTGATGGCCAGCTCATCCAAGGTTGAACGCCTGGGCACGGAGAAGATTGGCAGCCTTCTCTGGGAAATGTCTTCTCAAACCACCTTTGCACTGCTGGCCTATGCAATCTACAGCGTCACAGACACCTACTTCCTCTCCGTGGGAGTCAACTCCCGCGCGGCGGCGGGGTCCTCGATCATCTCCCCTGTTTTGATCGCTCTGGGCGGCGTGGCTACCACGGTAGGGGCCGGCGGCGCATCGCTTGTGTCGCGGGCGCTCGGGGAGAAAAAACCCGAACGAGCGTCCCGGGCAGTCGCCAACACCTTTCTGGTCTTTTGGTCCGTGGCACTGATCATCTCCGTTTTCGGAACGCTGTTCATCCGGCCGATTGTTTATCTGTTCGGGGCAACCGATACCGTTGCCCCGTATGCGATTACGTATGGCCGGATCATCTTCCTGGGCGCCATCTTCAGCACCGGTTTTTCGACGATCGTGCGAGCAGACGGCAATGTCCGCTATTCGACCGCCATGTGGATCATCCCAGTGATTGCCAACACTTTCCTGTGCTGGCTGTTCATCATGGTGCTGCACATGGGCATTGCTGGGGCGGCGCTGGCAACCGTGATCGGGGGGCAGGCTCTCTCGGCCGCGATGAGTATGTATTTCTTTTTCTTCCGCAAGAACCGCTCCTACCAGATCCAACTGGCCTATTTCAAACCAGACTGGGCGATCATGCGGGAGATCATCACGGTCGGGTTTCCCTCGTTTGTGAAAAGCCTGAGCGCCAGTTTGGTGGTGATCATCACCAATAACCTGCTCAAATCCATTGGCGGAGACAGCGCGCTGAGCGTATACGCAATTGCCGGGCGGCTCATTGCCAGTCTCAACACGCCGCAAACCGGCATCGTGCAGGGCATGCAGCCGATCCTGGGCTATAACTTCGGCCAAAAGAAATATGAGCGGGTGCGCAAAACCATCCGAAACTCACTCATCTCTTCGGTAGTCTATGGCTTGGTGGTTTGGGGTCTGAGCATGCTCATGCCGGCGTTCTTGATTGGACTGCTTTCCAAAGAGCCGAAGATCATTGCCGAAGGACAGTCGGCCCTGCGGTTGATGGCGCTGGCCTTTCCGGTGAGTGGCATCTCGGTGATGGTGGCGGCGTATTTTCAAGCCGTGGGTCGGCCCAGAGAAGCATTGGTGATCACCCTGGGAGGGATCCTCCTGGTAAAACTACCGGTGCTGCTGCTGGTCTCCAGCCTGTTCTCCCTGACAGGAATTTGGATCTCGGAGGCCGTTTCAGAACTCATTCTGTGTGTGGTTGCGCTCCTGCTGCTGCAAAGGTACCAACAGAAGATGCTGTCCACCGAGCGGCTGATTCCATCGATCTCACCTGGAATGAACGATTAACGGCATCCCAACATTGCCTTGATCAGGCTGACGGTTTAATCCGTATGTTATCTGCACCCAGTAAAAAAAACGGCTGAGTAAAACCACAAAGGAGATCGAATAAAAACATGAAACAAATGCCTCTATCCAAGAAAGAAATCGACGAGCGGGTCGATGCGCTTCTGGCAAAAATGAGCCTTGAAGAAAAGATTGGCCAGCTCAACCAGGTTGGTGGGGCAGATTTTGCCCCGGGTCCAAAAGCCGAAGACCAAATCCGCAAAGGCGGGGCTGGCTCCGTCCTCTGGGTGAATGACACGAAACGGTTCAACGAGCTACAAAAGATCGCTGTTGAAGAGAGTCCCTCCGGAATCCCGCTACTCTTCGCCCTGGACGTGATCCACGGCTACCGTACCATCTTCCCCGTGCCACTGGCTATGGCCTCCTCTTGGGATCCGGAAGTACCCGAGAAGTCCCAAACCGTGGCAGCCAGAGAAGCGCGTGCCGCGGGTCTGCACTGGACCTTTGGCCCAATGTTGGATATCTGCCGCGATGCGCGCTGGGGCCGCATTGTGGAAGGCGCAGGTGAAGATCCTGTCCTCGGCGCGGCAATGGCGGCGGCGCAGGTGCGCGGTTTCCAGGGAGATGATCTTTCCGACCCGGAACGCGTCCTGGCTTGCGCCAAGCACTTCGCCGGTTATGGCGCCTCGGAAGGCGGGCGCGACTATGACCCGGTCTACCTATCCGAGAACCAACTGCGTAATACCATCCTCCCGCCGTTCCAGGCGGCAGTCAAAGCTGGGGTGGCGACCTTCATGAGCGCTTACATGGATCTAAACGATGTCCCGGCCAGTGGCAGCCGCTGGCTGCTGCGCCAGGTTCTGCGGAAGGAATGGGGGTTTGAAGGCTTTGTGGTTTCAGACGCCTTCGCGGTGGGAAATATGGTCATCCAGGGCCACGCCCGCGACCGGCGCGATGCCGCTTTGCGGGGCATCCAAGCGGGCGTCAACATGGATATGTCTAGCTACACCTATACGGAGAGTGCAGCCAGCCTGATTGCCGATGGTGCCCTGACCGTGTCTGAGATCGAAGAGCTGGTGCGCCCGATTCTGGCGATCAAAGTAAAGATGGGGCTGTTTGAACATCCTTATGTGGACGAAGGCCTGTTGGGGCAGGTTGTCGCGCGTCCCGAACATCGCCAGGCCGCCCGCTGGGCTGCGCAGCGCTCGATGGTGCTGCTTCGAAATGAAGGCGCGCCAGAAGGATCGGCGCGACTACTGCCCCTCCAGAAAGATCTCAAAAAGGTAGCCGTAATTGGCCCGTTGGCCGACTCGATGGATGCGACCGAGGGGTCATGGATGGTGTTTGGCCATACGCCTGCTGCCGTGACCGTTCTACAGGGCATTCGTGCCAAACTGCCCAACGCCCAGGTGACGTATGCTCCCGGTCCAGAGATCCGCCGCGACATTCCCTCCTGGTTTGAGAGCTCTATGGGAGGCCAGATCAGAAAACCAGTCCAGTCCCCTGAGGAGTCCGAGGCTGCTTTCCAGGCCGCGGTTGAAACTGCCCGCGCCGCCGACGTGGTGGTGATGGTGCTAGGCGAAAATGCGGATATGGCTGGCGAAGCCGCCTCGCGCGCCTCGCTGGATTTGCCTGGCCGGCAGGAAGAACTGCTCAAAGCCGTTGCGGCACTCGGCAAGCCGGTCGTACTGGTCTTATTAAACGGACGTCCACTGAGCATTAACTGGGCCGCCGAGCATATCCCAGCGATCCTCGAGGCCTGGGAACCCGGCACGGAAGGCGGCAACGCCGTGGCCGACATCCTTTTTGGCGATGCCGTCCCCGGTGGGAAGCTGCCGGTTAGTTTCCCGCGCAAGGGTAGCCACGCGCCACTCTACTATGCTCGCAACCTGACCCACTCGCCCGAGGACAGCCCGATGTACAACCCGCGATATTGGGACGGCCTGCCGACGCCGCTCTACCCCTTTGGATACGGGCTGAGCTATACCAACTTTGCCTTCGCCAACTTGAAGATTTCGGACCCCCAGATCAAGGTAGGGGGTAACATACTGGTAAGCGTCGATGTAACCAACACCGGCAAGCTAGCCGGGGACGAGGTGGTCCAGCTTTACATCCACCAGAAGTTTGGCAGCGACTCGCGCCCCATGCGTGAACTGAAGGGCTTCAAGCGTGTTACACTGCAACCCGGCGAAACAAAAACTGTAAACTTCGAGCTCGGGCCAGATCAGTTGTGTTATTGGAGCACGAACGCGGGCAAGTGGATTCAAGATGCCGCGACTTTCGACATTTGGGTTGGTTCCGATTCGCTGGCGACGCTCCACGCGGAGTTTGAAGTCGTTCAATAAGTATTCGCCCGAACTTACCTGAAATGCGGAACCTTGCTCAATCGTTTTGAAAGGCAAGGTTCCGCATTTTGGCGCTTCCACATTGGGTTTTGTGGTTGCTGGTGTTGGGAAACGAATTTCGCTCTTGACCCGACCGTGTTCCTCGATACACTACCCAAAAAAGTATGACTGGGCAAATCCGGAACATCTCGTCAGGCATGGATATACATTATCGCAGGATGTAATTTTCAAGAAAAAGAGCCATCTATTAACGCATGCTGGCCAGTTTATAATAAGGGGCCACGGTCGTCTAAAACCATAATGGCCTTCCTGTATGTCTTCAGAAAGCGACAAATGAACCTGCTCTTAGCGAGATACTATCAAGATCATGAAAGCTTTTATCGTTGGTGACATCCACGGCTGTTACAGCGAGCTACAGGATCTGCTCGATAAAGCTGGCATCGCGGACGATGACCGCATCCTTGCGTTGGGCGACATCGTCGACCGCGGGCCGGATTCGGTCCGGGTGCTGGATTTCTTTAGCCACTCCCCCACCCGCCTCAGCCTGATGGGCAACCATGAGCGCAAGCACGTCCGCGGCGCGCGGCATGAGGTGCGTTTAGCAGCGTCGCAAATCATCTCGCGAAAAGAATTCGGAGAAGCGTATCCCCAAGCGCTGGAGCAGATGGCTGCCCTTCCGCTATTTCTTGATCTACCCGAGGCAGTCCTGGTGCACGGCTATCTGGAACCAGGCATCCCGTTAGCAGATCAGAGAGAGACAGTCGTGTGCGGTACCATGGGGGGCGACCACTATCTCCGCAGTCAGTACGAGCAGCCCTGATATCGAATTTGATTATTTGTTTTGTGTGCATACATTGACAAACAAGAACATTTGTACTATTATCAGGATGTAACTACTCACCGAAGTTGGCAAGAGGGGGTGAAATTTGGTAAGATGGTCAAAT
>CAYOHX010000025.1:53093-55683 GCA_964403875.1 uncultured Anaerolinea sp. | reverse complement strand
ATAGCCGCAGTCGCTAACGGCATAATCGTGCGGATACTGCGCAGCCTTTAGGGTAGGCAGATCCTGTCGGGTAGGAATCCCCGTACCATCTTCGTAAGCCGCAATCACGATTTTGCCTTGCTTCTGGCACTCGATTACTGCGATTACCCGCTTCTGTAAGTAAATGTCTTCGTACGGTTTCATATGATGCTCCTCGAAAAAGTTTTTTCAAATCCATCTGACGCTGTTTAACTGCCCCACGGTTGAGACAACAAGGCGTTTCACCTTGAAGCTTTATTATTTTTGGAGAATCGCAACAGGCTAAAGGTCAGTAAGTGATGTATCCAGTTTTATGTTTGTAGAAGGAAAAAATATTCAAATTCTCGTTCGAAGAATATAATCATAAAAGGCAGGAGCAATATTTTGGCCTCCCCCTTCACCTTTCTCGCTCAATGACTTATTGCATTCGAATTTAAGGACATAATGATTCTTGATCAACTCACAACCCTCAATACTATCGTTTCCCTTATCGTGGCAATAATTGCCCTAATTGTTTCGGTAATCGCACTTGTTTATACAGCAAAAACATACCACTTAAAATCTGGTGCTTATATTCGAGGAACGTACTCGATTCGTTCTTCTATTGAGTGTGAAGATAAATTTCTCCATGAAATAACTCTAGAGAACTTAAAGGACCGGCCAGTTGTAATATTTAAGATTTTCCTAAAGCTGGGACACAATTACTTTATTGAAATTGACGATTTCGAGGATTCTCCGCTCATATTAAAACCCTTTGAGGTCTTTCATAGAGAGTACGAACCAATTGATATGTATAGTGTTGGTATGGGGAGGATTTTATTAAATGATCTTTTTGACAAACAAAAAGTAAAGAAGCAGATCATACTTTCAACTACAGATGGTAAGTACATCATAAAAGAATATATAAGACGATGGGACCCCATTGGAATTTTCTTTCAAAACTATTGGACCGCTATTGCCAGGCCGCTTCGATCAACTTATAAAGGAAAATCGTTTGGGTCTAATGCAAAATATGTGGTCGAGTTTGTGATGGATGGGGAAAACGCAGAAATTATCCCGATCTACCCTAGAGATTACGAAATAAAAAAGTTTAAGCATTTCGATTTGACTCGTGAATCTCTTGAAACGAAAGAAGAATTGGAAGAATACTTACTATCGAGAGTTGTCGACGGGACAATAGTCTGCTCCGATATCAAAGTCTATGATATGGAGAGCTGGCGCAAACAAGTATATGAGGACGAGAATAAAAAGATCATTTCCGCCTCATATATTAATTGGTTTTCTTATTACGTTATTGGACGACTCGAATCTATGATTAGTAACTATCACATGGAAAGAAAAAATAAGTCTTTGGCTAGTCAAAGACGAAAACGAAAAGTTTGATCTAAGGTGAATATTTTTTAGATCACTAAGCAAACAATGGGAGGAAGACATGAACAATTCCAGTATGATGGTAGTTCGAATCTATGACCAGCTTGATCCCGATAAGGCTATAGGCACGATGGAAGAGCTACTTCAGAATGGCGTTGGGAAAGGAGCCTTCGGAAAATACCTCTACTGTCTGAAGAATGGGAAACAAGTACTACTTGGTCATAGCAACCCTTCTCCGATTGGACCGGGTGGCCGAATTTCGTCGACCCAGTGTGTGTTTATCACGAAAGGAATTCCTTACAAACGGAATGTAGCCACCTGGGAAGATCTGAAGGAATACTTAGAGCAAGGATGGATCATTGGCACGCAGAAACGGCCTGGAATAAAAGTTTGGTATCCCCTAACCGGTCGGAACTACCGTAGAGATCCAATGGATATTTACGTGTTCGAAAATGGCGAAGCGAATGAATAAGTCAATCAAAAGAATTGGCGCGAGAAAACAGATTACCGACGTTTCATCGGAATATTTGCGCTTGGCTAATGAGGATGAGAACGCAGGCCAATGCTTAATGACGAGCGGCCATTATCGTCATGCTGCCTACTTTTTTGTTCAAGCAATGGAAAAGTACGTCCGGGCAAAAATATTCCAATTGGTAAACCCAAATACCGAATACTTCCGTGAAAGAACGAGAACCCACAACCTCGATGATTTACTGGATTTTCTAATAGAAATTGTGGGGACGACGCCTATTATTAAAGATCAGGTAAAAAGCCAATTGGAGAACAACGTTCTTGAAGGCGTCCGCTTTGGAATGCTACACAATGATCTCCGTTACCCTTATTTCCGTGATAAGCTTGGAACTCACGAAACGATCGTGATGGGTAAAGAGGACGCCGAAATTTGTTATCAACGTCTCATTCGACTTAAGCCTTTCGTGCGAGATATTGATCGGTTGCGAAGATGAAATCAAAAGGGATAATTTGACAGGGGAGCCAATCCAAGCTCCCCTGTCTTGTTAGCTTTGATGCATGGGCATTACGACGTATACGTAATTCTCCTCGCTACGCGGCTTGATTACCGCCGGCGTGTTACTCGCGTTTGCTTCGAAGATCACCTCCTTTGACTTGATCGACTCCAACACGTCCTTCAGAAAACGGACGTTGAAAACGATGCTCAGCGCCGGGCCTTCCAGCTTCTGCA
>CAYOHX010000025.1:51917-52993 GCA_964403875.1 uncultured Anaerolinea sp. | reverse complement strand
GGCAGAGCAATCGCCAGATCGCCGTCCAGGTGAGCGTCCAACCAACAGGACAGGCCAATTTCGAGGTTGGTGGCCGACAGGCGCAAGCGCCCATCCTCACTTTTCAGCAGTACCGTGCTGAGCGCCGGCAGCGTTGGGCGCGACGAGATAGCACGGGTTACGACTCCCAGCGCTTGCGCCAGGGATGCTTTTTCGATCGTCAGGTTTGTCATGGTATGCTCCTCGTAGTCATTTCTGGTCCATTCAGCCAGTCTTGCAAGGCCTCAACCGCTTTCCGGTTGGCTTCCATCCATTCCAGCACATCACCGACCGTCGCGTTGCGGTCTTCAGACAGCCAGCGGTCCAGCGCCTCCATCAGTTCATCCATCTGTTTTGGCTTCAGAGATATTGGCGTCTCAGGCCACTGGCTGGCCAGGAATTTCTGTGCTTCCCATGGCCGGGCGACGAACACTTTCCGTTCTTCACGGTCAATCAGCAGCCAGAATTCCGCCTGGCAATCCGACGCCCCCAGTTCATAGGTCATCAAAACCGGGTAAACGCGAGAATGCTCGACATAGGCCAGGTATCCCATCCACTGACCAGTAGCCGTTACGATCCCATCGCTCACCATGGCTTCGTCCCCTTCAGGCTGCCACCAGGTGGCAAAGAACCGGGCTTTGCGGGTATATCCCACCGCCTGCTCTAGCAAAGGATCGGGTGGGACAGGGATCGCCAGTGGGATCAAGTTTTCCATGTTTGTATCCATCTGTGTTCCTCCAGGTTAAGGGTGGGCGGCTGGCAGGGGAACCAGCCGCCCAGTGATGTGGGTTTTAGTAGTAGCCCAATTCAAAGCGATCTTCGAAGGCAGAATCGAGCCAGCCGTCTTCGATCCGCGACCAGTTTTCGTACTCTTCGGTCAAAGGGCCTTCGTCGTCGCTCTCAGGATCAGGGGCCGGGAACAGCGCGTTCTCGATGCTCATTTCAACCATCCATAACCATGGTAGGCGCTCCTGGTCAACCAACGAATCAGCCGCTTTGCGCAGGCAGTCGGCCAGGCGATCATCAGAAATTTCCTGAACAGGCTGACCATGCTGCGA
>CAYOHX010000025.1:0-51817 GCA_964403875.1 uncultured Anaerolinea sp. | reverse complement strand
GGCAGTCGGCCAGGCGATCATCAGAAATTTCCTGAACAGGCTGACCATGCTGCGATAGGAACAATGCAAGACGTTCTGCGAGTTGTCCCCACGTAATTTGAAATGCCGGCGCATCAGGCAACAGACCAATCAGCGGGATGCGCTCCAGCAGAAGCTTATAGGTAGGATCGTTTTCGAGCTGTGTTTTATGGCTTTCCGTTTCCATGTGCATCTCCTTGTTAGTTGAACCCTAAACCGCTTTCCTTGAGTGATATCCATCGACCCTGGCCTATGATCAGGTGATCCAGGCAATTGATATCCATCAGCTTACCTGCCTGAACAATGGCCCGCGTCACCGCGACGTCCTCGGGACTAGGCGTTGGGTCGCCAGACGGGTGATTATGACTGATCACAATACCGGCAGCGCTCTGCTGTATCGCCGCCTTATAGATCTCGCCGATCCTCACCGATGAGCAGTTCAGCGAGCCGCGGTACACCTCAACCACCTCGATAACTCGGTTCCGCGTGTCTAGCAAAAGGGTCACCAGGTATTCTTGCTGTAGGTGAGCCAGTCGGGGCATCAAGATCGCCGCCGCTTTCGCAGGGGAGCTGATTTCAGGCCGTTCTTCCTGGGGTTCCAGCAACTTCCGGCCAAGCGCAAGCGCAGCCTTCAGTCTCAGGGCTGTCGTTGACCCTACACCTTTGAGGGAAGCGATCTCGTTGACGTGCGCTTGGGCAAGCTTCTGAACGGAGCCAAAGCGGGCAAGCAGCCTTTCAGCCGTTTCGATCTGTTCCTTACCGCCGATAATCACCGCCAGCAGTTCGGCCAGATTGCATGTTTCAGCGTTGACCGAGACCCGGTAGGCAGGCTGCTCTTTGAGGGGCAGCAGTTTCACTTTTGGTTGCAGGTAGGGGAAATTTGTCTGTGTTGGGAACAATTCGTCCATTGGGTCCGCCTATGAAAAAAGGGACGGACCCCTCCGAAGGAGATGTTCCGTCCCCTTCGGGGTAATATCGTATGTCTTTCATGCAGTTGGATCGTATCCCTCTTCTGCGGCTTTCCGGTAAACAGGGATTAGATCCTCGTACGTGAGGATTTCGTCTCTGCGAACACCAGGATAACCTGGCGACGGAGGGATGATGTACGGATGCTCAATCCAGTTCTTGCGAATACGCTCCAGTTTTTGCTGAAGGAAGTGCCTGATTCCTCCCTGACTGCAACGCCAGCCCAGTTCATGGGTATACTTGCCATCCCAATCAGGTTCGCGGATTACTTTCGCGCCACATATCGGGCAAGGCGGAAGTGGATCAGGGGCACGCTGCCCTCCCTCCAGCAAATATTCGCGCACAGCATCAACCGCTGGGCATGATGGCGCGCCGCAAGAACACTGTTTCTCCTTATTGACCCGGTGATAACGAGGTTTTACTGCCTGGCCAAAATCTACCAGGTACTCGTAGCCCCAGACGGAAACTCGGATTGGGGTAACCAGGTCGGGCATAATCGTTTTCGGTATCGTCTCCAATAGCCCTCCTCTAGTGAGGAGGAGGACACCTATCCCACAGAGGGGAAAGGCATCCCCCTCCGGGGTTGTTGCGGAAATCTGGATTAGTTGGACCGGACGAAGGCAGCGTCAAGGTCAAGAGCAACCGTAGGCAGGTTGCGGCTTGCGGTGACTTGAGCGCCGAGCACTTCTTCTTCCAGATACTCAGCCACTGCACCTACCAGTGCAGCGTCGGTCACCGGGTCGAAACCGGTTCCCAGGTGTTTTTCTACCAATGTGACAATCGTTGAAGCAATCTGGCCTGTGGTCATGTGCGCTCCTAGAACGGGATATCATCATCGGGCGTAGACGACCCGGCGCTGTAGCTTCCACTTACGGTGGAACCATGCACCTGCATATCCACCTCGCCGTTCTCCTTACCCGACAGGAACCGCACGGTGGACGCATTCACTTCGTATGAAGCGCCGGCCGACCCATCCTGCCGATTGAAAATTCGCGGCCCGCCCGTGTCTGGGTCGGGGGTGAGGCGACCTTCGATCAGCACCTTGCTCCCCTTGTGAAGGAACTCGTTGCAGGTCTCCGCCTGCTTACCCCAGGCCGTAACGCGGAACCAGGTGGTTTCTTTCACCGGGCCGCCGCCATTTTCGGCATTGTGCTGACGATTGGTCGCTACTGAAAAGGTGGTCACCGGCTGCCCACTGGGGGTGTAGCGCATGGTCGGTTCATTTCCAAGATTACCGACCAGGATGATGGTGTGAAACATAGTTTGCTCCTTTGTGAAATCGTGGTTTTAGTTGGCAAAGCCGAGTTCCGAGAGGATTTTCGACTCGCGCGATTTTGAGGTGACAAGAACCTGAGCTGCATCCTTCATCGCCTGGGTTTCTGTGGTGGCGTTATATTCATTTGCCAACCAGGTCAGAATATCGGGCGCGAGCGACTGCAGTTCAGCCAATGTTTTTCCAGTCAGTTCGGGGCGTGACTTCGGTTTGAGGGAGAAAATTACCTTGCCCGCATCGGCAATAGAAAGGGTGTTGGAAGCAGGCGAGCGCGACGCGGCCGGCGCATTGCGAGATGGAGAAGTTGAGCCATTGCCATTACCGCCCACTTGGGCAGAGGTATGGCCATTCCCACCTGGCTGTCCGGTCGAGTGACCCGTCGTTTCGAGTCCAGCGGTTTGGGCAACCTCTTTATCGTAGAGGCTATTTCCAAACTGCTCACCGAATTGGCGGAAGCAGCGCTTCAAGCAGTCTGTAGCCGCACCGGCGACTGCCATATCGAGCGCCTCCGGGGTATCGCCAGAGAAGATACAGCGCCCAACGTCTGCGTGGCTAACTGTCTTGCCATCCAGTTCGGCAGTCACTTTGCCTGTAACCCACACCATCCCTACATCATCCATAACTGGCTTACCCTGATCGTCCAGAACGGGCATCTTGCGCCGGTGCTGCTGGCTGTAGTAGGTCTGCGTCTTCTGCCAGCGCATGATCATCGGCTCCTTCAAGAGATCGAAGGACCAGACGAACGAGAAGATCTCATTAGCCCGCTCGATTACATCAAAACCCTCCAAGTACGGAACAGAGCCAAGTCCGGGGGCCTGGCGGCGCTTCACCCGGGACATATCGAGCGGCTGGCGTAGCTCCCAGCGGATGCGGTCAGATGGGTTATCCGATGTGTTGCTCATGATTTGCTCCTTGTGATTTGCGGATAAATTAGTCGCACCGGATTCACTTTCGATGCTCAGACGAACCGCTTCTATGTGCTTGCAGCGTATCGCCGGGCCTCGTTGAGTAAAATCCGGGCAGGTGCAGCTCCAGTTACCTTCCTCACGCTTCACCAGGTAAGGACTCTTGCCTCCGTTTTTCACGGACCAAGCACCTTGACCATCCGAGGCGATCTGGAAAGCATTGGTGCGCAGCGCTTCCAGCGCTCGCGCCGTCCGTTCTTCTTGCGCCGAACCAGTGTTTGCAGGGGTAGCGGCCATACTTTCCTCCTAGAGGTAGCGATTCAAGCGTTGGCGTAGCTTCCATTCCTCGCTCATGGCATAACGCAGCGTGAGCAGGCTATGAACCAGAATCGCTCCTGCCAGGATGGCGATCAGAAAGGTCAAGATCATCATGTGTGGCTCCTTATTAATGGGTTTCAACGTATGGGATTTCAACCGAGGTGTGTGCACTAACTTACGGTTCGCAGTGTCTCTGCAAATGCAGAGCAGCGCACCGAAAAGATCGAAAGGTAATTCCATCCCTTCGGTCCGCTGCCCTACCTGGGCAGCGATATGTTTGTCTCCTGTGATATGAGCCCGGTATTCCGGGCTGTTTGTTAAGGTGCTTAAAACGAACAGGAGGATCGACAGTAGGAAGACCGCCCAATTTGGGACAGTCCACTCCTGTGATCCTCCTGGTGTTTCCGGCCTGGAGGCCGGCGTGCTTACTTTATTCGGTTAGTGGCATTATTTCTTATCGCCTGCATCAAGAACGATGAGACGCCGTGCAACGATCTCGACGGTGTTGCGGTCGATCAAGACCTGGTCGGGTTTCACCTCACCGAAGTCGATTTGAGCCGTGTTCCCACCTTTGCGCGCCTTTTCGAGAAAATCGTTCAGCGATTCGCGGTAATCCCTACTTTGCAGGAAACCATGCACACGCAACCGCATCCCACGGCGAATGGACATCAACCCATTTGCTCCACCACTGACCCGCACATTGATGTAATCCGCCTGATCGCGTTCAGCGTCCAGCGGTTTGGGGGGAAGATCGGTATCACGGTAGGTGGCCAGCCGGAAGAACAGGTCGTCGGTGTATTTCCACGGTTCACGGGTGACAATACCCTCTAACACAACGTCGTTGATCAAATTGCACCTCCAGGTCAGAAACAAAAACGGCTGAACCTTTCAGGGGAAAAAGGTCCAGCCGAGGGATTGGCGCAGAATGCGCCGCGTTTATTCCAATGTCATTATAGCATTTACATTTATTTTGTGCAAACGGTTTTCGTTATTACAATTGATCTATGAAACTTATCCGCAGCGATCCCACCAATAATATGCACCGATTTTATGAAGTCCATGTGCAATCCAACCTCCTAGACCGGCATTCAGTTGTAATCACCTGGGGTAGCATGAAAAGTCGCTATCACCGGGTACGCTTAATCAAAACCGAAACAAAGGAAGAAGCTGAGAAAATCGTTGAACGCATTTTAGAGCTAAAGATAAAAAAGGGCTATCAGTGACTTAGGAAGGAATCGAGTGAACTCCAGGTAATATTCCACGCCATTAGCTATTTCTCAACATCTGTACTCAGGTCAGCGTAGATAAAGAGCTGTTGTCGAAGAGAAGATCTAGGTACGGTTTATACGAAACAACCAGTGTTGATATGTTTAGGCCTTTGCATATGACAGATCGCGGAAGGATAATAACGAGGGTTGACGAAGGAAATGATGCCTGGATATGCACAAGTGTATCTTAAGGTAAGAGTTTAAGAAGGTAAATCAACTATCACACTTTTGAAGGATGGTTCAGATGGTTCCAAAAGAAATGCATATAGGAGAACTTTCAAGGCTAATTGGCGTTGAGAAAGACCTGTTAAAGAAATGGCTTTTCTTGTTCAAGGAATATTTCTCTACAGCAGCTGTACATCCACAAGCAGGACATCCAAGGATATTCGATCAGTCGGACATTAGAAGAATTTTGGTAATTGCGAACTCCAGAGACTGGTGGGAAGAAGAAGATGATGGTGATTATTCTGATGTTTATCGGCAACTAAATTCTTCAGAAGAGTATGAGGAACGATATTTGCATGATGCCTATATGAAGGCGCCATTGTTTCAACCCATATCCAACAGCCCCGAAGAAATGGCAACATACTCGGTTGTTTTTGGGGAAAGTTGGATAGGAACAGATCTGGCCGCGATTGCTCAATCTTACAAACTTGCCGGAGATGTTCTGACTGATCAAGCTCTAGAAAACGAAGATCCTTGGAAATTTGCTAACCCAATATTATTCTGCTACCGGCACTCTATAGAACTTTTCTTAAAGGCTATTGTTCGACCTAAAAAAGCCAATCACGATTTAAAAGCTTTAGTTCAGGGACTTGAAAGGCAATTGGGATCAAGATTAAGGCCCGATGTAAAACTCATTCTGGATCAGTTTGCCGAAAATGACCCCAATTCCACAACATTTAGATATGGGGAAGCAGAACGAGGTGTAAATTTACCGTGCGATGAAGCAATCGTTAACCTTCATCAGTTGAAATACATTATGAAAATGCTCACCGAAGGGTTTGAAGAAGTTCTAGGATACCCCAATTCATTTTGATTTTCCGTAATAACCTTACCCTTTGGCTGTTGTATTTTCGAAAACCTGCCGTAAAATGTAATTGGCAAAGTTTTTCGTTATAAAGGGGTTTTTGCCAATTATGTCGGAGAAATATTGGTCAGGCAAACAAATTGCCAGTATCGTTGGTGTTTCTTACGATACTCTTGATTATTGGGTTAAGAATGAGATTATTACCCCAGATGTGGTTGTGGTAGGCACCAAGAAAAAACATAGAGTTTTCTATTCGTTTTCGAATTTAGTTGCAGTTGCGGCGATTAAAGAGCTACGCGATCGAGGGATTTCACTTCAGCGTATCAAGAAAGCACAAAAAGAATTCTGTAAACGGATTGGATTAAGTTTTGATCAAGGCTTATCAGGCGGGATTATCGTTGCTGATGGGAATGATATCTTAGCAGTTTTGTATACATTCGATGAAGCTGTTGAGATCATGTCTTTGTTGAGGGGTGGACAGCTAATCCTTCCACTAGATACGATCATTAAACAAGTTTCTCATAGAGTTGAGCTTATATATGGGGATCAAGACGCAATCTTGGCCTCTCCATTACCACAGTTACAAGGGGCAAATGATGGATACTAGAGTAAGTGTCGGAAAAGACCCACTACCTTATACACCATTTCCCCCTCTATACGAAACCCAGATTAGCAGAGGCTTTGAGCTGAAATTTGCTAGTGATTCCATTAAAAATGGTTATGAATTTACTTCAAAAAACGCCGGCGGACGACAGAAAGTAAATTACGCAGTCTTTACCAGCAGTGTATATCATGATTTGGATACGGCTGCCATCTCTGTATATTTCGATCCAAACGAGAATTTTAGTCAAGAATTTATTGTCGATCACCTTGCCTTCTCAGGATCACCATTTGTTTTTATTGGTAGAAAAAACAGAATCCTTCCATTCGGTATCAGCACCAATGGAAAAACCCAAGCTGTCATGCTTGATGAAGGCTATCCATATGAACGTTTTTACGAATTCTGCGAAAAGTTCAGTATCGATATAAATCCGGAACAAATATCGGCTGTTAAAAACGGAACAGCAAGTTTTAAGACTTTTTCTGAAGTTAACGCCTTTCAGTTAAGATTATTTGCACTTGATGTTACCTGCAAAGTGCTAGCTAATACATTTGCAGCTGCTGTAAAGGATCTACGCAACCAATTAAGAAATGGCTTTGAGGAACAAAAAATAACTGATTATGCAGTGAAATTGCTAGGGGCGATTATTCTAGCTCATAAGGGGCGTCTAGGATCTAATTTGGATAATGGAGCAGCAAGCTTTGACTTAGTGTATGAAGCTGCTTCTACTCGATTCCCTAACTATTTTAATCTTGAACTGGATACCGCTTCCCTAGACGCCTTAAGAAACGCCTACCATACTTTGCAGCAGGCTACATACAGTAGTTTTACCCCTGACATGCTTAGTGAGCTTTATGTGCGTGCTTATCCAGATAGAGGGTATCGAAAACAGGAAGGGAGATTTGATACTCCTCTATACCTTACACGTTTGATTTTGAACAATCTGCCAATTGAGACAGTTCGGCCTGAAGAAAGGCTTTTATTAGACATGACCTGCGGGTGGGGAAGTTTTTTAGTGGCAGGCTTTGAACGGCTGTCTCAACTGCCGGATATGGGCAGTATTCCTTTATATAACCATATACTGGGAAATGACAAGGATGAATTTACTGCTCAGTTGGCGAGAGTTGCTCTTCTTACTACATCTTTATCTGATAGTTGGCAGGTTGAAAATCAAGATGCTCTTCATTTTGACCAGAAGGGACGAGTACCAACAGTAATTGTTGGCAACCCTAAGTTCTTTGGTTCCCGAGACCAAGGAAAACGTGCAGTCACACAAGATCTAGAAACAGGTAAATTTAGGCGAATGCAAGAAGCTGACAGCTTTCTAATAAAAGCTGTGAATATACTTCGTCCTGGCGGTTACTTAGCCATGGTGATGCCAAAGTCATTTTCTATAGGTCAAGCAAGCTTATTGGCGAGAAAAACAATATTGGAAAACTGCGATTTAATGGAAATCTGGGACTTGCCAATGGATATTTTTCAAGATCAGGCTGCAGTAAGTCCGATGGTTCTATTTGCTCAGAAAAGGGAGAATTCAGGAAAACCTCTTGATATTCCAGTTAGAGTCCGAATGTCTCAAGGTAATTCCTTAGAGAAACTTAATTCATTTACGAATTCGGTTATTGTCCCTTCTCAGCTTGGATGGAGTAACAAAAGCAAAAAGTTGAGTAGCAAGAAAGAAATTAATACGTATACAATAGATTACACAACAATCTTTTCTCCCAACAAATGGGGGGAGATTTCTTATGGATGTAAATATCTGGCTGATTTGGCTAATATATACCTTGGAGCAACTGTTGGTACAAAGCGTCGATGGAAGGAGTATCCTAATCCAAGATTAGTTCCCTGGTTATCCGATTCGAAGAAAACCTTACCAAGACCATTTTGTATTAATTATTCAGGTGACAAAATCTTATATCCCAATGATTTGGAAGAGCCGCGAAAGGATTCCCGTTTCCCTGATAAAGATAAGGAATATATTTTTTATTCACCAAAAGTCTTGCTCTCATCGGCTTCCCATCCTAGTTGGGGAAGGCGTGCAAAAGCAGCTATAGACCGGAGAGGATTTTACGTTTCAGGAAGTTTTTGGATGTTGACACCCAAAACTCCAACTATTAGCTTGGAGGTTTTGGCCGCTGTCTTAAATTGGTATGTAAGTAATGCCTGGATTGTTGAGCAACATAAATATCCCAAAATTCAGAAACAAACCTTGGAAAGGATTATAGTTCCGGATCTCTCAGAGGCCGACTGCAGGATAATCGAAGAAAATGTTAGATTGATCGAAAAAGCTGCTTCGCAGAGCAGCACAAATGAAGAAGCGCAAGAGGTTATTAATACGATTCTTAAGGATGCATATCGGTTAAGTGACAAAACCTTTGAGATCCTCAAATCTGTAATGGAGTGGAATAGTCAATCAATAAATCACTTGGAAAAAGTTTACCCACCGATCTTGGCGGACATGATCTATGTTAGTGGCGTAGTTAATAGCGTAGATCCTCTCAAAGAAACCATTACTGTTTGGTTCGATGGAATCAATGGTCAATTCCTATTCCCAATTCATGAAAGGATGCCTGGTTGGATGCTTCGTAAAGGAGCCTTCTTTTCTGCAGATGTTTCCTTACGAGAATTTCAAGATGGTAAGTGGGACCAAGTGCAATGGTGGAATATACGGCATAAAGAATTTACCTACTTAAGTGAAGAAGAGCTGGTAGATAGAATTTCAACCGAATTTAATTAGGATAAGCTATGAGCTTTTTACGTGTAGCCTTCCTGAACGTAGGGCAAGGGGATACAACGATTGTATACGATCCTGATACATTCGAGGCAGTTATCGTTGACTGCAATGATTACATTAAGGTCTTGAACTTCCTAAAAGCAAATAATATCAACCGCATACGCGCTTTGATCATCACCCACTCTCATTTAGACCATTACTCCGGTGTTACTGGTCTTCTAAAAAATTGCGAACGCCAAAACATCCAATGGGATTCATGCATATTTAGATGGGATAAACCATTTCCAGTTGAGAAACTTGGTTTATTACGAGATAGTGATGGTCACTCGGATCAAAATGGCGACAGACAGTTGCAGGTAAGTGCTTATCACCAATTAATAGCTTGGGCAATTGATCCCATAAATAAAAAGAAACTTATTCCTCCAGAAAAACTTCCAAAAGACACAAAAATAGAAAGGTCAATTACATTCTGTCACCCAGAGCATCAAGACATTCCAGAACTTTATGCAACCGGGAGCCTGAATAATCTATCGATAGTGATACAAGTTAAAGATGGGGTGAGCGCATTGCTAACAGGTGATATTGAACCTCCAGGGTGGGAGTTCCTGCGAACAAACTATCCATCCCTAATAAAAAATGAAGTATTAAA
Organism: uncultured Anaerolinea sp.; assembly: GCA_964403875.1. Lineage (GTDB taxonomy): Bacteria > Chloroflexota > Anaerolineae > Anaerolineales > Anaerolineaceae > Anaerolinea. Next base: position 42,055 of record CAYOHX010000025.1, on the reverse strand, counting down.
GTTTCCGCATCATGGGGTTTGGAAGAACAGTGACGTTGGTACTTTTCTAGACGAGGTAGACCCGAAGTGTGTTGTCATTTCTGTAGGATCGAATAACACTTATAATCATCCATCTCCGGACATCCTTGCTGAAATAAGAAAAAGACGTGGAACATTGCTGCTCTGTACGCAAGTAACGAAATTATGCATAAACAGTGGCATGAAAGTACAGGAAGAAATTCAAAAACTAATACATGATAATGCTTCCTTCTTAGGGGTGAACTCTCAGAACGGTAGTGGATGCCCTTGTTCAGGTACAGTGGTTGTAGAATTAGGGAATACCTTAAACGTTATCTGGCCTAATGAGCAATTCTTTAAGATGGAAATTATTGGAAGATTTATGCACAGCCCACAGTGTATTCCATAGTGATGGTCTTTATCTCAGCCTAAGTAGTCCTTAATGAACATTTGATATCAAATCTGTGCAGGTATTTGGCTAAAACGAGTCAAGAGTCACAGAGGCTTAGCTAGTAATGCCGACATTGAAGTTGCATGCCAGCCGCTGTCTCTAGTATTTCTACAGTTTATGATCACAATTGTTTTCGATGATATGGGATGTGAAGTAGTAACGCCGCCTTCTGCTTAGCCTTTTCAGGCCGGCGATCATATCTTGCAGTAGTGCTCACATCAGCATGTCCTGCCATCTTAGCCACTATAGCAATGTCCGCCCCTGATTCCAGCAAATCACTCACGAATGTGCGCCGTAAATCGTGCGGACTGAAGTGCTTCACGCTAGCAGATTCAGCACGTTTGGACAGAAGATTGTAGATGGCTTGAGGAGTTACACGATGGCCATGTTGGATCTTCCCACCCTTGTTAATGGCAAGAAAAAGTGGGCCTGCAAAAAACGGCGGAAGGCGAACACCTTAAACGGTCGATGTCGCACAGGTTAAACGGAGCAAGCCGCACACCTTAAACGGTGCATGTCGCACACTTTGCTGGGGGAAACGAAGCGCTGACAATCCCAAAAATCGGGTATTCTGCCTCTTCAACATTGAGGAGGATGCAATGCCCCAAGAGAGATTGTCTGTGAGGAAAATACGGGAAGTCATTCGATTACATTATGAAGCACGGTTATCCAACCGCGCCGCTGCACGCGCCTGCCAGGTTTCCAACAGCACGGTCGGAGAATATCTGGAACGGGCCAAGAAAGCTGGACTGAGCTGGCCACTGCCCGAAGGATTGAGTGACGAGGAACTCTACCGCCGGTTATACCCCGAAGAAAGCTGCAACAAGCCAGAAACCGAGCGTCCGCTGCCGGACTGGGAGGAGGTTCACCGGGAGCTATCCAAGCGCGGGGTGACCCTGACGCTATTGTGGCAGGAGTACCGGGAAAAGCATCCCGATGGGTACGGGTTCACGCAATTCCGCGTCTATTACCAGCGCTGGAACAAAGCCCACACGAATACCATGCGCCTGCCGCACAAGGCGGGCGAGGAAATGCAGGTGGATTACGCCGGGATGACAGTTGCCATTACCAACCCCGAGACCGGTGAGATTAGCCGGGCAGCGGTTTTCGTGGCAACGCTTCCTGCCAGTAGCTATACCTATACGGAAATCCAACCATCCCAAGAGCTTGCGCATTGGCTGGGCGGACATGTGCGGGCCTTCGGTTTCTTCGGCGGCATCCCCCAAACGGTCTGCCCGGATAATCTCAAGTCGGGTGTGAAGTCTGCCAACCGCTACGAGCCGGAACTCAATCCCAGTTACCAGGAATTGGCGGAGTATTACCATATGGCCGTTCTGCCCGCGCGCGTGCGAAAGCCGCGCGATAAGGCGCATGTTGAGAACAGCGTCCAAAATGTGGAGCGCTGGGTACTGGCCCCGCTGCGAAATCGCACCTTCTTTAGCATTGGGGAGGCCAATCGTGCCATTGCGCCGCTGCTTCAGGCGCTCAACCAGAAGGAAATGCAGCACATGGGAAAGTCCAGAAAGGAATTATTCGAACAACTGGACAAACCGGCCCTGCGCCCCCTGCCGGAACGCCCGTACGAATACGCTGCCTGGAAAACTGCCAAAGTGAATATCGACTACCATGTCGAATTCGACGGTCATTTCTACAGCGCCCCGTATACCCTGGTGCGCCAGGAGGTGCGTGTGCGGGCCAGCGAAAGCCTGGTCGCCATTTTCCACAATGGCAAGCAGGTGACAATCCACCCACGCAGCCAGGCCAAGGGGCGTTTTTCCACCCGCTCGGAACACATGCCTGCCAATCACCAATTTGTCGCGGGAATGGGGCCGGATTGGCTGCTGAAGGAGGCAGAGAAAATCGGCCCGCAGACAAAAGCCTACTTCTCCGCCTTGCTGAAGGCGCGCCAGTACCCGCAGCATGCCTACCGCGCCTGCCTGGGCATTCTCGATTTGGCGCGACGGTATCCGCATCTACAAATGGAAACGGCCTGCCAGGTCTTGTTGACCGCCAATCTACTTTCCTACCGGGATCTCAAGTCCGAACTCGAGCGCCTGGCCGTCCAGGCGTCCGAAACCGTCCTGCCCGCGCATGAAAACGTGCGCGGCAGTTCTTACTACCAGTAAAGGAGCCACCGTGAGCCAACAAACCCTCGATGACCAACTGCGCGAACTGCGCCTGTCCGCCTTCCGCACCGCACTGCGCGAGCAGCAGGCCAATCCCCAATATGCGGACTTGACCTTTGAAGACCGTCTTTCCCTGCTGGTGGATGCCGAGTGCAGCCAACGCCGTGAGAACCGGGTCAAACGCAACATCCGCGTGGCCGGGTTCCCGATGCAGGCGGCCCTGGAGGATCTGGATTTCTCAGCCGGGCGTGGCTTGGACCGGCGTTTCATCCTCGAACTCGGGCAATGCACCTGGATTTCCAGCCACCAGAATATCTTGATTTTCGGTTCCACCGGCTCTGGAAAATCTTTTTTGGCCTCTGCCTACGGGGTGGCTGCCGCGCGGCTGGGGTTCTCGGTGCGTTACCAGCGCACTTCCCGCCTGCTCCACGCGCTCGCCATTGCCCGCCAGGATGGTTCTCTCACCCAATTGCTGCGTTCTCTGGCCAAAACCAACCTGCTGGTTCTGGACGATTGGATGCGGGATGCCATTACGGTCCAAAATGCCCAGGACATCCTGGAGGTGCTGGATGACCGCTTTGGTCATTCTGCGACCCTAATTGCCAGCCAGGTGCCGGTAACGGACTGGCATGTGCGCATCCCAGACCCTACCCTGGCGGACGCCATCCTCGATCGCCTGGTCCACAACGCCCAGCGCATCCATCTCGAAGGCGAGTCGCAAAGAAAACTCAGATCGCAGCGCCCGATGTCGCACACTTGATGTAAAATTTCTCTGTCAGCCTTCGTCTCTCAAATACTGTGCGGCATCCGCCGTTTAAGCTGTGCGCTTTCACCGAAATGCGCATGGGCCTGCATTTTCGTCACGATGAACCAGCCAGTCGGCCATCGCATCTACTGCACCACCTACCAAGTAACCATTGCGTTCTTTTGAACGCTTGCCGCGGATAACAAGCTTGCCCGTTCCTGGGTCATAGTCAGCCAGGTCAAGTGTTGTTACTTCCTCTCGCCTCAGTCCAACACCATACATTAATGCGATGATGGCAGCATCGCGGGCACCGGCAGGCGTCATATCGTTCACGCAGTCAGTCATCAACGCCGAGATCTCACCCGGTGACAGCTCACGACCAGCCGGTAGTGTTTCACCGGTAATTGCTTTTACATCAGCTGCTCGGTGATATTCCTCAGCTGTCATCTGTCCCAGCCGCCAGGCTTCCATTAGAACACGCCGTAGCGCTACGCGCATCTTGTTTGCGGTTGCTGGTTTATAGGTTTCAGCCAGTCGCGCCATAATAGCGGACGTGTGTTGATAGCGCAACGCAGGCCAATCCAGGTTAAAACAATCTGGCGCGCCCAGTAAACGGGCGATTGTGTCCAGGGCTTGTTGTTGCGTACGCCGGCCAGTCGGTTTGAGGCTGGCCAGGTAAACAGCAGCTGGATTTTGATCCAGAGGTGGCTTTTCGACTTTAACCAGGTTGAATTCTGAGTGTGTCGACAGGGCAGTTGTGGTCATTTTTCCTCGGTGGATGGATTTCGAGAAGCCTCATTCTCATAAGCTATTTTTGTCCCTTAACCTTCTTTCATTGTTCAAATATGGCCATACGGTACTAGATTATCCGTTTGAGGGACGTACCTTATGGTACCCAGCTGGTCTACTGATGGGTTCCCGGCTTGTAATTTTTGTTATAAACCGAACCGGGAAGACTACGACATTTGTCTCAGCAATGCCAACGGGACAGTTATAATTCACCTCACGGAAAATTACCCCGTGTCTGAAGCAATTGCGTGGTTCCCATCAACCCTAAACTTCTTTTATCTACCTTAGATACTGGCGGATGATGATACTGATTCATGGATAAAGTTAAAAAGATTCTACCCTAAGATTGATTACAAGACACTTTAATTTACTAAAGCTTGAAGGTCAGAACGCTTTCGGATCTGTATGGCGTCAAAAAACATTTGGCTCTTAATTGGTTTCAAGGAGGTGGTGCAAAAAGCGATGTGGTAAGATGCGGGCATGGTCAGTATTGAGCAATTAATTGATGATGCGAAGTGTTACGAGGTGGTGCGCAAGCTGCGCTGGTCAGATGGGGTTCGCTGTCCAAGCTGCAACGCCAATAAGATCAAGAAACGTGGACATCATGATCGGTATTCGTACCGGCAACGCTACCTTTGTCAGGCATGCAGTCAGCAGTTTGACGATTTGAGTGGGACGATCTTTGAAGGGCATCATCGTCCGCTGCGTGTGTGGGTACTGTGCCTGTACTTCATGGGCTTGAACCTTTCCAATGAACAGATTGCGGCCGAACTGAGCCTGGCGGTGAGCGATGTGCAGGCGATGACCAGCCAATTGCGCGAGGGTGTGGTGGTAAAAAAAACCCGTCAGGCTGAGCGGCGAAGTGGAAGCCGATGAGGTCTACGTTACCGCTGGATACAAAGGTCAACCGGAAGTCGTGGCCCGCCTGGGCCGGAAGGGACGGCGCAGAAAGCTGCGCGGCAAGCGTGGCCGGGGGACGCTGTCAAGCGAGAAGCCACCCGTTTTGGGGCTGTTATAGCACACTGGCGAGGTGGTCATCCAGATGCTGCCCAATGTCCAACATATCACTATCCAGCCGATCATTACCGAAACCATTCAACCGGGAAGCATGATCTATACCGATGAGTACGACATTTATGATGCGGTGCCCCGCTGGGGCTTTTAGCACAAATCCGTCAACCATGTGGCCGGTGAGTATGCCCGCGATGAGGATGGGGATGGTTTCCATGAAGTACACATCAACATCCTGGAATGCTTTTGGTCGCTGCTTCGTTCCTGGCTGCATCCCCATCGGGGTGTTTCCCAGGAAAAATTGCCCTGGTACTTGGGCTTTTTCGAGTTCATCCACAATGTTCGCCGTTGCGGCAAGGCGCTACTTCACTCGTTGTTGGCTACCTTAGTAGCTCCTTGAAACTGTTAAAGAGCCTTATTTTTTTCCTTTTGATACGTTAATTACCCGGCGCCGGGTAAGGATAAGGATCCTCAGTGGGATTAGGAACTGGCGTGCCTGGGAGGTCAGACTGGTCTTCATCATCATCCGTGTTTTCTGGAGGTGCCATTGGTTCCGAATCATCCACTGGAAGAGGGGTCGCCGTATAGCGAGGTCTGGCAGGCAGATTGCCGGTCGGCGAAGCGCAGCGAAACCCTGTCAGATAATCGGATTTAGTCCCCGGTCTGCCAGACCGGTGAACCGCATCCGGGGTCTCAAAATAATTTCCCGCGTACTTCAAAAAACCGCGTGTCACGCGCTCATCGCCAACGACAGGACCCAACGGGTTTTGAGTAACCGACCGGGCAAAATAGCCAATGTCAAACCAATCATGCACCCATTCGCCAACGTTTCCTGTCATATCCAATACCCCATATGGGCTCTCCTCGTCTTTGAAACTCCCAACCGGGACAGAGTCATAGGGGATGTCGGATATCCTTCTGGTCGGTTCACTGTTTCCCCATGGATATATCCTTGCATCAGTCCCTCGGGCAGCCTTTTCCCACTCGGCCTCGCTCGGAAGACGGCTTCCTGCCCAGGCGCAGTACCTTTCTGCATCCTCCCATGAGACCCATACAACGGGATAATTGGCATAATTGGAGTCCAGGTAATAGTTGTTAAAGTTCCAAGAGGTTGAGTACTTCGGTCGAAAACAATATCTTTCCTCGACGCACTGGGCGTATTTCTCGTTAGTTACCTCTGTCTGATCGATCCAAAAGGCATCGAGATGCACAACATGCTCCGGTTGTGAATTGTAGAAGCGTTCGTCGTCTGATCCCATCATGAATTCCCCCGCCGGAATGTATACCTGAACCATCCCATCGATATCTCGAACGCGCGTAGAGCCGCTCGCCAGTTCTGGGGTAACCGTCAATGCGGGGTTCGATAAAGCAGTTGAAGTCATCGAGGGAACGACGGCTGTCTCAGTGACAGTATTCGTGGTTGTGAGGGTAACGCCCGCAACCGGTGGGGGCGTTGGCGTGACGGCAGGAGGATTGACGGCGCGGATTCCGATGATGGCCAGCACAAAGATGCCGGCCAGCGCAAACAGCAGCCTGCCTGGAACACGCCTGGTGGCCGGCGCCCGCTTGCTCTTCAATGCCTTGAGGAAAGCGTCAATTGTCTGGAAGCGGGATCCGGGGTCCGGATTGATGGCTTTGAGAATGGCCTGGCTGACCGGCTGCGATACGTCAGGTTGAAGAACATGCGGCGGCCGGGTGCCGGTTTTTGCCAGCATACGCTGGATGCTTTCTGGCAGTTCGATCCCGGTAAGCAGCGTGTACAGCGTGGTGCCGAGCGCATAGATATCCGAACGCGCATCGGTGCCCGCGCCAGTATACTGCTCCGGCGGTGAATACCCTGGTGTAACAGCCTTCGCCCCTACGGTCGTCTTTCCCCCGGCAACCTGCCGGGCAATGCCAAAATCGACCAGCACAGCCTGGCCTTGCGGTGTAATCCGGATGTTGGCCGGTTTAATATCACGGTGGATGATGGGCGGAGTCTGCGTATGCAGGTAAATCAACGCCTTGCAGACCTGCTCGATCCAGGTCAGCACCTGAGCCTCTGGCAGCCTGCCGCCCTGGCGCATCCGGATGGTTTCCAGGTCGTCCCCTGCAACATAGTCCATGACCAGGAACTGCCCCTGGCCAGAGATGGAAAAATGATCTGTGACGCGCGGCAGGTTTGGGTGACTGAGCTGCGCCAGAAACTCAGCCTCGCGTGTGAACTGCTTTTGCGCTTCTGGAGAGTTATCCAGGTTCTCCTTCACCGCGCAGGATACGTTGAGGTTCAGATCCCAAGCGCGGTAGACGGTGCCATAACCACCCACTGCCAGCATTTGCACAATTCGATACCGATTTTTAAGAATTTGTCCTGTCGATAAAGGCATTCATTCCCCTCAAACGCTAAGTTTTTCTGACTTCGGATCAAGATCGGTTCCTGCCACGATAATAAATGGACAAAACCCGCCTCTTCCACCCTGTGGCTGAGTAGTTACAAATGAATTAATCATCATACACACACCGAAAACCGACGTTGTAAAACCCCTCACCTGGTTTTTCGCCCATCCTGGTGCCTCCCCTTAAAATGCTGCCGACACAGTTCCAGGCGCCGCCGCGAATAACACGATCTGTACCTTTCGAGGGTCCAGGTGGGTTATCGCCGGGTGCAGAATCGTAATACCGTTCTGCATACCAATCTGCCGTCCATTCCCATACATTACCCGCCAGATCCAGAACGTCATACACGCTTGCCCCGTCAGGGTACTGGCCAACCGGGGCAGTATCTGCAAATCCATCGGAGAAGTTTTTGTTTGCCCACTCAAATGGACAGGCAGAGTCACAAAAATTCGCCCGGCCGCCCTGGAATTCATTTCCCCAGGGATACAGGCGGCCGTCTTCACCGCGCGCTGCCTTTTCCCATTCAGCCTCGGTTGGCAGGCGCCCTCCCTGCCAGGCGCAGTAATTCGCGGCATCCTGCCAGGCAACGTAGATCACGGGGTATTCAGCATATTGCTGGTTTTGAAAATAATCAGAAACGGTGTTTGACCGTATCCTTTTCGGAGGTTGGCATTTCCCCGCCGCCACGCACCTGGCATACATTGCATTCGTCACTTCTGTTTGATGGATCCAGAAAGTTTTTAGATAAACAGAATGGATAGGAGTCTCATCGAGATAATCTTGTGCAGCGCAGGCCCCGCCCGGGTATAGTTCCAGGCACTCGTTCTGAGCCAATTCCACGTTGCTCCCTTGCAGGAATGGTCCGGCCGGAATTCGAACAACCTTCGCGCCAGAATCCGTTACCCTGACCGCCGGTTCAATGGTTCGGGTATTTGTTGGCAAAATAATCCCAACGGTAGGAGAAGGGTCTGGAGAGCGTGTCTCAGTGCTTTTCAAAGTTGGCCTGGCCGTGGGCGGCGCTGTCTCCTGTATCTGAACTGAGGATCGCTTTACCGCTGTGGTAGGTGTGGCAGTCAGGATTGGGGTTGGTTTCACGAACCGTGTCCCCACAAAACCCAACAAGAGGATCAGGATGGCAAGCCCCACAAACCAGGCCAACCTGTCAATGAGTGGTCTGCCGTTTACCGAATGATCCAACCCGGCCAGGAAGTCCTCAATCGTCGAGAAACGCCGACTCCGGTCCGGCTGAATGGCCCGCATGATGGCCAGGCTGGTACCGGAGGAAATCCCGGCCCGCAGCAGATGCGGTGGGGTCGTCCTGGTCGGCCCCATCATGCGCTGGATACTTTCTGTCAGCTCAACTCCGGTAAGAAGTGTATAAAACGTCGCGCCAAGCGAGTAGATGTCGGAACGCTGGTCGGTCCCTGCCCCGGTATATTGCTCTGGCGGCGAATACCCGGGCGTTACAGCCCGGGCGCCTCGCGTCGTCTTACCACCAGCCACCTCGCGGGCAATGCCAAAGTCCACCAGCACGGCGCGCCCCTGGGGCGTAATGCGGATATTGGCCGGCTTGATATCGCGGTGAATAATTGGGGGTTGTTGATTGTGGAGATAAGTCAGCGCCTCGCACGCCTGTCGCATCCAGGATAAAACCTGGTTCTCAGGAAGAGCGCCGCCGCTCGCAGTGCGGATCGTTTCCAGGTCTTCGCCTTCAACAAAATCCATAACCAGGTATTGTCCCTGCCCTGGCACCATGAAGTAATCGATCACCCGGGGCAGGCTCGGATGGCTCAGGTTCGCGAGCAAACCGGACTCGCGAATAAATTGAGCCTGCCCTTCTGGTGTATTCTCCAAATTTTCTTTTACCGCGCAGTCCCTGTTTAAATGGCTATCCCAGGCCCGGTAGACAGCCCCAAAACCGCCGACAGCTAACAATTGCGTAATGCGGTAGCGTTGATTCAAGATCTGACCGTTTCCCAGGGGCATGGACTACCTTCCTCAAGGAATATCTTTCACGCAGCGAAATCCGATGAACGCCTCGGCATCTTGCGGGTCTTTTCCTCTGCGGTAGACCGCCGAGATATGATAGATGCCATTGTTCCAGCCGCCTCCCCGAGTCACCCGCCAGGGGCCGCTCGCCTCATTCACCGGGTTCTGCGCAGGAGCGTTCTGATAAAAATCGTCGGCGTAAACATCTTGGGTCCACTCGCTCACATTGCCAGCCATATCGAACATGCCAAAAGGCCCTGGGGAATAACTGCCAATGGGGGCGGGGCCAACCCAGCCATCAGATAGACGGGTTTCATCCCAGTTCAACATGGGGCAGCCGTTATCGCAAAAGTTCGCGCGCGGGATTTTCCCGCCAAACACATCCTGGGCCGTAGTGCCCTCAGGGCGTTTCACCCAGGGGTAAAAGTAATCCTCGTCTCCCCGCGCGGCTCGTTCCCACTCGGCCTCGCTGGGCAGACGCTTCCCCCCCACCCACTGGCAGTAATTCTTCGCATCCGTCCAGGAAATGGCGACCACAGGCGATCGATCGTTGACCCGATTGTCAGCATAATCAGGCTCAAGGTAGCGGTCGATCTTTTCGGCGTCTGGCTTGCCGCACTTGCCCGCTTCCACGCAGCGCCGGTAATCAGCATTGGTCACTTCATAGATGTCGATATAAAAAGCATCCAGTGACACCGAATGCCTTGGCACCATATCCTTGTAATCCACCTCGCTGCAGCGCGCGTAACGGTTGCACGAGCTTACGTGCCATTTCATCTCCGCTTCGGTTACGCCCATCCAGAAAGATCCCGCGGGGACCAATACCATGCCGGGCGGCGCGTTCGGATCCTTTGTATGCGCGGGGCTGGCCGTTGGGGTCGGCAGCGCGGGCTGAGTGGTGGGAGCGCGCGTGGCAATAGGGCGATTGGGAACGCCTGTCGCGGTGGGCGGCCTGGCAGTTGGGGCAGAGACCTGCCCGGGTAGATCGGTGGCGCTCGCCATGGGGGTCGGGCTGGCCGCAGCAATGGTGGACTGTGGCGTTACGCCCGGTATCTTCGGGATGGCAAACGCCAGGCCCGCCAGCACCGCAACCCCGCCCGCGGCGGCCAGCGCCTTGCCCAGCCAGGCTGGCGCGCCAGGCTGGCCTGGCGCTGCCCCAAAAACCGCGGTTTCGAAGTCTTTCATCGCGGCAAATCGCTGAGACTGGTCCGGCTGGATCGCTTGCATGATTGCCAGGCTGACCTTCTGCCGCACGCCCGGAACCAGCAGGTGGGGTGGTTGGGTCTTCCCCTGGCTCATCATCCGCTGGACGCTTTCTGGCAGCTCCAGGCCGGTGAGTAGGGTATACAAGGTAGCTCCCAGAGAATAGATGTCTGAACGCTGGTTCGTGCCGCTGCCGGTGTACTGCTCAGGCGGCGAATACCCGGCGGTTACGGCCCTGGCGCCCGTGGTGGTATGCCCTGTGCCTTGCATCTTGGCAATCCCAAAATCCACCAGGATGGCCTTGCCCTGGGGAGTGATGCAGATATTGGCAGGTTTTATATCGCGGTGGATGACCGGCGGGTTCTGGCTGTGCAGATAGGTCAGCGCGTTCATCACCTGCCGGATCCACGGTAGAACGACGGCTTCGGCCAACGCCCCGCCGCTGCGGTTGCGCATGGTCTCGAGGTCTTCGCCATCGATAAAATCCATCACAAGAAACTGGCCCTGCCCGGGAACCCGGAAATGCTCGAACACGCGCGGCAGGTTCGGGTGGTTGAGCCCCATCAAAATATCCGCCTCGCGCTCGAACTGCTTCTGAGAGGCGAGTGTTTGATCGAGGTTTTCCTTCACGGCGCACGCGCACTGATTTTGCAAATCCCAGGCGCGATAAACCGTGCCGAACCCCCCCGTAGCCAGCAGCCTGACGATCCGATAGCGGTTATTCAAAACTTGCGATGGACTTAATGGCATTTTTCCCCCTAGAACGCAAGCATCCCATTTGTAAACAGCCACCAATACCCGGCCAGCACCAGCGCAAAGGTCAGCAGCCCAATCCACACCGGCCAGGGGCGCAAGCCATCCACGCCGTAGTGGGCAGGCAGCCCGTTAGTTTCGGTCACATCCACGTGCGTCGCGCGGATGGTGCTGTTGAAGAGCATTCGCGAGCCATATACCCGGACCCTGTCGCCCAGGCGCACGTTCGAAGAACCCTGTCCCAGGAAAAGGATCACGCTGGCAGGTTGGCCGGTCCAGGCGTCTTCGACCCGCATTTCAACCATTGGAGCCATGCGGCGCCCGCGCAGGGCATTGTAGATTGGGTAGAGCGCAGCGCCAATGACCGGCAGCAGCACCGGCATGACGCATAATCCGCCAATCCCAAGCACCAGCAAAACAATGGCCAGCACCAACGCAACAGTGGCGGTCACAACCAGTAAACCCAGTCCCACCAGCCCCACCGACGCCAGAACCAGCAAGCGGCCCGGGTCAAACGGAAGCGGCAGGTCGCGGGCCGGATCCACTGCGGACACGCGTCCTTCGACCGCCACACGCCCGTGCCAGAATGACCAGCCTACCCTGGCCCCACGCCATCCCGCCCAAAACTTGTGGCGCGATGGCGCCGGCGGAACGGCCGGCAACTCGGCAGACAGGGGAACTGGTTGGACCGGCGGATGAAAGGCTGAAGCCGGCGGCAAGCCAACCACCGTGGCGCCCGGCTGTTGGGCTGGTCCTCGGGTAACCGGCACGACCGAGCCAAGCGCTGTCCGGCAGACGCTGCAGAAGTTGGCGCTGTCGCGGTTTTCTGCCTGGCATTGGGGGCATAATTTTATACGAGTGAACGTCATCAGGTTAATCCTCAATCACAATTGTGTCGGCCACGTAATCGTGCAGCGCGCGGTGGTCGGGATTAAACAACGGGATCAACAGAATCAGCCACGAAAAGAACATAATCACCGGTACTAATCCCAGCACGGTCACCGGTACAACGTACGCGGCATAGCGCCACAGGCTGCGGAGGAAAGTGAGCTTGCTACCATCCATCCGGACCACTTTCAGGTGAGTCATTTTCTTTCCGATGGTGCTCCCGGAAGAATAATGACTGAGCGTGTAGTACAGAAGACTGGCCCCTATGGATAGGATTGCCCAGGCGGGATCCGTCGAATAGCTGCCGCCGAATATCAGGTAGAACCCCAGCCCGATCCCCGAGAGAATTAAGCCATCGATGAATGAGGCAGCAATCCGGCTGCCATGCCTGGCAGGTGTGGTAGGCGCCAGCCCGCGCTGCGGTGGGTTGACAATCTGCCTCTGAGGCGGATTTGGCAGGCTTGGTGGAGAGAAACTGGTTCCCTGCGGCGCCGGGGCAGGCGCTCTTTGGACCATGGGCGGTGGACCGGGAAACAGGGAGGTCTGCTGCCCTGCTTTTGGACCCTGCAAAGCGGCGAAGAATTCATGGGCTGTCTGCCAGCGGTCCGCGGGCCGAGGCTGCACGGCTTTGGCAATCGCGCTGTCAACGTGGGAGGAGACTTTTTTATTGTGCAAGCTTATGGATGGGAACTTAAATGGGTCACTGCCTGGATCGCGCAGCGTCAACAGGTGGTGAAGCAGCGCGCCAAGCGCATATACGTCCGATCGCGCATCTGACTGCCCACCCTTTCCATACTGTTCGGGCGGCGCGTACCCTGGTGTGCCAAGCTTCACCGTATCGGTCTGTGAGCTGGGTTTAAAGAAGCGGACAATGCCAAAGTCGATGAGCTTGACCGTCTTCATGTCGCGCAGGATCATCACGTTGCCGGGCTTCAAGTCGCGGAAGATCACCGGCGGGGTCAGTCCATGCAGGTAAGTCAACACGTCGCACAATTGCTCCGCCCAACCAAGCACCTCGCTTTCCAAGAACGGACCCGTTCGCCCATCCAGCAGATCTTCGAGGGTTTCACCGTCCACATAGTCCATCACAAGAAACTGTTTGCCATTTTCTTCAAAGGTGTCAGTAACCTTGGGGATATTCCGGTGATCGAGGGTGCAAAGAAGCTGCGCTTCGCGCTTAAATCCATCGATGGCAGTCTGTTTTTCCGCAGCAGTCTGTAGGCTGGATGTGCTCATCTCTTTCACCGCCACCAGCTTATTGGAAAAACGGTTATCATTTGCCAAGTAGACCGCGCCCATTCCACCTTTGCCCAACAGCCTGACAATACTGTAGCGGTTAGCAACTAACGCCTTTGCGGGCAGCTTGCCCGTCCCCAGGCCGATAGGAGTCGCCGGTGTCGCGGGGCCCAGCGGCGAGAGCGACTGGCTGCAATGCGGGCAAAACTTCGCCGTCAGATTGACGGGCCTGCCGCAGGTCACGCAGACCGTGGTGAGAGGCATACTGCAGTGACCGCAGAACTTCGCGCCTGGCGAATAGGGTTTTCGACATGCCGGGCAAACGGCCTGGCTTCCCCCAGCCACTGCCGGCGCAGGCGAAGGAGCAAACCGAAAACCACACCCCCCGCAAAAATTCACCTTGTCATCAAGCTGTCTTTTGCACTGTGGACATTCTTTTGTCATAGATGGACGCATCTCCTTCCAGGCATTTTTTATGGTACGCGCCGGGAACCGGTTTGCCGGTAGAGCAGCCATTGGTTGACCAGATCGCCCAAGAACCAACCCAGCCCGCTGAATCCCGCTCCAAATATCCAGGCGAGTGGATTCATCCCGATCAGGCCGCGCGCCAGCAGGTAATAGAACAGCAGGACCGCCGGCGCACCCATCGAGGCATACCAGGCCAGCTCGCGCCTCCAGGCATCTTGCCCGCCCTGGCCCTTGATCTTAGGCAAGAAGAACAACCAGCCTTCGAGAAAAATACCGCTGGCCAGGATTGCCAGCGCCGTAGCTTCGAGGGAAAACCCATCCCCCAGGCGGGCCGAAATGGTCAGGAGTAGCGTAGCAGTCAGAATCCCGTGCGCAAGGATTGCCATGCCGCGCTTTGGATAGGCAGCGAAGCCCAGTGGGCCAAAGACTGCAAAGATTGGAAAGAGATTCCAATCGATCGGCATTCTGCGCATAACCGGCGTCAGGATCCAGGCTGCCGCCACAATTGTCAGGATGATACCGGTCAGCGCAGCGGCCAACTGTCTGGAACTCAACTGGACGGCTGCTAAAATTAGCCTGGTGGTGGGACGTGAGGTATGCTTGACCAGCGGCCCGGCCCCTGCGCCGCCGACAGATGCTGCTGGCAGTCTGTACAGATGTGCCTGCAGTTCAGCCGCGTTGGAAAAACGCAAATGCTTTTCCCGCTGAAGGCCGCGTTGAAGCAGGCGCTCCATTTCCACCGACACAGCCGGGTTCAGCGTTCGCGCCGCGGGCAGATCGCGCCCGATGTAATCCCCCGGGTCAATGCCGGTCAAAAGCTGAAGTAGCGTGGCGCACAACGAATAGATATCCGAGCGCGTTTCGCTCTGCTGCCCACCCAGCACTTCGGGGGCGACATAACCATACGTGCCCAGTGATTGGGTATCGTGCGCCTGGCCCGCTTTAAAGAAGCGGGCAATCCCAAAATCAATCAGCTTCACCTGGCCGGCCGGCGTCACCATTATGTTGGCAGGTTTCAGGTCGCGAAAGATAACCGGTGGGTTCAGCCCGTGCAGGTACGAGAGCACATCGCATAACTGGATGGCCAGGGGCACCACTTCTGCCTCACTGAAGGCGCGCCCGCGGCTCACCAGCAATTTTTCGAGGGTTTCGCCTTCCACAAACTCCATAACGAGGTAATGCCTTTTGTTCTCCTCGAAGAAGTCGGTCACCCGGGGCAGGTTGATATGCTGCAGTGTCGCCAGTAAGCGCGCTTCCTGATTGAAGCACTGCAAAGCGTATGCGTGGTCTGCCGGCGTCGCGGCTGAGGCGCTGTCGCTCATTTCTTTGATCGCCATTACAGCAGTTGTGCGCGTATCGGTAGCCCGGTACACAGCAGCCATGCCGCCCTTCCCCACTCTGCAATGAATGATATAGCGCCCATGCAGATAAGCATTCGCAGGCAGCATCCCGGTCTGCCCGTGCAGCTGGTAGTAGGATGACCCGACTGGAGAAGCCGGCCGAATCGGCGCCTCCAGGATGGGTTTGCCACTAATCGAGCAGAACCGAGCGGTTGTGGAGTGGATTTGACCGCAGTGAGGGCAGTGGGAAGGCATCATGCTTTACCTCTCATTTCTTAGAAAGCCTGATTTCGGTCTGGGTGGCGTAATTGAACCCCGTATCCATCACCAATAACCCTCCCTGCACTTTGCCCCAGATAGCGACGGGGTCGCCCTGGTTAATGTTGCCCATCATGTCTCCCAGGATGATAGCGTCCACCATGTGACCGAGATTGCGGTCTTCGATGCGCAGATCGCGAGCGGCGATATCATTGCCCTGCATCAGGGGGATAAAGGCCACCGCCGGGCTTATCAAAAGCGCCAGGGCTGCGGCTGCGATGCCCCGCTTCAGCAGGTCATTCTTCTTCATCGTATAGCGGGCTGAGATCAAGTTCACGTAGCCTTCGGCCGCAGGGGCCGTGTTCCAGGTGCGCCAGCCGCCTGGCGGGGGCGGATGGGCAGGCGCAGGAGAAGCCGGATAAGGAATGTTGATTGGCGGCGCCGCGGGTGGGACGGGCGGGATGGTTGGGATGATCGGGCTGGGCTGCGCTGGCGCGATGGACTGGCCCGAAGCCTGCGCGCTGCCCAGCAAGAAAATGAAGGTCAAGCTGCCCAGGCCAACCTGATCGCCTGAGTGCAGCTTGACCGGCTGTTGAACCTGCTGCTGATTCAGGTACGTACCATTTGAGCTGCCTAGGTCCTCCAGCATCCATTCGCCGCTGGCTTCATAGATATGCGCGTGCCGGCGAGAAAGCCGGTTGTCGGCAGGGAAGGACAGGCTGCACTGCGCTGCGTCGCGGCCAATCGTGTTCTGCTGCTCAAGGTCAATGTTGGTTCCATCGGGCAGGCAGAGACGGGCCTGGGTGGCAGAAACCAACGAGGTCTGCTGCAAACGGCTTACCGGCGCCGCAGGTGGCTGCGAAACCGCAGCCAACCCAGTTAGCGGGTGACCGCACAGTGAGCAAAATTTTGCCGTCGGTTTATTTTCTGCGAAACATTTCGGACAGGTAACTGGCATTGGGTTTCCATTATTGGCTGAGCTTGACCTTGAATTCAGACAACTTGCCGCTGCCGGCGAAGGAAACGCTCACCTGCTCGGCTTTTAAAGATAGCGGCTGGTTATTCACGACAAAATCATCATCGTTGATCCGCCAGGTCACCAGGTAATCTCTGGAGATCGTGATGACGACCACATCATCCTCCTGGGGATCCGGTCGCGGAAAGGAGAATGGGTTCCCATCATTGCACACCACGATTTTGTCTTCCGTAAACTCCATGCTGAACGGCGCGAACTCAAATGGAATCATCTCACCGTTGGAGGCTTCGTCGAGCCGAAAACCGAGCGCTCCTTTATCCACCTCGATCCTGAAGCGGATTTCGACACCGGCGGCTGGGAATGCCTGCGCGTATGTTACCCGGTCTTCCTCCAGGGATTCACCGGTCAGCACCATTTCCTTCTCCTCCGGATTCACCTGCGGCTGCGAACCGATATAATTCAGGTTGCTCGAGCCGTCAAACTTTTCATCGATAAAATATGCGCTCTGCTCAGCAGCGGCGGTCTGAGCGGCGTCAACCGCGACCTGCGTGGCAGCAGCCTGCTCAGCGGCAGCGGCCGTGGCTTGCGCGGCGACAGTGGCCGATGTTTGCGCGTCAGCGGTAGCTTTTATTTGCAGTGCGGTATCGGTAGCCATCGCGGCGGCCGTACCCGTACTTTGTTCATCGGGAGTAGGTGTGGCTGGCGCCGGTGTGGCGCTGGCCTGGGGCGCTTCGGCAGTCGTTGGCAGCACGATTGTTGACTCGATCGTTGGAGTCGTTTGCTCCGCACTCCCCCCAGTCAGCCCGGGCCAGAAGGACAGCACACCCCAAACGATGAGTGCCACCATGACCACGCCAATCAATACAAACAGCCACCAGCGCGGCTTGCGGACCGGTGGTGGAGGTGGGATGGTTGGCATTGGCTTGCCGCATGTGGCGCAAAACTTCACGCCTGGCCGGTTGATGTGGCCGTCGGGGCAAGTCACGTTAACCGCAGCCTCCTTAGACGTGCGCTTCTTCGGCGGCGCAGGGCGTTTTTTGGGCTGCGGCCTGGCGTCCTGAGCTTGCGCGGGGGGAGGCTGCGGCGTTTGGCTTGGCGGCTGGTAGACCGGCGCCTGTTGGGCTGGCGGCTGCGCGCCCGCAAGATTGGCCGGCAGAGTGGCGCCGCAGTGGCCGCAGAATTTTGCGGCGGATCGGATGGGGCGCTGGCAGTTTGGGCATGGAATTGTATTCATCGACGGCTCTCCTGATATCACCTGTAGATCACTGCTAGAATCGCTGGCCGCATTTGCTGCAAAACCGGACGCCAGGCCGGATGGGATGCCCGCAGGCTTTGCAAAACTTAGGGGCGGGTGCAACCGGCGGGGGCTGTGGCGTTTGCTGAGCCGGCGGCTGGTTAGCCGGCGGCTGGTAGGCCGGTGGCTGGTAGACCGGCGTTTGGATGGCCGGCGGCACCGTGGGAGCGCCACACGCGCTGCAGAAGCGCACGCCAGGCTTCACCGGACGCCCGCAGGCATTGCAGAACAAATGGCCTGGCGTCGCCGTGGGAGTTTGCGCGGGAGGAACCGGGTGGGGAGCGCGCCGCTTCCATTTGCCAGCCAGCGAGCGCGCCAGCCACGGCCCAAACAGCAGCGCCAGCAGCGGAAGGGCTGCCAGCAGCGCCACCAGCGGATCAGATTGGATATATAATAAATGTTCTTCCGAGTAAGTTGTCGTGTTACTCGCGCTGCCGATCTTAATCTCTATATCCCGCCGCGTGCCATCCGGCACAGCACGCGGGCTGGTGTAGGTAAATACGTATTCATCTTTCGTCGACTGGTTAATCTTCTGATACAGCTCCTTCAACTGGTCTCCAGAAGGAGTCAGGTAGAAAGTGCCGCCGGTTTCCGTGGCCAGCCGGCCCAGTTCGCCCTCGTCAATCTGCCTGCCCTGCCCCAGGCCAATCGTGTAAACAGGCGACTTGGAGTCGATGGCAGCCTTCAGCGCGGCCTGGAAGGAATTCTTGCTGCCGGTATCCTGCCCATCGCTGAGCAAAAGAAGGCTGCGCCGCCCGCTCCGTTGGGCCAGCGTGCTGGAAGCTTCTACCACCGCATCATACCAGCCGGTCCCTCCCACGGCCAATACCCGGTTAAGCTCAGCCTTGAGCAGAGCAGTATCGGGGGTGAAATCAGCCGCCTTAAGGATCAGGGCATTAAAAAACCATAGAGAAAGCTGATCGCCAGGCTGCATCAAATCGACAAATTCGGTAGCCGCCGCGCGGGCCGCGTCTATCTTTCCGCTTTCATTCATGCTGCCGCTGATATCCATCAACATCAGCGTAGAGACCGGTTCAGCATTGGAGCTCTGAAAGCCAGTAATATCGACCGGCTTACCATCCTCAGTGATTTCAAAATTCTGTTGAGTGAGGTTGGGCACACTCTGTCCGCTGGAATTGAGGATGCGGACATAGACGGTCATCTCGGGGAAGTTGGAATCATCCACCTGCGAGATTTCAATCGTCTCTACCTGGTCAATCTGAGCCGCGGCGGGTGCTGCCGCGGCAAACACCAGCAGGATGAGGAACAGGAGGGAGAGGCTTTTTTTCATCAAATCCTCCTTAGCGGGCATTGAACTGCAGCTGAGTGCTGCCCATTTGGATCATTGCTCTGTCCGGTAATGGGCTGCTCTGGTGAGGATTGAGCGAGGCCTGGTTCACCAGGAAAGCCCGGTCGCCGATATTCTCGATCGTGAAACCGCCCGGGGCGCGGGTTACCACCGCCTGTTTGGGGGCCACCATGCTGTCTGGGATAAATACCTCGCAGGCGTCTGACGCGCCGATCACCGTCGCGCCAATGACCGAGATCACCATGTCGGCCCGTCGCCCGGTTAGAACTACGATCCGTCCTTCGCGAGCAATTTCGAGTGTCAGGGGAATAATGCTGCCCAAGCAAGCGCCGATCAAGACCAATCCCAGCGCGCCCAGGTACACCTGGGCTTCGCCGCTGTTCTCCAGGAAGGCCTGGGTCAGCAGCTCAAACAGCGCCCCGCCGGCCAACCCGGCCAGCGTACCGCCAACCAGGCTGTAGCTGATCCGCCTGGCCTGGCGGCTGAGAATGCTGTGTCCCAGTCCTAGCGCAAGGCCCATCAGCATCCACCCCAGCATACGCGGAATCAGCCCGCCTTGCAGTAAAACGAACAACAACCCGCCCAATAGCAACCCGAGTGCGCCGCCAGCCATCCCAACAAGCCCACCGCTCAGCGCGCCCAGCCCTGCCCGCTGAGCCGAGCGTTTGATAATGATTCCATCGGCAGAACCCAGGACCGCCCCCAGAATTGCGCCGATGCCCGCGCCGACGAAGGCGTTTGCAGCATGCACCGGCCAGGCGCTGGTGGCAATAAGGCCGATCACCAACCAGGCCAGCAGCCCCCCCAGCGCGCCCAGCACCATGTTGTAGTATATTTGCCAGAACTTCGTCATCGAATGCTTCCTCCTGTTTGCCGTTGGTTAGTCTACCGGAAGGATTGCGTGATGCCATCGGTGCCCGTAACACGGCGTGGCTCGATTATCACATCCATGAGCGTGCCCACATTCTCTACCTCAACCACATAATGCCCGGCTGTCAGGTTAAACGTGAGTAATCCAGCTGCATCGGTGTACCCGGTGGCAATCCGATCTCCATTCGCGAGACTGCCGTTTGCATCCTGGCGTTGGAGATACACGCCCACCCACCGGCCTTTAACCGGGCTGCCGCTGCCGTCTTTCAGGCCCACCGCTAACCTTCCCAGTTCGACTAGGATGGTCGTCTGCTGCCCGCTGGTTATGGTGTGGTTCATCTCATCGCCCCACTTATATCCGGTCAGGTCGCCAATTTGCACGCCA
Organism: uncultured Anaerolinea sp.; assembly: GCA_964403875.1. Classification (GTDB taxonomy): domain Bacteria; phylum Chloroflexota; class Anaerolineae; order Anaerolineales; family Anaerolineaceae; genus Anaerolinea. The sequence continues at coordinate 21,591 of CAYOHX010000025.1, read as the reverse complement.
TACGTGCCGGCATTAATGTTCCAGCGGATCGATCCGGTCTGGTCGGTGTAACCGGTTATAAACCGGTCGCCGAAGACCGGGTTGCCAGCCACGTCTGGGCGTTGATAATACGCGCCAACCCACACCCCCTTAACCGGCTCCCCATCGGCATTCACAACGCCCACCAGAAGCGTGCCGGTGGTCACAAGGATCTGGTCAGTTTGCCCCGGCAGAACCGCGTGATTGAGCTCGTTTCCCCACACTTCTCCCAATAAATCGCCGATCTGAACCGAATATAGGCCTGGGGTAAGTAAAAATTCTGCCAGCCCACCCTCATTGGTATACGCGCTGGCAACCCGGTCGCCAACGACAGGGTTGCCCAGTAAATCCTGCTCCTGGACGTACATCCCCACCCAATGACCTTTCAACGGCTGGCCTTCGGCATTACGCAGGCCGATAACCAGCCCGCCAAGCGAGACCCGCACGACTGTCGTGGAGCTGGCTTTAACCTCATAGTTGTACGGACTGCCCCATGGATACCCGGTAAGATCCGATATCTCGAGCGCGTGCGTGCCAGGAGACAGTTCAAATAAAATCGCCCCGCTATTGTCAGTGTACCCGGTGGCCAGCCGGTCACCCATCAGCGGATTGTTGCTAACATCCACCGTCTGTTCGTAAATACCCACCCACCGGCCGTTGATCGGCGCGCCGTTGGGATACAGCAGCTCAACGCGCAGCCCACTCGTCCCGGAAGACTCTTGATACACATTGACCGCATTGAAACTGCCCGCTTGAGGCGTTGGCAGGGGCGTGGGCGATTGAAAAGCGGCCCCTGGCGCAGGGGTTTGCGTATCTACAGGGCTGGCGGCCTGTCCTGTCGGGGTCTTCAAATCACCTGGTTTGGAGGTTTGCGTCGCCGGGCCCACTGCCATGGTGGCTGTGTGGCTGCTGGGCGCCGGCGTATCGCTGGGGAGCAGAGCCGCGGTCGGGTTGGATACACCCGTCGCTGAGACTGCTCCCGCGACCTGGGTCGGTTGGCTGCCAAACTGGCGAGAAAAGTTAACACCTGCTCCGACCAGCCCGGCAACCAACAGCACAGCCAGGGCAATTCCGCCCCACAGCACAACTTTTGAACGGGGTTTGCCCTTTGCCGGAACCGCCCCGGGTCCCTGAAGAGGTGAAGCCGTTCCCAGGCCTTTCGGGTGAGCGATGACCGGCGGCGCAATCGCAGAGGGCCGCGGTTTTGGAGCGCGCTGTCCGGCCTGGCTCAGCAGAGCGGCGCGGAAATCGGCCACAGAGGCAAAGCGCTGCGCTGGGGATGGGCGAATGGCCTGCATGATCGCGCCGCTGACGGCTTTGGATATCCCAGGGCGCACATGTTCAGGCAGCATAACCGACGCTGGAGCGCTGCCGCCCTGTGAAATGATCCGGTTGATGCTTTCCGGCAGGACAATCCCGGTCAGCAAGGTATACAGGGTCGCGCCCAGCGCGTACACGTCCGTTCGCTGATCCGTTCCGGTGCCGGTGTATTGTTCGGGCGGCGAATAGCCCGGCGTGACGGCCTTCGCCCCGGTGCTGGTGACCTGCCCGGGCAGCTGCTGCTTGGCAATGCCAAAATCGACCAGCACCGCCTTCCCCTGGGGAGTGATGCGGATGTTGGCCGGTTTCACATCGCGATGAATGACCGCTGGGGTCTGTTCGTGCAGGTAAGTCAGCGCATCGCAAACTTGCAGGATCCATGGCAGCGCCCGCGCCTCAGAAAGCGCACCATTCTGGGCCTTGCGCATGGTTTCCAGGTCTTCACCGTCGATGAAATCCATCACCAGGAACTGGCCCTGGCCAGGGATGGTGAAATGATCGGTGACCCGCGGAAGGTTTGGATGGCTGAGCTGGGCCAGCAGATTAGCTTCGCGGGTAAACTGGCGCTGCACGTCGGGCGTCTGGGCCAGGCTTTCTTTTAACGCGCAGGCGTGGTTCAACGTCATATCCCAGGCGCGGTAAACCATCCCGAATCCACCGCTGGCAAGCAGCCTGACAATCCGGTAGCGATTGTTTATGACCTGACCAGTAGAAAATGGCATAACCGTTTCCTTAATCAGACAGCCGGATCGTCTTACGGCTGGTAAGTTTGATCGTCTTCTTAGCCTCGTTAGAGATCTGCCCGCCTTGCTCCAGGCGGTTGGCTTCTTGCTCCATCTGCTGCGCCAGTTCCGTCTCACCCTGGTTTAGCAGAATGGTGACTGCGGCGCGCAGCTTGCGCGTGGCGTTGCCGGTATTCCCCATCTCGGCATCATTCAGCGCCTGGGTCTGGAGCTTGAAGGCCTGCACCTTCTCAACGATATTCATCACGCGCCCATCCAGCTGGTTCGCCAGGTAAGCGTCGGTGGTAAACTGCAGGATCACGTCGGAGTTCTGACGCTGCGGGCCCTGGCCCGGCAGGTCATACATCACCTCGGCCTGGGCGATGCGAAAGTTCCCCGGCTGGCGCGGCGGAAGCATCATCTCCACCAGGAAGGCCATCCCGCCCTGTTCCATCTGCCCTACCGGGATGTTAATCGCGCGCCCCTGGATGGCGCTCATTCCAATGTCCTTAATCATCGGCACAACCTGCCAGACCCTGCGTGCTTCCAGCCCCTGCACCATGCGGATGACCAAGGCGGTGTTCTGGGCCACAATTTGCATCGATTGGTACACCTGTTGAAAAATCGACATCGCCTGATCGGGGCTAGCAATGAATTCAACATGCCCGGTGTGACTGCCAGGCGCAGCCAGCATGCTGCGGTCGGCCAGGTCGATCATAAAATCCTCTTTCCAGCCCTGGCCAAATCCCAGACCGATGATCGGGATACCCATGGCCCCGGCCTGGTCGGCCTGCGCGCGCGAGTCATCCTCTCGGTCGGTTGCTTCGCCATCGGTCAGCAGCACAATCCGGCTTGCCCGATCGGCAGTGTTATACTGGCTGACCTGGCGGAGCGCGTGTTGGAGCGCGGGAGCCATATTGGTCGCCCCGCCAGAGGTGATCCGGTCGATCTTCCGCTTGAGGTCGTTCTTGTCGTGCGCGGGCTGGGCAGGGATCAGCACGTTTGTCGATCCTTCAAAAGTCACAACCGAAACCACGTCGTTGGGGTCCAGCAGGTCGATGATAGCCTTCACCGCCAGACGCATGGTTTCAATCTTCTCCCCCTCCATCGATCCGCTGCGATCCAACACGAGCACAAAATTGAGCGGCATGCGGGTATTGGCCATTTCTTGCCCGGGGAACAACTCCAGGAACAGGTAAATCAGCTGAGGTGTGTTCAGGACCGGGGCGGTGGTGCGGTTGCACGTACTGCGGAATTGAATGGACATATAACTCCTCCTATTTTTTATTCGACCAAAACGACGATTGCTGTCACGTTATCTTCCCCGCCGTTCGCGTTCGCGGCCTGGACCAACCTGTCACAGGCCGTCTGCGGGGTATTCGATTGTAATAACATCTGCTCGATCTGCGCGTCCAGCACCATCTCCCACAGGCCATCCGAGCAAAGCAGCAGCCGGTCGCCCGCGACCAGATCCTCGGTAAACAGATCGATTTCCACGTTTGGCCGGTCGCCCATCGTGCGGTAAACCTGGTTGCGCTGAGGGTGCCTACGCACCTCCTCCGGCCTGATCTGCCCGCTGCGCACTAGCGCGTCTACGACCGAATGGTCGTGAGTGACCTGGGTTAGCCGGCCCTGGCGCATCAGGTAAGTGCGGCTGTCGCCCACGTTGGCGATATAGGCTTTGCTGCCGATCACCAACGCGGCGGTGATTGTTGTGCCCCGGTCGCCGCCGATCTTCTGCCGCACCTGCAGCAGAACTTGGTTACCCTTCTGGATGGCCGCGCGCAGAATCTCTGATGGCGCCGCGATCGCGTCCAGGTTGATCGTGGCGCGGCTGATCCGCGTTCCGGTTTGCAGCGCAGCCTGGTTGGCCTGGATCTGCTGGATAATGACTTCATTCACTGCCCGGCTGGCGAGCTCCCCGGCCTGGTGACCGCCCATGCCATCAGCCACCAGGTATAGGCCCAGATCGGACGTGTCCGCGTTTTGATCCATGCCCAGCAAGTATTTGCCCACAAAGTCTTCGTTGTGCTCGCGGACTTTACCGCGATGGGTGGTATAACCGGCGTTCTGGCGCAGGCTTCGGGTAATGATCGGGCCGGTGGGCGAAGCGCCTGCCGGCTGGGGGGGGACCTGGCCGGGCGGGCCGGTGCGCGGCCCAGGTACAGCCTGGCTGGCGCCTGCGGTTTGGGGCCTGGAAGGACGCCCAGGCACAGGCGAGCCCCGCAGCATTTGCAGGAAAGCTGGAACCGAGGGGATTTGCTCGGGCGTCTCGATCGCCTTTTTCATCACTTCGACCACGTTGGGCGGCAGCCCGGATGAATTGGCCACCGGGGATGAATAATTCTCCTGTTCGGTTGCCAGAAAGAAGAGCAGCTTTCCCAGGTAAGCAATATCTTCGCGGGGTTGGAGCGTCTTCCCGCTCCCTGGCCAATCGCACCCACCGAGGTCGATGATTGCCGTACCGTTGCTGCTGAGATGCCCAAGGGGTTCCAGCGGGTCAGAGAAAACCGACCGGTCAAAAAAGGTGATTTTTGACTGGTGGAGGCTGGCAATCGTCTCGCCCACCTGCGTAACGAGCGTGACGATATCCTTCTTGCCGAAGCGAACAGGGGGACTGATGGCCAGCGGGCGGTCGAATTTGCCGGGCATTTCGCTCAGAACAATCTGGGTGACGCCGTTCATGACGACGAAGTGCTGCGGCAGCACTCCCTGAATCCTGGTGCTGACATCCCTCAAATATTCCCGCTGCTCCCTCGTTTCCACCAGGCGAGCCGGGTAATATTCATGAACCCAGATGTAATTCAGCGGAGCTTTGCAGACTTCGCAAACATCCTGGCCAGTCCGGTTGTTAATGTGGCCATTCGGGCAGGTCAACAGGCGCCCCTTGAAAAACCTGAAGCGCTTTCGCTTGTCCAGGTATGGATTCCCAAGCAGTTCCACGCTCAGCTCGCCGCTGTCCGTCGCGAAGGGAAAGGGATTCCGGTCGATTTCGATATACGGTTGGGCTGTGAAGGCCCACTCATTGAGGATCTCGGATGTCCTCCTGCCTACCGACTGCGCCGTCCGCGTGAACCGTCCGAGCCATTCGGAAAGGGACGAGGTCGAAGGCAGCGGGCCCTGCCTGGCAGCCGTTGGGGGTGGCGGAGCGGCCGGTCGGAGTTGCTGGGTAGGCGCTGCGGGAGGAAGCGCTTTGCCACAATTGCCACAGAAACGGGCTGTTTCCTTCACCGGCGAATGGCAGTGCGGACAGGTCTTATTTCCCATAAAGAAACCCCTTTCTACTTTATCCTTCACCAGATGCTTCGTTAAGGCGTCGGGTAGCATAGCTGAGACGCTTGGTGGCGTTCGGATCAAATGGCTTCGCGGTTTGCAGCGCTTCGGCCTGGGCGAGCATGGTCTCCGCCAGGCGCTGCTCGCCCACCGCCAGCAGCCGGGTCGCGGCCTGGCGAAGCTGGCGGGCCGCCTGCCCGCTGCCGCTGCGGGCGGCAGCCAGCGCCCGGGTTCCGGTATAGAAGGCATTGGCGCGCTCGACGAGGTTCATCACGCGCGGATCCATCACCGGCTGTGCGCCTTCAACCACTTCCACCAAAACATCCATACGCAGTTTTGGCCGACCCTGGGCCGGGTTTGGGTCATCCCAGGCCAGGACAAGCTGGGCCAACCGGTACCGTCCGGGCGCCCAGGCCGGGACGACAAATTCCAACAGCAGGGCCTGGCTCTCCTGCCCACCGGCCGGGCCGAGAAACAGCGCGTAGCTGGCCTGGTCCTCCTCAAAGCCGGATTCGAGCAAGCCCAGCGTAGGCCGCACTCGGTAGCAGCGGCGCAGGGAAACGCTGCGCGGCAGCCGGAGCTTGATCTCCACATTCTGGTACACGCCGCGCCGGGCGGCGGCCAGCTCGCCCCGAAACGCCGCCGGAAGCTGGCCCAGGTCTTCGATGAAATAAGCATTCCCGCCGGTCTGGTCGGCAAGCGGGATCAGCAGGTCTTCATTGAAATCACTGCCCAACCCAAAGGTCGAGATGGCAATTCCGGCTGCACGGGCGCGCGCGGCCCAGTCATAACAGGCCTGAACATCTTCCGCGAAGCCATCCGTCAGCAGCAGCAGACGGCGCGCGCGGCCCTGCGCCTGCATTTCACCCAGGCTGCGGCAGCCCAGCGCCAACCCGGCGCTCAACTGGGTGCCTTCCCCCAGACGAAAAGCTGCCAGCCCCTCGGCGGCCCTGGCCAACCGGGCGCGCTGGCTGCCCGGCAGCGTGGGCAGGAGCGCCTGCGCATCGCCGGCGAAGCCCGTCAGCGAAAAGCAGTCTTCCCCCGCCAGCAGCTCAGCCGCCGCCCCCAGCGCCTGCTGGACAAATCCTAACCGGCTTGGCAGACGCTCGGCCACTTCCGGCGAAACTTCCTCGATCCGCCAGGCCGGGACGTTGTCGTTCAGCATTTCGCTGGCCGGGCTGCTGCTCACCAGGGCGGCGAACTGCTCTGCCGTCACCAGCTTGATCCGCATCGACTCGGAACAGTCGATCACCAGCGCCAGGTCCAGCGGCAGGGCGCGGGCCGGCTCGCCCCCGCCGATTTCCAGCAGCGCGTAAACAAGGCGCTCCTGCCCGGTATAGGGCACGACCCTGGTGTTCAACGCCGCGGTGAGAATCAAAGGAGCAGCCATCTTACCGCCGCCCTCCCGTGGTCGCCGCCTGGCTCGCTTTGCCGCTGCTGCGGCAGGCCTCGATCACCGCCGCCTGGCCAGACTGCGCCTCCAGCGCCAGCATGGCCTCCAATCCCTGGCGGTAAATATCCTCAGGGCTCCGGCGCATGGCCAGCATGCGCTGCTCGTGCCGGTAGTAAGCCAGCACGTGGTAGGCCACCCACTCGGCAAATCCCTCCCGCAGGAGGGGGGCCCGCAGCAGCGGGCATTTTTCTCCCTGCCAGGCGTGGGCGTACTCGTGCGCCACCACGTGGATCAACTCGATCTCTGGGAGACCGGTCTGGGCATACATGCCCCGCCGCGTCCCCCGGCGCATATAGATGCCAAGCGTTTGAGCCGGCTCGAGCGCCTGGTCCGGGTCGGCCTGGGTGCGCAGGATTTCGGCCAGCTGGTTCCGGTCGACCAGCGCCAGGCCGGTGGGGATGTTCAGGCGCAGGCCCAGCCTGGCGGTGATTACCTGCTGCACCTCCGCGTACAGCGCTGAGGCCTCTTCTGGCGTGTACACTGCCGTCTGGTGGCAGCGCGCGCATAAGACGCGCCCATCCGAAAGCAGCCAGCGCTCATCCGTCAGCGGCGCGCCGCACGTATCGCACGGCGGGCGCGACCGGTGGCAGTCTTCGCAGTATGGCCCCACCCCGTCCACGACCAGCGCTCGCCCCCGCACCAACTGGCCGCACGCCAGGCAGCGCGGCGCGAACGCTTGGCAGGTCAGGCAGGCCTGCTCGCCAGCAGCCTCGGCCAGCGGCATCCCGCACACCTGGCAGCGCGCCCGCTCGCGCGAGCAGGTCGTGCAGATGCGCAGCGCCTGCCCATCCGCCCAGCGCGGATGGCGCAGCACGTGGACCATGCCGGTCAGCGGCTTACCACACAGCGAGCAGAATTTCGAGGCCATGGCTACCAGCTCTCCTGGCCCGGCTCGCCGGGTCTCGTTTGGCCTTTAACCGCGCTTATGATCCACTTCGTGCTTTCAGGTAGGTCCACTACGGTATCGTAAAGTCTCAATTCGTTTCCTTTGAAATAATTCATCACCAGTTACAGTCTCGGGTACGATCGACTGCACCAGCCCAACGGTCCGCGTGGCAAAATTGCTTCGCCGCGCCCGCCGCTATCCATCAATTCTTATTCTGTTTCCACACGTAATACACCACCCACACCACTGCGCCGACCAGCAGCAGAACGAACAACAGCGAAACAGCCACGGAGATGAACGTCCACAACAGGGTCGTCACCAGAGACACGAGTATGACTGAGACCGCGGCGGCAGCGGCGGCGGTGACCGGGGTCAGGCCGTCCAGCGGGGCCGGGCCAAGCAGCGCAAGCAGCCGCTGCGAAATCCGCAGCGGGACGCTGGTGGCTTTTTTGGCCAGCGCTCCGCTGCCAGACGCTGCCGGGAGGGTTTGCAGCCTGCCGCTGGCCCCGCCGATGGCCTGTACCGTATTGAGCAGCCAGGCCTGTGTAGCCGGTTTGCGCCTCAGCGCGAACACGGCTGCATAACTCGCCCCCGCGGACATCACCAGCAGCAGGATCCAGTCGCCGGCCGGGCGGAGCGCCGCGAACGGCGGGCGCAGGACCAGGTACGCCGGCAGCATCAGCAGCATGATCGCTACCAGCATCACCCAGAACACCCGCAGGATGTCAGGCGGCTGGCCGGCCTGCCCCAGTGGGCGCACAAGCCGAAGACCGCCGTATGCCCCGGCCAGGCTGCCGGCCACACCCAGCAGCAGCCACAGCGCGTAAGGGAAGACGGCTTTTCCAATGATTGCATAACCACTATAGAAGGGGTAATCTGACTGGACAAAGATCCAGCGAACAAGCCCGCCCGCGAAGACGGCCAAAGCAAAGGCCACCAGCGCCGGGCGGAAACGCGCCTGGATAGCGCGCCACCGCAGCGGCATGGGCGCGTTCAGGTTGGGCGCCAGCAGCAGCCCGATCAGGCCCCACAGGGCAGCTTCGAGGGTGATATAGGTGGTCCGGGCCATAGCGATCCTCAATCCAACCAACCCGAGCGCAGCCAGGAGCCGGAACGGCAGCCGCACCGCGTGCTGCGGCCCGGCCGCGGCGGGGAACACAACCCCAAAGCAGAGGGCCAACCCCAGACCAGCTGCCAGCGGAACGCGCAGCCCCAACGCGTGCCCGACGTTGCTACTCAGCATCATCGCAAGCACTCCCAGCAAAAACAGCCCAACCCGCGCCGCAATGGCTGGCATACGCTCGAACTCCCAGGCGGGCAGCGCCCCACCCAACTGCGGGTCGTAATACAGCTCGATTTCGTTCAGTGGACGGAACAGCGCTCGCGAAGCCTGCCCCACTATGACCCCGATCAGCAGCATGGCCAAGCCAATCGCGGCCCAGGTGATGTTCACAGCCATCATATCCGACCGGCCCAATATGTCATATACAAGGGGAAGCGCCTTTGTATGGGCGTCGACCACAAGCTTGCCAAAGGCATAATCCTGGCGCACCAGCCACTGCACAAACATAGCCAGCGGATATAACATAAGCGCCCCGGCCAGCAGCCACAAAAGAACATAACCGGCCCACAGCCCGGCCCGGCGGGCGGGCGTGAACGCCGCTTTGCGCAGGCCTGCCTTCACCGGGATCACCAGCGTCTCTTGCGCAGTTTGCAGTAGCAGGCTGCCCTGGTTGACTTGGTTTTCGCGCAGCAGGGCGCTGTTCGCTGAAACCTGCACGACGATGCTTTGCTGCGTATCGAGCAAAATATTGGGGGATTGGCCAGGCGCGAGCTCCAGCCAGGGCGTGTTGGTGCGCAGCTCGCCCTGGAGCGGGCTGCCGCCGTCGTTGCGGATAACCAGCTGGCCGGCCAGCGGCGCGCCGCGCTGCTCGTTGAGCAGTGCACCTAGGTTCAACGATGACGGCGTGACCTTCGGGCGCGCAGGCCAGCTGACCTGCATATCAACCATCACCAGTAGGTTGCCACCGTTGGTCTGGATCTCGAGCCCGGTGGTCTGCACATCCCCCATCGCCAGCGTGGAAGTGTTAATATCTACGACCAGCGTCTGGATGGCTCCGGCCTGCACCGCAATGCGCGCGGGCGAAACTTTCAGCCACGGCGCCAGCGATGTCACCGCCCCGTACAAATAGCCGCGCGTGGTATTGCTGATTTCCAGCGACACGGATCGCTTCCCACCGCGCTCGACTGGCCCGAGTGTTAGCTGAGTGGTATTCGCCCGCAGCGCGGGCTCAGGCAGCTGCGGGTCCAGCTGGTGCAGGAAGTCTTCCAGCCCTGCGCTGCGGTCGTTAAGCACGTTTTGGCGAATGTGCGCGGCGGCGTCAGCGGCCTGCGCCTGGCCCTGGGCGCGCAGCCAGCGTTCGAAATCGCCTTGGTACAGGTGATATACGCCATCGTTCCAGAAGCGCTCGGCGTGCTGCTCCAGTTCCGCCAGGTTTCGGGCGGAAGCGCCGGAGCGGAAATTGAATGCCAGCCCGGCCAGGTTGGTTGGCGATTGAGGGATCGGCTGTGCTATGGTCTGGCCCCGGCTCATGTTTGCAAAGCCCTGCTTCAATTGCTGCGCGGTCGGGCGCGCCGCCACGTTCACGTTTAACATGCGTTCCACTAGAGCCACTGTGGAAGCCGAAAGGGTCGGGTTCAGGCGCGGCAATGGATCGTATTGAAACGGCGCGGAGGCCTGGCGCGGATCCACGCCCGACAGCATGTGATGCATGGTGGCCCCCAGCGCATACACGTCGGAGCGCGGTTCAGCTTTACCCTGGTACTGCTCTGGCGGCGCGTACCCCGGTGTGCCCAGCGCGGAGGATTTATCGCCGGTCACCATCAGTTGGCTGCTTTGGGCTTTTGCCAGACCAAAGTCGACCAGCTTCACCTGCCCCCCATGTTCTACGATGATATTCTCCGGCTTGATATCGCGGTGAATGATTGGCTCCGGACGATTGGAGATACAATCCAAAATGTCGATTATCTGCCGCGCGTATTCCAGCATCTCGCGCTCGGGCAGCCGCCCGTTTTTCGCCTCCGCCAGCGCCGCCAGTGTTTCCCCTTCGGCAAACTCCATCACGTAGTAGTAATGATCATTCTCAATAAAATGATCGTATATCTGCGGGATGCCCGCGTGCTTCAACTGCGAAAGCAGCTGAACTTCGCGCAGGAAGAATTTTTCGGCTTCCTGTTTTTCCTGATCGTTGGTGTAATAAGGCAGCATTTCTTTGACGATGCACTGCTTGCCAAACAGGCTGCTGTCGCTCGCCAGATAGACTGCCCCCATGCCGCCTTCTCCCAGCTTCTTTACGACCAGGTAGCGCCCGTGCAGCAGCTGGTCGATCCGTTTGGTTTCCGCGCTAGAAGGCGCCGTTTGAAGCGGTGCGACAGCGGGAGGCTGCGGCGGCATCACCACGGTTGGCTTCGCAGCAGGCGTGGGCGCCGGTTGAGCCGCGACCGGGTCCGGCAACTTGGATCCACAACTGGGGCAAAACCTTGCCCCATCCTGCACTTCAGACTGACATTGATCACAACGCTTCATTCGTCACCATTCCTTTTTGCCTCTTCAAATCGGCTGTCCTTTTCTATCCCACCTGCCGCTTCAGCTGCCACCCGGCCAACCCCAGGCAGGCAGCGGCAAACACGCCCAGGATGATCCAGGTTTTCAGCAAATGCTCTTTGCTGCGTTCGTAACTGACGTGAAAAGTGATCCTGGTTTCGATTGGATCGGGCAGCCGATCAATTTCCGTCTGTGACAGTTCGTTCAGGGCATCGATATTGATCGTTGCCCCCAGGGCTTCCATCGCCCAGCGCGCGGGGGTCACGGCTGAAAGCGGCTGAGCCGCGTCCGGCAGCTCGAAGATCGTCCCGGCAAAAATGATCTGCATGAACAGGATCACCAGCACGATATAAATCACCACGCCCTCGGCCTTCACGCTGGCCGAGATTAACAGCCCAATCGAAACGCCCACAAACAGGGCGATGAACAGCGTCAGGAAGATCTCGGCGGCCGCAGGCAAGAACACGCCATCGGCCGGCAGCTCAACCTTGCGGCCAATCACCAGCAGCAGCGCAATGCACTGGAGCACGCCGAAACCTAACAGCACAGCGCCCTTCGAAGCCAGGTAGGGGACGATCCCGAGGTTGACCATCCGCTCGCGCCGGAAGATGTGGATTTCCCGGATCACCTCATAGGCCGAGGCAAACATACCCAGCAAGATCGCCGAGAGCGATATCATCAACATCAGCTTTTGCGCGTCAGCGGCAATGTGGTAGGCGCCTTTATCGCGCAAAATTTCGCTGATTCGGTCCGCAGAGTCCCCAACAAACGAGCTGCCGTTCGCGATCATCAACAGCAGCAGGCCGATGATGGGCATGACAGCAAACAAAACGAACATCTGGAACGGGCTGCCAAAAATCAGGTTGAGGTAACGCTCAGCCAGGATGCGAAACTGCCGCAGCGCAGCCACCAGGCCCATCCCGGCTGGTTTGCGGGGGCCGGTCTGGTTTGCCTGGGCCGGAGTGCTGGTCTGGCGGGTGGCAACGTACTGCTGGTAATATGGCGAGGCAGTGAACCTGGCTTCGCAGGCTTCGGCATCCTTGGGGTCCTTGAACAGGTTATAGATATCGGCGAAATCACCAACCCCAAAGAAAGCCAGCGCATCGGCCGGCGGCCCATAATACACCAGCCGCCCGAAGGCCATAAAAGCCACTAGGTTGCAGTTATTGTTAATATTGTTGGTGGCGTGCGTGGTCATGATCACAGTCCGCCCGCTGTCCGAAAGCTGGTTCAGCGTGGTCATCATGCGCTTATCCAGTCCCGGGTCGAGACCAGAGGTCGGCTCGTCCAGGAAGAACAGGCTAGGGTCAGAGAGCAACTCGGCCGCAATACTGACCCGCTTGCGCTGCCCGCCGCTCAGGCTGGTGATGCGCTGGTCGATCTGCTTTTCCATCTGCACGTCTTTCAGCGCCTGTTCGACTCGGCTGCCGATTTCTGCCTGGGTGGTGTCAGGCGGCAGGCGCAGCATGGCCGTGTAGCGCAGTGCCTGCCGCACGGTCAGGTTTTCATGCAGGATATCGTACTGCGGCACATAGCCCATGTCGGCGCGGTAAACATCGTAGTTCTGGTACAGGTCATCCCCATTCACCAGCACCCGCCCGGTGGGCACGCGCCGAAAACCGTTGAGCGCATCCATCAGCGTGCTCTTCCCGGCGCCGCTGCCCCCCACCAGCGCCACGAACTCGCGTGGCATCACGGTCAGCGTAACGTTATTCAGAATCGCCTTTGTCGCGGGCTGCCCAGCCGAACCGTTTGTCCCCTTGAGCCTGACAACTTTGGTGAGTTTGACCGCATCCAGGCGGATACTGCCAATATTTGCCATCCCGGTCAGCCCATTCGCATCATAAATGAGCCGGTACGAGCCGATCTGGATCTGATCGCTCAACTGGAGATTATGCCGGGTGACCCTGCGCCCATTAACAAACGTGCCGTTGGTGCTGCCCAGGTCACGCAATTCATGACCGGCGGCGGTGCGAACAATCTCCGCGTGCCGCCAGGAAATTAACGGTGAATTCAAGCACAGGTCGGAGCCAGGGTCCCGGCCAATGACCAGCCGGGGATGGGCAGCAAGATGTGCCTGGTTAAGCTTGACAGTTTGCGTCGACTGCGGCGTTCCGCCAAGCTGTATTTTCAGGGTGATCGAATTGCCCAGGGAATCGCCAATCCGAATAATTCCACCATCCGGGACGGGAACCGGGGTTTTTTCGGGGATGCGGCGGCCCTGCAGGTAAGTGCCATTAGCGCTTTCAAGATCAATTACAGCAAAGCCCGCGCCTTCCGGAACGATCTGCGCGTGGTGACGCGAAACCATCGCCAGAGGAACGACAATCTGGTTATCTTTTTCACGGCCGATCCCAACCACCCCATTAAATGGGTATTCAACCGGCGCCTGGCCAGGCAGGCTAACCAGTAATTTTGGCCCCTGCACCTTAATGGTCTTATTGCCGCTTGCAGTCCTACGCGACCCACAGTGCGGGCAGAACGAAGCCTGGGGTGCTACCTGTCCGCCACAAACTCCACAAAATGCCATTTCTCCACCCCCGCCAATAATTATTCTCAAACCAACCCGGGATTAATGATTGCGAAACACCATCTGGTACTGAGATGCCTGAATGGAAAACCCATCTTTCAGCAAATTTTGGGCCTGCACCTTATGGCCTTGAACAAATACCGGCGCCTGGCCGTTGGTCATATCCACCAGAATGATATGTTCTGCCTGCTGGATAATCTTAAAATGGAACGGGGGCAGGCCATCCAGCCGAACCTGGCAGCTGGCTGCAGAACCCACCACCGTCTCCGGAACACGAACCGGCAGCACCTGGGGATAAGGCTGGTTAACCTCCAGGCGCGGTCCGGCCTGCCATCCCACCGGCGCCGCTGCGGACGCAGCTGCAGGTGAAGCAGCGGGTGCGGCAACCGGCAAAGCAGCCGGGGCGCCCGCTGCTCCGCCATCACTGAGCGTAAACTGCAGGCCGCCCATGACATTAGAAAGGAGATTGAATACCAGCCCCGAAAGCAGGAAAATCAGCCCGTTATACAGGGCTGTAATGATAACCAGGACCAGAACCAGCAGAATTGCATCCAAAACGGTTGCAGTGGTGAAATTTTGAAGGAGCCGAAGAATCGCGGGATCATTCTGGCCCTGAAACTGTCCGAACATCAGCAAGATCGGCGCTAAGCCCCGGGCGATATCAACAACCAGTTTAATCGCCAGGATCGCCGGAAGCAGGCCGGAGAGCAGACCTAACACCAGCCCAAACTTAAAGAGAGAAGACAACCCAACAGAATGGAGCGTATATTTTCGCATTACTCTGCACCCTCACAAACATATCGGACCTGGATTTGACCAAACTGCAATAGATCGCCGGAATGCAGCAGGCAGCGCTGGCCCGGCGGCAGCTGCTGCGCGTTCACATAAGTAAAGTTTGTGCTGAACATATCTTCCAGGTAGGCCTTGCCATCCGCGATCGAGATTCGCGCATGCCGGCGCGAAACGCCAGCTGAGGCCGCCAGGTAGGGTTCCAGGTCAATATCCGGTGACATTGGCTGGCCGGAAACGCTGCGCCCGATCACAAATTCGACCCCACCTTCTGCCAGCGGGAACACGGTATTGCCAAGCTGCAAGTAGCGGGAACCTCGTTCGCCCGCTCCAGTTGGAGCGCCCGATCCTGCTGGAGCGTCCGATCCCTCGGCAGGTATCTGCATAGGCAGCGCAGGGGGCGGCGTAACCACCGGGGCAATCAGCACGCCGCAGGCCTGGCAGAACTGCGCTCCGGGCGGGCTCCATGCCCCACAGGCCCCACATCGCACTGGCTGGGATGCAGAAGGTCGGCTGCCTTCTGCATCCCAGCCTTCAGCCTGGGCCTGGGCCGCCGCGCGGATATTAACCCTCAGGCCGCAGTTTGGACAAAACTGCTTGCCTTCCGGAATATGCGCGCCGCAGCCAGGACAATCGCTCATGGCTAACTGGTGTAATAATTCATCACAAGGCGTCCGAGCCTCACTTCATCCCCGTTGTTGACGGGGTGGGGCACGTTCGCGGCCAGCTTCTGTTTATTGACGAACGTCCCATTGGGACCGCCCATATCGATCAGCACCAACCGTCCGCCTTGCATGGAGAGTTTGGCGTGCTGGCGGCTTACTCCGGCATCGTGCCCACCGAACGGATCCAGGTTGACGTCGGGGAACACGTTGCTCACCGGGTCTTCGCGGCCCAAGATCACCTCGGGTTTATTGGCAGTGATCGGCAGGTTGGTGTTCGTTCCCTGCACGACCAGTCGCCCCGTGACCACGCCGGCATACGCAGGCTGCTGAGGCGGGTAAACCGGCTGGGGTTGCGGCTGGGGCGGGTAAACCGGCTGGACTGGCTGCTGCGGGGCCGCTCCCAGGGGCGTTCCGCAGTTCTCACAGAACGCGGACCCCGCCGGAGATACCGTGCCGCAGGACGGGCAGCGCGGTCCGCCGGCCGGCTGGACAGGCTGCTGCGGCTGGTAAACCGGCTGGGCCGGCTGTTGTGGCTGGTAGACTGGCTGGGCTGGCAGCTGCGGGGCCGCACCCAGGGACGCGCCGCAGTTCTCGCAGAACGCAGCGCCGCCCACATTCGGATGGTTGCAGCCTGGGCAGACGACGCCGCCTGGCTGGGCAGCAGCCGGCTGCTGGGGAACCACCGGCTGAACTGCCGCCGCACCGCGCAGGTCAAACCCGCAGTTGTCGCAAAACACCGCACCAGCCGGCGCCGGGGTATTACAAGAAGGACAGTTCATGATCGTATCTCCTTTTTCTGATCTGAATATTTTTATTCTGGATGAGAAGTGATGTTCTCTGTTAACCTTTTTGTCGCATAGCGCATTTGCTGTGCATCTCCGGCGGCGATCTGGCCGCCCTGTTCGAGCTGCTGGGCCTGGCTATCGGCCTGCTGCGCCATATTCACCTCGCCCAGGTCGAGCAGGCGCGTAGCCGCGGCGCGCAGTTTGCGGGTGGCATTCGCCATGTTGCCCGCTGCGGCTTCATCCAGCGCCTGGGTCTGCAGCTTATGCGCGGTAACCCGTTCGATGATGTTCATGACCCGGGGGTCTAACTGGTTCACCTGACCCGGATCGCTGCTGTATTGGACAAGCACGTCGGCGCGCGCCGATTCTCCCGCCAGGCCATTTCCGGGCACATCATAACGGATATCGGCGTACATCATGCGGAAGGTTCCCGGCTGGCGGGTAGGGAGGAGGACATCTGCCAGCAGGCTCTGCCCACTGCCATGTTGAATATCTCCCAGGAACACCTGCACGTCGCGCTCCGAAACAGCGCTGTGGCCCAATTTGCTGATCAGCGGCGTCACACGCCAGACTGCCCGGGGCGTAACCCCTTCCACAAAGCGGATGGTCATATTCGCGTTCGTCACTGCCGTTCCCTGCATTGACCGAACAGCATTCTCAAAAATGGAGATTACCTTCTCCGGCGTATCCGCGATCATCCACTCACCGGCTGAACGCTGGGCCAGGTTTTCCAAAAAGCGCGGGTCCCAGGACATATCGCCGCCAATCCCCAGGCCCAACACGTGCAGGGGAATGCCGGCTGCGCGGCACTGGTCGGCCACTGCTTCGCAGGTCGCCTGGTCTTCCCAGGTCTGCCCATCGGTCAACAAAAGCATGCGGCTGACTCGCCCAGGCTGAACGCCGCGCTGCAGTTCGGCAAAGCCAGCCTGCATCCCCGAGGACATGTGCGTGCCGCCGCGCTCTTCAATCCGGTCAATCTGGCGTTTGATCGCCTCTTTATCCTGTACAACCGCGCCCGGAACGACGACGTCTGCGCGTTCGTCAAAAATCACGACCGAAAGCATATCCTGCGGCCCCAGCCGGTCAACGACCTGCCTGGCGGCCTGCTTCATGCGCTGCAAGCGGTCTCCGGCCATGGATCCACTCCGGTCGAGCACCAGGCTGAAATTAACTGCCTGGGGCATTGCCGGCGCGGCCTCGGTAGGCATCGCTTCGAATAAAACGTAGGCTTGCTGCGGCGACGGCAGCGATTCATAAAAGGGTCTGTGCATCTTCGCAGTAACAACCAATTCACCTGCCATACATATCCTCCTGATCCATCACAAACGGCTAGCCAGCGCCAACGCATCTTTATGATTTGGATCCAGCGCAAGCACGCGTGTTACGAGCGAAAGCGCTTCGTTTTTCTTATTCAGAAACGCGGCTGCCAGCGCCAGGCCAACAATGTTATCCGGATCCTGGTCATTCAGGCTCACCGCGGCCTTGAAACTCTGGTAAGCCCGCTGATAATCTTTCTGTGATAGATACGCCTTGCCAATCATGTAATGAGCTACATGCAGAGAGCCATCCAGCTTGAGCGCGTTTTCGAAATGCTTGATGGCCTGAGAGAATTTTCCTGCCTCCAAGTGGAACAGCCCGAGCCACATATGCGGTTCAGTGCGCTGAGAATCGAGTTTTACGGCCTTGTTCAATTCGTAGCTCGCCTGCCGCAGGTTGTCCTGCCGGCCGTACGCCTGCCCTAAAAGGAGCCGCGCGTCGAAATCGGTGCTGTCCAGGCTGACGGCCTGTTTTAGCTGGCTGACGGCTTCGCTCAGCTGGTTATCTTCCATCAGCATTCGCCCGTACAGGACAAAAAATTCAGCCTGCGTGGCATCCTTCTGGCACAACAACCGGGCGCACCGCAGCGCCTCGGGCATATTCCCCGATAACTTGTGCACCAGCGCCTTCTCGTACAACAGCGCCAGGTAGGTAGGGTGAGCCAGGAAACCTTGATCGATCATGCGCAGGGCATCCTGCGGCCTGTTCAGGCCGATGTAGCACAGCGCCAGGTTCTGGTACACGGCCGGGTGATTGAAACCGCTCTGCAAGCAGGCCAGGTAGCGCTGGAGCGCCTGGTCGTACTCGTTTTTTTGGAGCAGGGAGTTCGCAATTTCAAAATTTAATTTAGGGTCAATAGGCGGTGTCTTAAGGACAGGCGTCGGGCGGGGCAGCGGTTGTGGCGTTTGATACGATGCGCCACAGCGGGTGCAGAATCGCACCCCGGCACGCGCCGGCGCGCCGCAAGACGGGCAAACCACCGCCGCCGGAGAGGGTTGGGCAGCTGCCGGTCCGCTGCGGTAGGTGCGCAGCGCCGCCAGGAGCTGGTTAGCGTTTGGATAACGCAGGTTCGGATCGAGCCGGAGAGCCTTCAAGATCACATTTTCCAGCTTCGGGCTGAGCAGCGGGTTGTACTGAGTCGGGGAGACAAGCTGGTCTCCTTTGGTCAGCCGCTCCATTGCGTCCTCCGGCGGGTGAGCGGTGACCAGGCAGTACAATGTCGCGCCCAGTGAATACACGTCCGAGCGGGCATCCGTCTGGCTGATGTACTGCTCAGGCGGGGAAAAATGCGGGCTGACCGCTTTTGCCACCCGGGCAGTGCCTTTTTTTGGATGGTAAACTTTCGCAATCCCGAAATCCACCAGCATGGCCTGGCCCGAGCCGGTCAGCTTAATGTTCGACAGCTTAATATCTCGGTGGATGATCGGCTGTGGGCGGCGGGTATGCAGGTACGCTACAGCTTCAGCCACCTGGCAGATAATTTGGACGGCTTCCCTTTCTGCCATCGGTTGTTTGGTGTGCTCGATCTGTTCATCCAGGTCCCTGCCTTCGATGTAATCCATCACCAGGAACTGGCAGCCGTCTGGCTCGATAAAATTATCCGTCACCCGCGGGAGGTTGTTGTGCTGCAAGTTGGCGAGGATCTGCGCTTCCAGCCGGAACTGCTCGAGCGCCTCCGCGGATCGATCGAAACTCTCTTTTAATGCCACGCGTTTATTCCCCAGGCGACTGTCTTCCGCCAGGTAAACCGCGCCGAAGCCGCCTTCTCCCAACAGACGAACAATCCGGTAGCGGTTCGCAATCATCGACTGGTTGCTGCGAGGCACGCTGGTTTCCCCTCGATCACATTGTCTGCAAGCTGATGATTATGACGCTGATGTTATCATCGCCACCCGCCTGATTTGCCAGTTGCACGAGCAGCCGACACGCGTCCTGCGCATGGTGATAGGCCAACAAAGTCTCCTCAATCAGATCGTCGGACAGCATCTCCCATAAACCATCACTGCACAACAGCAGCCGGTCGCCGACCACCAGGTCCAGGTCCAGCATGTCCAGTTCCACGTCTGGCTTATCACCTAGGCTGTTCAAGATCACATTCTTCTGCGGGTGATACTTTGCCTCTTCCCGGGTGATCTCTCCCTTTTCAACCAGGCGGGCAACCAGTGATTGGTCTTTACTCACCTGGGACAATTTTCCCTCGTGCATCAGGTAGACGCGGCTGTCACCCACATTGGCAACCACCGCCCGCGCGCCGTTTAGCATCACCGCCGTGACAGTGGAGCCCAGGTTACTTCCACCACCCGTTTGATGACGGACGCCCAGCACGCGCAGGTTGGCAGCATAAACAACTGCTTTCACCCGTTCGTGAAGCTCCTCGGTGGACAACCGTTCGCCCTGCAGGAGTGGCCCCAGCAGCGACTGCATGGCCGCGGCGCCCAGCGCCTGAACCGCTGCCCGGCTGGCTACCTCCCCGGCTTCGTAACCGCCAATTCCATCGGCCACCGCGAAGAACCCCACGTCTGGCGCCGCCTCTCCCTGGCACAGCGCCGTGAGCTGCAAGGCCAGAACGCTGTCCTCGTTAATTTCACGCTGCGTTCCCACATCTGTCAGCCAGGCGCAGGCACAGCGGGTTTTGACCTGCGCTGGCGAGAGGGAGGCTTTTCGGGAGGCCGGTTCTACTGCCTGATAAGCCCGCCCTTCAATTTGGACAATAATGGCGGACTCGCCATCCAGAACGGCGGGAACCAGATCCACAACCGGCCAGGTAGACAATTCTGCCCCGCACATCTCGCAGAAATGCGGGTCAGGATCCGTCTGAAATGAGCTGCAGCTGGAACACACGCGGCGATCTTCTGCGTGATAAACCGTTTCGCTTTGTTCGTTCGTATCCATGCCGGTGATCCAATAGCGCTCAGCAACCGGCAAGGGCTGCGCGGAGTCCACCTGCGCCAGGACTTCTTCCGCGGCCGGTTCGGCCGGGGAAGACATCTCCTCAATTAATTCCTCCTGCGCCAGCGCTTCTCCAGGCTGCGGCTCGACCTCCTCAGAACTGCCTTCTACTGCAGGCTGTTCCTCAGTAAAAACTGGCCCAGCCGCTTCACTCACCTCTGGAGCCAATTCCTGCCCGGCGGGTTGTTCGATGGCCGGCGCTTCGGTTGAGGCGACTGCTTCCATTTGGTTGACCGGCGGGTTGAGCGGTTGGCCGCAGAATCGGCAAAAGCGGACACCATCCCGGTTTTCATTGCCGCAATGATCACAAACCATATTCCCTCCCTTTCATTTCTTATCCCCCTGAAGCTGGTTTTAGGATATTTACTTTTTCACTTCAAAAAGTTTTACAAGAACCGCCGTGATGTTATCTTCGCCGCCCGCCTGGTTGGCCGCCGCAATCAACCCCTCGCACGCGGCCTGCGGCGACTCGGCCCCAATGATAATCTTTTGGAGCCATTGATCCTCCACCATGCCCGTTAATCCATCCGAGCACAGCAGCAGGTAGTCGCCGGGTTTAAGCGTGTGAACCGCCTGGTCAATTTCCAGGTTGGGCTTATCACCTACCGTCCGGTAAATGACATTCTTCTGTTCATGGAAGCGCGCCTGCTCGCGAGTGATCTGGCCGGTCGCGACCAGTCTTTCCACAAGCGAATGGTCGGTAGTGAGCTGCTCAATCCCATCCCGGTTGAGACGGTAAATGCGGCTGTCGCCGACATGGGCGATATACGCGGTCGTCCCATCCACTACCGCCAGGACCAGCGTCGAGCCCATATCCGTGCCCACACCTTTCCCCCGTGCGTAAACGGCCTGGTTCGCCGCCAGCACTGCCCCGCTGATCCATTTTTGATAATTGATCGGACTGCCGACCGCCCAATCGGCAAATAATTCCTTGTTCGCTTTTTCCATCAATGTCTGAACGATTTGTCCGCTGGCGACCTCTCCCGCCGCATGCCCACCCATGCCATCCGCCACGGCAAAAATGCCGCGCGGCTGCCCCTGTGATTGGCGGATGAGATTCATTTCCATCGCCAACAGGCTGTCCTCGTTCAGCTGCCGCTGCATGCCTACGTTGGATAACCTGCCAACAGCGAACTCCAGCGCGCCGCTAACCATCTGCTGCTGCAGCGCCTCTTCGAGCGCTTCGCGGAATGCGGCCGGGGTAGCAACCTGCTGCTCGGCCAGCGTGCGGCGGAAAAGCTCATCCATTGGCTTCGGCAGGCCCGCTTGCGGGGTGTAGA
>CAYOHX010000024.1:0-57725 GCA_964403875.1 uncultured Anaerolinea sp. | reverse complement strand
AGTTGGGTTGGGGCGGCGGGGGCGTTGATCTTGCCCCTTGTACACCTGGCTGCGTTGTGGTCGGGCCGCCGCCCGCTGGCTGCTGCCGGAGAGCGTCTTTTGTTCCGTTGGAAAGGCGGCAAGTTGGAGCGAGTGCTGACATCTTTGGCTGGAATGGAGGCCCAGATTGGACGGCTGCTGCGCGAGCGGCCCGATGCGGTGGGCAAAGTCCTTTTCCTGGCCGTTTTGATCTGGGTGGTGATGATTGCCGAATTTGGCTTGCTGCTGCGCTTTTTGGGCATTCCCGCCGGGGCGCTGGAGGTGTTGGTCATTTTAACACTGGCCCGGCTGGCTATTTTAATGCCCATCCCAGCGGGGCTGGGCGTTTTGGAGGCAGGGCTGGCTTTGGGAGTTCGAATAGCCGGATATGATCCGGCGATGGGTATTGCTGCCGCGCTGGTCATTCGCGCGCGAGATATGACCCTGGGTGGGTTCGGCCTGTGGTTGGCGGGTTGGTTGTATCGAAAATCGGAACGGAATGGAGGTTGAGATGAAGGCGAACATTGGTGTGCTGGAAATCGTAATGATGGTTGCTATGCTCGTCACGGCAGGCATCCACCTGGCGTTGGGCATCCAATTTGGGGATGTGCTCTTCTTGCTCAACGCGGTGGGTTTTGTGGGGCTGCTGGGTGCTTATCTGCTGCCGTGGGCTTTTCTGGATCGGTTCCGGCAACTGGCGCGCTGGGTGCTGGTTGGATATACGGCGTTGACCATAGTGTTGTATGTGGTCATGAATGGATCCTTGAGTCCCATTGGAGTAATCTCCAAGGTGGCCGAAGTGGTGCTGCTGTTTGCCTTGATGTTTGATCCCAAGAAGCGGTAAATCGCTCCGGTTCAATCCAGGCGGCGTGACATGCGGTGGGTAGAAAAGACAAAGCCGCCTTGCTGGTAGAAGGCGATGGCTTGCGCGTTGAAATCATGCACGCTCAATTCCAGGCAGTTCGCGCCCCGTTCGCGCGCCCACTCCTCGGCGGCGCGCATCAAGGCCTGGCCCGCTCCGCAGTGCTGGCAGGTGGCAGTAACTCCAATCTCCTCCACCGAGACGATCAGGCGGGGGGTAAAGATGGGCAAGGGCGGCGCACTGCGCAGCAGAAGGTGGGCAAAGCCAACCGGGGCGCTGTCTAACTCGGCCAGGAAAATGACCTCGGTGGGGGCGTTCAGGATCGTGCGGGTGCGTTCTTCAAACCAGGCGTTCCATTCCGGGTCGGATGGAAAGCGAAACAGTCCTGGTTCGTGGTCTACGTGCAGGGCGTGCAGTTCACGGTGCAGGTCGTTCAGGGCAGGAATATCGGCGAAAGTCGCGGAGCGTGTTTTGATCATGTGCATTATTTATAGCACGTGAAGCCAATTTGCAGTATATTATTGAGTATTGAAACCTTATGCTGAACTCCCGCCCGCCGGCGGCACGTATGCTTTATTCTTCTTCTTGCCACAATCGCAGGAAATTGCGGTTGGCAAGCTAGGCTGCCTGTTCTTCCCTGCGGGGGCTTACGTTTACGTGGGCAGCGCGCAAGGATCGGGCGGGCTGCGGGCGCGCATTAAACACCACCTGCGCATTGCCGACAGGCCGCGTTGGCACATCGATTACTTTCGCCCACACGCCGACCTGATCGGCTTCTGGTTCGTGGTGGGGGGTGAAGCGCTGGAGTGCGCCTGGAGCCAGCGCCTGGGTCGCATCGATCATGCGCGGGTGATCGCGCCTGGTTTTGGGGCGGCGGATTGCCGTAAGGGTTGTCCGGCGCATTTCTGGTGGGTGGGTGAGCGGCAAGATGTGTTTGGGGAAAGCCTGGTTTTCGAGTAAAATGGGGGTCAGTCTTACTCGGAGGTGTCTTTTTTTGAAACATTACTTGCGAGCTTACGCGTTTTTGGCACTGGTGGCGGGCATCATTGTGGCCTTGGATCAATGGACGAAAGCTTTGGTGCGGGAGAATATCCCGATGGGCGCTTCGTGGATGCCCTGGGATTGGCTGGCGCCTTATGCGCGGGTGGTGCACTGGTATAACACCGGGGTGGCCTTTGGCATGTTCCAGGGGCAAAACCTGATTTTTTCGATCCTGGCGATCATTGTTTCCCTGGTCATTGTTTTCTACTTTCCGCATGTGCCCGAGCAGGAACCGCTGCTGCGATTGGCAATGGGCATGCAGTTGGCCGGCGCGTTGGGCAACCTGATCGATCGGGTTACCATTGGCCATGTGACCGATTTCATTTCCGTGGGCACCTTCCCGGTGTTCAATGTGGCTGACTCGAGTATCACGGTCGGTTGCGCCATCTTACTGCTGACGGTTTATTTGCAAGAACGCCGCCAGCAAAAGGCCAAAAGCACCGACTCGGACGCGAAAGAAGCGGAAGCCAAGCGGGATGAAAGCGAGCAGCCCACCGCATGAGTGACACGATTCATCAATTTACCTACCCGGACATTGGGGCGGGGCGGCTGGATAAGTTCTTGGTGGAACAGATGCCCGAGTTCACCCGCTCGCGGCTGCAGGGGTTGATTCGGGATGGGTTTGTGCAGGTCAAAGGCAAAGTGGCCACCAAGGCCGGACAGACCGTGGAAGCAGGCATGGAAGTGGTGGTGCGCGTGCCGCCGCCCCAGCCCTCCGATTTGCTGGCCGAAGACATTCCCCTGGAAGTCATTTTTGAAAATGACGATCTGATTGTGGTCAACAAGCCCGCGGGCATGGTGGTGCATCCTGCCGCCGGGCACGACAGCGGCACGCTGGTGAACGCGGCGTTGGCTTACGCGCCGGATTTAGAAGGCATTAGTGGGGAGCAGCGCCCTGGGTTGGTTCACCGCCTGGACAAAGACACCTCGGGTTTGATTCTCCTGGCAAAAAACGACCGTGCCCACCACTGGCTGCAAGACCAATTCCGTCTGCGGCAGGTGCAAAAGGTGTACCTGGCGCTGGTGGATGGGCATCCCCCAACGCCTTCTGGACGGATCGAGGCGGCCATTGGGCGAGACCCGACCCAGCGAAAGAAGATGGCCGTGGTCCCCGACCAGAAGGGGCGCGAAGCGGTTAGTGAATACTTTACCCGCGAGACGTTCCCTGAACACACCTTGCTCGATGTGCATCCGCACACCGGGCGCACGCACCAAATCCGTGTACACCTGGCCTTTTTGGGCTGCCCGGTGGCTGCCGACCTGGTATACGGGCGGCGGAAGCCAAGCATTGATCTGGACCGGCATTTCTTGCACGCATACAAATTGACTGTGCGTCTGCCAGGCGAGCACGAAGCGCGCACCTTTGAGGCCCCGCTGCCCGCCGAGTTGGAGTCTGTGTTGGCCGATTTGCGCCGGAACAGTTAGATTTTTTGCCTCTCAGGAGTCTCCGCATGAACATCGTCGATTTGCGCTCCGATACCGTGACTCAACCTACCCCCGAGATGCGCGCTGCCATGGCTGCCGCGGTGGTGGGGGATGACGTGATGGAGGAAGACCCGACCATCAACCGGCTGCAAGAAATGGCAGCAGAGCGCATGGGCAAAGAGGCCGGACTGCTGGTTCCTTCGGGTACGATGGGCAACCTGGCAGCCGTGCTTGCGCACTGTGGTCGCGGCGATGAGGTGATTTTGGGAAACCTGGCGCACACCTTTTTGTTCGAGGCGGGCGGCATTGCCGCGTTGGGAGGCGTGCATTCGCATACGCTGCTCAACCAACCCGATGGAACCCTGGACCTTGCCCAGGTCCGCGAGGCGATCCGCGCGGACGATGTGCATTATCCGGTGACGCGCCTGGTTTTGTTGGAAAATACGCACAACCGCTGCGGGGGGGTGGTGCTGGGAACGGAGTATATGGTCCAGGTGGGAACGCTGGCTCGCGAGCACGGCCTGCGGGTGCATCTGGATGGGGCCCGGCTGTTCAATGCGGCAGCGGCGCTGGGGGTTCCGGCGGCGGATTTGGCAAAGGACGCAGACTCGGTTACCTTTTGCCTGAGCAAGGGTCTGTGCGCGCCGGTTGGATCCGTTCTGTGCGGCTCAAAGGATTTCATCCGCCGGGCCCGGCGCGCGCGCAAGCAATTGGGCGGCGGGATGCGCCAGGCGGGGGTGCTGGCGGCGGCGGGGCTAGTCGCCCTGGAGAAAATGACTGGGCGGCTAGGTGAGGATCACGCCAGGGCGAGGACTCTGGCGAAGGAACTGGGCAATTTGTCCGGCCTTGTGGTAGAAACGCCCGTACCCGCTACGAACATGGTCTTTGCTCGACTGGCAGAAAGCGTACCTTTCAATGCGAAAGAGGCCGCGCGGCGGTTGGCCGAGCAGGGCGTGAAAGTGGGCGCGACCGGCGAGCGACGCTTCCGCATGGTGACCCATTACTGGGTGGATGACGCGGGGATCGAGCAGACGGTGGCGGCTTTTCGGGCGGCGCTGGCGATTTAGTCGGACGCGTCCGCCCAGATATTCTGAGTGGGTTCGATCTGGTCGCGCCCACGGGCTTTGGCTACATACAAGCGTTGATCGGCCAGGTCGATCATGGCGAAGGCTTGATCGCCTTCTTTGGGGAAGATGGCGATGCCCTGGCTGATGGTGGGCGGAGGAATGACTTGATCGTTGCGATCCACCAGATGCAGCTCCTGCAAGGTCAGGCGGATGCGCTGGGCCACGCGCAGGGCTTGCGCGCCGGTGGAATGAAGCAGGGCGATGGCGAATTCTTCGCCGCCCCAACGCCCCACCAGGTCGGTGCTTTTGATGTGTTGGCGAATGGAGTCCGTCAGGCCAATCAGCACTTGATCGCCAATCAGGTGGCCGTAAGAGTCGTTGTATTGCTTGAAGTGATCGATGTCCAACATGATGACCGCCACGGGCCAGCCTTCTTTTTGCGCCTGGCGCAGCGATTCTTGTAGGCTGCGAAGGAACGACCCGTGGTTGAGGGATTTGGTCAGGCTGTCGAGGCGAGAGCGCTCTTCCACCTCGGCGTGGTGCAAGGCGTTATCCAGGGCGGTGGCGGATTGGCGCGCAAAGTTTTCGAGCAGTTCCAGGTCGCCGCGAGTGAAGGCATTGCGCGTGTAAGAGGCGACGGCGACAATGCCAAAGAAGTTATCCGAGGAGTATACGGGAGCGCCCATCCAGGAAAGGCTGATCTTGGGGCTGCCGATTAGACTGGTGCGCAGCCCCAGGCGGGCCATGTCCTTGGTGATATCTCGTAGAAGCAGTGGCTGGCGGTTTTGAACGACCCAACCGGTGAGCGAGTCTTTCAGCTCTACTTCCATATCTTCGTAGAACTTGCCCTCATCGTAAAACATTTCTAGCTTGACGAGCGAGCCGTGGAGGAAGCCAATATAGTAGGTGTCGGCTTCGAAGGCGGTTTGGATGGCAAAACTCATGATATCGACCAGGCTGGAGGTTTCTATGGAGGAAGCCAGGCTGCGCGTCATCCGGTTGACCGTTTCGAGGCGTTTGATTTGGATGAGCACGTCGCGCTTGAGGGTGACCACGGTCTCGTTGGTGGCTATGCCGATGAGGATGATGACCACCGGATAGGTCCACTCGATCATCCGCGAGGTGTCGCCCATGATGCGGGGCAAGAGGACCATTGAGGCGAGGGCAAAGGCGATGAAGGCGTAGGTGGCGATGCGGTTGGTCACCACCGAAACCATGAGCAGAAGCGTGAACAAGATCAACAGCGTCATGTTGGGCAGGCTGACCGGCTCGATGTAATATACCCAACCTACGATGACGCCATTGGCTAGAACGAAGAGCCATTCGTCAATCCGTCCTGGGCGGCTGCCAGGAAGAATGAAATAAAAGAAAGCGATGGTATAGATGACGCCGAAGAAGCCGGAGAAGATGTTGAGCAGGCGCGCGGCGTCGGTGGGGGCGAAAAACCATCCGTAAATGATCATGGCAAAACACAGTGTCACCCCGACGAAGATGCCCGGCAAACTGAGTCGCCGTTTTTGCGTATCGGTCAGGGTGAACTGGGAGGACGGGCGGGTCATTTATGTTTCCAATGGCTCGGAATTGTTGATCTGATGGAATATCCTTGCAAAGATTCGGACGATTTTTGGGTCGAAAAGGATCCCAGACTGGGCTTGCAAGTAATTGAGCGCTTCCTCGGCGGTATATTTTTGGGGCCGGTAGGGACGATCATTGGTCAGGGCGTCGTACACATCGGCAACGGCAAAGATGCGAGCCAGGATGGGGATCTCTTCGCCGCGCAGGCCGTGAGGGTAGCCGCTGCCGTCCCAGCGTTCGTGGTGGTTGACGACCACGGGCAGAGCGTCGTGCAACTCGGTCACAACCTGGATGATCTGCCCGCCGATCAGCGGATGACGGCGCATTAAGTCCCACTCGGCGCTGTCCAAAGCGCCTTTCTTGAGGAGGATGGTGTCGCTGATGCCCACTTTGCCGATGTCGTGCAGAATGGCTCCGCGTTTCAAGGCTTTGAGGTCAGAGGGAGTCAGGCCCATCTGGCTGCCGATGTTGAGGGCTATGCGGGTGACTCGCAAAGTGTGCAGTTCGGTTTCGTGATCGCGAGCATCGAGGGCTTTGGTGAGCGCCAATAGCGTTTGATCATAAGATAGATCGAGTTGTGTGTAGGCGCGAGATATTTCGCTGGCTTGCTGTCGGGTTTCGGCGAGCAGGATGGAGCGTTCGAGGGCCACGGAAGCCTGGTTGATGAGGATGCGGATTTCATCGACCGGGCGGTGGGTGGAACTGTTATCGTGGGTCATGGACAGCCACAACGCGCCGTAACAACGCCGTTGGGTCTGGATGGGGATAGCGATTAATGAGTACTGTTGGTCAATCACCTGGTAAGCAATTTGACGGGTTCGCATCACTTCCTGAATAATCTCCAGGGGGTGGTCGTAGGAATCGGTATTGAGCGGGAAGTGGACGCTGGCTTCGATGACGTCATTTTCAGAATATAACACCAGCCCGCAGGTTTCGGCCTGGAAGATGCGGAAGGCTGTGCGGGCAATGGCCTGGGCGGCGGTGGTAAGGTTGTCGGCTTCAGTGATGCGCAAGCTAAGGTCGTTGAGTAACTGCGTGGTGCGCAGCATGGAGCGAACTTCCTGGTCCAGCAGGCAGCGCTCCAGGGCCGTGGCGGCGTGCATGGACAGCAGTTGGGTCAGGAATTCCTCACGCTCAGTGAATCCAGCCCCGTTCTTCTTGCCAAAAGCCAGGACGAGCCCCAAGACCTCCCCGTTGTTGTGGATGGGACAGGCCAACATGCTGCGCAGCTCGGAGCGATCCAGGGTGAGGTGAGCGGTGCGCGGGTCGCGGCGCACGTCGCGAATGCGGTAGGGTCCGGGCAGGCGCGAAGCTTCGGAGAGGAACTGCAAGGGGGAGGTGCGGATGGATTGAAACAGATAGGGGGCTTTGCCCGAAGTGCGCATTTGCCATTCGTGCTGGTCAAATGAGGCCACCAGCACAAAGTGGCTGTTGAGAATGAAGCGGGCAATTTCGGCGATGCGGGCCAGGAGGTTGTTGGCTTCGCTGATGGATGAAAGGGAGGCTGCCTCACGCGAGAGCGCGGTGAGTTCCTGGTTATAGCGAGATTGATCCCAGTTATCCAGCAGATGGGCGCTGATAATTTCGATGAACGGAATATCGAGAGCGTGGAACCTATCCTCTTGCGGGTCGGCCAACAAGATGCCGCCTTCGAGTTGGCCATTGAGGATCAGCGGCACGAACATTTCGGAGAGAAACACCTGTGAGCCAACTTCGAGGGGGCGGATTTCTTTGACATCGGGCTGACGGATGAGGGTTTTGCGAGCCCGCATGGCCCGCCCGGTGAGTTCGTTAGAATAGAAATGGCGGCAGTTGGGGGGAATGGCCCCGGCATTGGGGCCAGCGGAGGCCAGCGCCACCAGGGCTTGCTCGGCGGCAGAGTGCACCATGACGGAAGCCAGGCCGCAGTTCATGACTCGCTGGAGCATGGCGGCAGTGATTTGAGCGCTTACCGGTTGTTCAGTAACCGTCTCAAGTTGGTGGTCGTATTCATTGATCTCATGCAGCCGCTGGTTTTGAATGCGCTCATTGGCAAGCATCCGGTTCAATTCCCGGATTTGTTTTTCATATTCCACCACGGTAGGCACAGCCGATGGATCGAGCGAAGAAGAATCGGCTGTTGATAGGCCTGGTTTCCCGGTTGTTCCAGTTTGACGAGTAAAAAGGTTAATTTCAGTCACTCCCCACCTGATATTAAGAACTTTAGCTTCGAAAATTTGCCTTGGGAGATTTTCCCCACGTCAAATCCTGGAGAACCAGAACAAAACTTGACGGAATGGTTTTCTCTCTAAAAAGTGGGATTTGAAAAGACATCCATCAGCCACCTGGCGAGAGAACTCCCAAAGTACCAGTAAGGTAAAGAGAAGAATAACATACCCTTTGGGGATGTTCAATGCAAGAACCGTTTCGGTTTCGTATCAGTTTTTGTGACAGGCCAGACATTGCGGCCAAAAACTGCCCGTAGGGCGGCGCGTTCCATGGAATGGGCGATGCAAGCTGCTCAAGGAATGCCAGGTTGCTGGGCTTTGGATTATTCCTCGAAATTGGGGTGACTTCCGCCGCCGACCGAACAGTTACCTTTGATATAATGAAAGCAGTTGGATCGGCCGCTTGGAAGGCGGCTTTAACCGATCCACCGGATTGCTTTGCGTTTGTGGAGGAAGAATGCCAGAATTCTTAACGCTTGAACAAATTGACCAGGCGGCTGATGCTGTTCGCGCCAGGACTGACTTGAAACCCAGGGTCGGAATGATCCTGGGCTCTGGGTTGAGCGGGTTAGCCGACCTGGTGGAGCAGCCAGAAATCGTGCCTTATACGGACATCCCTTATTGGCGGATCTCTACCGTGCAAGGACACGCCGGCCGGTTGGTGCTTGGAAACCTGGAAGGTGTGCCCGTGATGGTGCTGCAGGGGCGTACGCATTTTTATGAAGGTTACTCGATGGCCGAAATCACTCTGCCGGTGCGGGTGATGAAACGCCTGGGCGCCGAAATTCTCATCTTGACCAACGCGGCGGGAGCGATTCACCCCGATTTCGAGCCCGGCGATGTCATGTTGATCACCGATCACCTGGCATTGGTGGCGATGATGGGCTTCAATCCGCTGCGCGGGCCCAATCTGGATGAGTTTGGACCGCGCTTTCCAGACATGAGCCAGACGTATGACCGCGAGCTGAGCAGTATTACCCGCCAAACAGCCAAGGACGCCGGCTTGACGCTGCGCGAGGGGGTCTATGCGGGGCTTTCGGGGCCGTCCTTCGAGAGTCCGGCGGATTTGCGCTTCCTGCGGACAGTGGGAGCCGACGCCGTGGGAATGTCCACTGTGCCCGAGGCCATTGTGGCGCGACATTCTGGAATGCGCACGCTGGGTTTGTCGGGGATCAGCAACAAGGCCAATTTGGATGGAAACACGCTGACCACGCACGCCGAGGTGTTAGAGGCGGGGCGAGTGCTTGTACCCAAGCTGAGCACAATTGTCCGCGGGGTTTTGAAGAGGCTTTAATTCGTTGCGTAACCTCGCCTCGGGGTGGTCATGCAGGAAGATTTAATCGGTTTTCTTGAGCAATATGAAGGCTGGATTTACCTGGTGCTAGGACTGGCAGCAGTGGTGGGGCTGCGTCACCTGCTGTTAGGCTGGAAGGAGCTGCGCGCGGCGATGTTCGGCCTGGAACGCGAAATT
This sequence comes from uncultured Anaerolinea sp., assembly GCA_964403875.1. Lineage (GTDB taxonomy): Bacteria > Chloroflexota > Anaerolineae > Anaerolineales > Anaerolineaceae > Anaerolinea. The sequence goes on along the minus strand of CAYOHX010000024.1, from coordinate 48,059 downwards.
GCTCAACGAAAGGTAGCCGTGGCGTTGAGCGGCCTCATTTTGCTGGTGATGATGGTGGTTGGGGAGTTCATTGTGGCGTCGTTTGTTGCGCCTTCTCGGCCAAATTCGGCGGCGCTGCCCACGGCCACGCTGGACGTGTTGGCTACCCCCACGGTGACGCTGCCGGCCGCAATTCGCCCCACGCCCACCGCCATTGGGCAAGGCGGGCAGGGGGCCGCGCCGGAGACCGAGGGCTGCATGCCGGGAGTCATTGAGTGGATTGCCCCGCAGCCGGGCGAGACGGTGAGCGGCTCGGTGATGCTGAAAGCCACCATTAATGTCCCCAATTTAGGTTTCTTCAAATACGAGTACAATTTGGCGGGGGAGGAAACCTGGGTAACCATTGCCGCGGGTAACGAACCCAAGGTAGAAGGAGAAATTGGCATCTGGAACACGGGCCAATTGATCTCTGGGGATTATCAGTTGCGGCTGGTGGTGGCGGATAATGCCAACGAATTATTCCCGGCCTGTGTTGTGCAGGTGCGTGTAGCAAATCCTTAGCTGTAGGGAGAAACGAATGCCAGCAGTAGAAGTTCGGCCAGCATCGAATAGCGATTTCAACTTAATCTTAGCGATGGACCTGAGCTATATGACGCCGCGAGTGTGGCAGATGGAGCGATTGAGCGAGGAGGGGCAGATGGGGGTGCGTTTTCGGGAGGTGCGCCTGCCACGCGAGGCGCATGTTGAATACCCACGCACCTCCGGGCAAATTTTGGATGAGACCATTCCAGAAAAGCATGTCATTTTGACGGCCTCCAGCGAGGGTCAACTGGTGGGTTTCGCCCGCATCGCGGATCATATCTTTCCGAAAACCGCCTGGATTAAGGACTGCGTGGTGAACGGACCTGCCCGCAACCGAGGGATTGGCACGGCGCTGCTGGTGGGGGTGCAGGAGTGGGCTGTGGAGCGCAACTTCCGCCGGATTACGCTGGAATTACAGTCCAAGAACTATCCAGGGGTACAGTTGGCGCAAAAGATGGGCTTTGCTTTCGCCGGCTACAGCGATCATTATTACTTGAATCAAGATATCGCCTTGTTCTTCACCCTCACCTTACGGTAGGACGCAACGGGGGTTGATGCGTATGCTTACTGTGTTGAAGACGACCAGCGAAATCTTAATGGCGGGGATTGCCATCACCGCCTTTTCGCTGTTTTTATATTCGCTGTCATTCAACTTGCGTGACCGGGTGGCGCGTTCATTTGCGTTGATCATGGTTTGCGTGGTGATCATTTTCTCGGCGGAGGCCATTGGCAGCACGGCTGTGAGCGAGGGGGGCATTGCCACGTGGCTGCGGGTGCAATGGGTAGGGATTGTGTTCTTGCCGACAGCCTATTTGCATTTTTCAGACGCGGTGCTGGCGACCACTGGCAAACCCAGCCGTGGAAAGCGCCGGATCACCATTCGCCTGGCTTATGCAGGCTCGGTGGTTTTCTTGCTGGCTTTGCCTTTCGCCTGGCTGGTGGGCCCGCTGGTGATTGGAGACGCGCCCGCGCCCCACTTGCAGCCCACCGCGCTGACCAATTTCTTCGTTTTGTTTTACGGCACGTTGATGGCGATGGCCTGGTATAACTTCATTCGCGCTTACCGCCGCACCATGACCGCGGCGAGCCGCAGGCGGCTGCTGTACCTGGCGATCAGCGGGCTGGCCCCAGCCATTGGCTCGTTCCCGGTTTTACCCTATGGCCCTGAATTGGTAGCCAACCACGCCCTGCTGTTTTGGGGACTGGTGCTGTTGTCCAATTTGGTGGTGGGCACGCTGATCGTTGTGATGGCCTATTCGGTTGCTTTCTTTGGGGTGCCCTGGTCGGACCGGGTTATTAAGGCACGGCTGTTCAAGTGGATTATGCGGGGGCCGGTGACCGCCATTGTGACCCTGGCGGTGGTGACGCTGGTCAGGCGCGGCGGCGAGGTAATGGGAATCAGTTACACGGCTTTCGTGCCCATTTTGATGACCGGCATGATCCTGTTGTGTGAGCACCTGATTACCCTGTTTGGCCCGCTGGTTGAGCGCTGGTTGTTCTACGGGAAAGAAGTGCAAGAGCTGGAAGCAGTGCGACGGTTGGAGACGCAACTGCTCACCCGCAACGACCTGACCCAATTCTTGGAAATGGTGTTGGCGGCGGTTAGCGACCGGGCCCAGGCGCGCGGGGCTTACGTGGTGGGGTTGGGCGGACCGGGACTGGAACTGGTGGTGCGCACGGGTGAAACGCGCTTTGACCAACTGGATGGAGAGGTGGTTGTGCCAGACGAGGTGCTGCAAAATTCTCAGAGCCCCCAGACGGAACAAGCCATTTTCCAATGGGGCGACGATTTGATCTTGCCGCTGATGAACGGAACCCCCGAAAAACCCGAATTGTTGGGCTTTTTGGGCGTGGCGGGTGGGGTGGGTCTGCCCTTAGACCTGGAGCAGAAGCAATCCCTGGAGCGGCTGGCGGGGCGGGCAGCGCTGGCTTTGCGCGACCGGCGGGTGCAGCAGCAGGTATTCCAGATTATGGAGAGCATTTCACCCCAGGTTGATTTGGTGCAGCGCTTGCGCGCGGCGGCACGTTACGACCGCGAGGGGTTGTTGGTGGAAGAAGATGTTTTACCGGTGGATTCCGACCTGGCCCAGTCGGTGAAGGATGCCCTGACGCATTATTGGGGCGGACCCAAGCTGACCGAATCGCCATTACTCAAGCTGCGCATTGTCGAAGACGTTACCGATGATTTTGACGGGAATCGGGCGAATGCACTGCGCGCGGTGCTCAAGAAGGCCATCGAGCAGGTAAAACCTGAGGGTGAAAGACGCTTTACAGGTGAGTGGATATTGTATAATATCTTAGAAATGAAATTTATTGAGGGGAAGAAGGTTCGGGAAATAGCGATGCGGTTAGCGATGTCTGAGGCGGATTTATATCGAAAACAAAGAGTTGCGATTGAAGTAGTTTCCAAAGCGGTAGCTGAAATGGAAGCACAAGCTCGTAAAGAACCCGGCAATGGTGGGGGCCAGCCGGGAAATTAACGTTTTATTGGGGCAGCCTGAAGCGAATTCAGGGAGGTGGAGATGGTTGCGAGGAAACGGATTGTTGAAGGGGAACCGCCGCAATTAGATGAGGGATGGTGGGCTTCTGTTCTGGCCGACGAGGAGTCCGTCACCGCCACACAACGCGCGGCAGCGTCGAGGCCTGCCAATGCCAACGGATCGGCAGTGGATTGGCTGAAAGCGCAAACTGTTTTTGAGAGCGATGAGGTTGTGCGCCTGGAGGTGTACGGCTATAATCGCGGCGGGCTGCTGGTAAGAGGGGATGGCGTGCAGGGGTTTGTGCCGGTGTCACACCTGGTGGAAATGCCTTGTAACGCGGAAGGCGACGAGCGGCGAAATGTGCTGGGGAATTATGTTGGGCGCACCTTGCATCTCAAGGTGATCGAATGTGAACCCAGCCAGGAACGGGTGGTGCTTTCGGAGCGGGCTGCTTTGGCCGGCGAAGGACGCCGCCGGGAACTGTTCCATACCCTCAAGCCCAACGAAATTGTCCACGGAACGGTGACCAACGTGACCGACTTTGGCATTTTCGTCGACTTGGGTGGGCTGGAAGGTTTGATCCACGTGTCCGAACTATCTTGGGGACGCGTGCAGCACCCGGCGGACATCTTAAAGATCGGCGACCCGGTGCGCGCGCTGGTGTTGATGGTCTCGGAGGAAAATGGGCGCGTGGCTTTAAGCTTGAAGCGGCTGTGCCCCAACCCGTGGGATGTGTTGGTACAAACCTATCAACCCGGCGACGTGGTTCAGGCGGAGGTTACATCCATTTTGCGGTATGGCGTGTTTGCCCGGCTGAAAGAAGGGGTGGAGGGATTGATCCACATTTCCACCATCCAACTTCCGGAAGATGAGCGCGACATTACCAATTTCCTGAAGGTTGAGCAGGCCGTTCAGGTCAAAATCCTGCATATCGATGCGGACCGGCGGCGACTGGGGCTGGGATTGGTTAAAGTCGAATGACGCGCAAGGCTCCTGCCGCTGGGCCGTCTCACCAAGCTGCTTCGCCGGAGGCAAGCGACAAAGGGCTGCAGGATTGGTTTGAAGGCTTTTGGCTTCGTTTTGGCCGGTTTGGCTGGGATGTTCTCGGGGTGACCCTTTTGGGGGTCGCACTAATTTCGCTGTTGGGCTTGCTGGGCTGGACCAAAGGTACAGCCATTAATGTATGGGCTGTTCTGCTCAAGAAGGGGGTGGGTTGGGGATGGCCTATCCTGGTGGGGGCGGTGGCGCTGCTGGGATTGCTCAGTTTGCGGAGGCACTTCAGTGTCTTCCCCCGCATCCGCCTGGGGCGCGTGCTGGCTTTGGAGGCGGCGGCTTTCTGCGCTTTGGCGCTGCTGGCTGATTTTGGCGGGCATTCGCTGGAGCGTGCCGACGCAGGCCAGGATGGCGGCGTGATTGGCTGGGGGTTGTTTGAGCTGCTCAGCCAGGTCATGCCCACGCCCTGGAGCACGGTGCTGTTGATTGCGCTGGCTTTATTCTTCATCGGTTATGGGTTGGGTGTATTTCAGTGGGGCGTGAATGCGTTGGAGAAATGGCTGGATGAAATTAGCAAGTCCGCGCCCGTCCCGGTTAAGAAAGCCCCGGTGGTTGAAGAGCCCGAGATAGAAGAAGAAATCCAAATCGAGGAACCGCACGGGCGGGATCCACGCTTGCCTCCACTCACCTTGCTGATGGACGAGCTGCCCGAAGCCCCGGACGAAAAACACATTGCCGACACGGGCGCCTTGATCGAGCAGACCCTGGCCGAGTTTGGCCTTCCGGCGCGCGTCATAGGTTATCGCATTGGCCCGACCATTACCCAATACGCAGTGGAGCCGGGATACATTGAGAAAGCCGGGCCGGATGGCGAGATGGTCCAACAAAAGGTGCGCGTGGCGCAAATTTCGGCGCTGCAGCGCGACCTGGCCTTGCGCCTTTCGGCAGAACGCCTGCGCATCGAAGCGCCGGTGCCGGGGCGGTCGTTTGTGGGCATCGAGGTGCCCAACCCGGTGAATACCGTGGTGCGGCTGCGACAGTTGATGGAGAGCGAGCCGTATCAGAAGCTCAAGTCACCACTGGCCATTGTCCTGGGGCGGGATGTATCGGGGCATCCGGTGGTGGCGGATTTGGGGCGTATGCCGCATTTGCTCATCGCGGGGACGACCGGCTCGGGAAAATCGGTGATGATCGCGGCGCTGGTGACCTGCCTGGCGGTGAACAATACCCCCGAGCGTCTGCGCATGGCGCTGCTGGACCCGAAGATGGTGGAATTGACCCGCTTCAATGGCCTGCCGCACTTGTTTGGGCGGGTGGAAACGGAGCAGGAGCGCATGTTGGGGGTGCTCAAGTGGGCCTTGGCGGAGATGGATCACCGTTACCGCCTGTTGGAAGATGCCCGCACGCGGGATGTGGAAACGTATAACCGGCGCATGGAAAAGCGCGGCCAACCGACTTTACCGCGCATTGTGGTGTTGATCGACGAATTGGCCGATTTGATGATGACGGCTCCGGACCAGACCGAGCACAGCCTGGTGCGCCTGGCGCAAATGGCCCGCGCGGTGGGCATTCACCTGGTGGTGGCCACGCAGCGCCCCAGCACCGACGTGGTGACGGGCTTGATTAAGGCGAACTTCCCCGCGCGGGTGGCTTTCACGGTGGCGTCCTCCATCGACTCGCGGGTGATTTTGGATACCAACGGGGCCGAGAACCTGTTGGGCAAGGGTGATTTGCTGTTCCTCAATCCCGAGGTGGGCTCGCCGCTGCGCTCGCAGGGTGTGCTGATTGCGGATGCCGAAGTAGATCGGGTGCTCGAATTTTGGGCCAAGACCAAGCAGGAGCAGGCCCAAGAGGCGGCTCCGTGGGAAGACCTCATCGAGCGGCCCGGCGAAGAGGGCGGCGACGCTTTGGTGCAGCAGGCCATCGATGTGGTCACCCAAGCGCAGCGGGCCAGCGCTTCGTTGCTTCAGCGCCGGCTGCGCATCGGTTACCCGCGCGCAGCGCGACTGATCGACCAGCTCGAGGAGTTGGGGATTGTGGGGCCTTCTATGGGCAGCGGCAAGGACCGCGAGGTGCTGGTGGGGCCGGAAGAAGATGAGAATGAATATGAGGATGATGACGAGTCCGAGGATGCGGCTTGACAGTTTGCCTGGCGTGGGATAGGATACCATCTGTTTTCCAGCCAGATTGAACGGCAATCCTTTAAGAGGTGATGAATTTGGAGCAAACGGTTCCCAAAGAAACCATGACATTTACCGATATGCTGCGCAAGCGCTTTAAATACTTGCTCGACCCGCTGGCCAAAGCGCTGAACCAGATGGGACTGATGCCCAACACGGTCACCATTTTGGGGTTGGTGGGCAATGCCATCGGCGCAGTTTTGCTGGGATTAGGGAATATTACCGCTGGCGGGATCGTCATCCTGCTGATGGGCCCGATCGATGCGTTGGATGGAACCATGGCGCGGCTGCGGGGAGAGTCGTCGGCTTTTGGCGCATTCGTCGATTCCGTGACCGATCGTTATTCGGAGTTGGTGATATTTGGCGGTTTACTGGTGTACTATCTGCGCACCGAGAACTGGCTGGGCAGCCTGCTGATCTATTTGGCTGCGGCTGGGTCGGTGTTGGTGTCGTATGTACGGGCGCGAGGCCAATCACTGGAAATGGATACCAAGGTGGGGCTGCTCACACGGGTCGAGCGGTTCCTGGTGTTGGCTCCCTGCCTGATCATCAACCAACCCATGATAGCCCTGTGGATTTTGGCCGTGCTGACCAACGTGACCGCGCTGCAGCGCATCGCCGATGTGCGCCGCCAGGCTTACGCGAACAACCGAATTGCCAGGAAGAACCCGCCCAAAGAATAAAACGCTGAGGAGTAGAATTATGGTATATCCGCCCGCTGGAATTGATCTGGGTTTCATCTATATCCGTTTTTACGGCATCATCATTGTGCTGGGCGCGCTGGCGGCTACCTGGCTGGCGAGCCGTGAAGCGCGCCGCTTTGGGCAAAACCCCGAAGTCGCTTGGGATCTGATGCCCTGGGCGCTGATCGGGGGAATCATTGGGGCGCGGTTGTGGCATGTGTTTACGCCCACCGCTTCCAATGTGGCCGCCGGTTTGACCACGCAATATTACCTGAGCCACCCGTTGGATATTTTAAATATCCCCAAAGGTGGTTTGGGCATCCCTGGCGGCGTGATCGGCGGTTTTCTGGCGGTGTGGATCTATACACGAAGGAACAGTATCTCCTTGGGGGCGTGGGCAGATGCGATCGCGCCGGGGCTGCTGTTGGCGCAGGCAGTGGGCCGGTGGGGAAACTTCTTCAACCAGGAAGTTTATGGTTCTCCGACGAATTTGCCCTGGAAATTGTTCATCGAGCCCGGTTATCGCCTGGCGGAATTCCAATCGGTAGAATATTATCATCCGCTATTTCTCTATGAAGCCCTGTTGAACGTATTGGGCATGGCGTTGATCCTGTGGGTGGGGCGAAAGTTTGCCGACCGCTTGAAGCGGTGGGACTTGTTCCTCATGTACCTGGTGACTTATCCCACCATTCGCTTCTTCCTGGAATTCTTACGCCTGGACACTTCTCCGGTTGGGTCGATCAATATTAACCAGACCATCATGGCCTGCGTGGCAGTGGCCGCAATTGTGACCCTGGTCTTCCGGCATACGCGCAAATCTGAAAGCAATCTGTAATGAGATTCGCGACGATTTGAGTTTATGATTGGATTGAGGATTGGGGCGAGTTCCAGCAGTCCTGGCTCGCCCTTTTTTATTCTTATTGGAGTGTCCTATGATTGAAGCTGAAGGCTTGACCAAGTACTTCGATGATTTCTTGGCGGTCGATCACGTCAACCTGTTTGTGTCGCAAGGGCAGGTGCTGGCGCTGTTGGGAAAAAACGGGGCTGGCAAAACTACCACCGTGCGCATGTTGACCTCGATACTGCGTCCCAGCGAGGGCGTGGCCCGGGTGGCCGGATTTGACGTGGTGAAAGACGCCGAAAAAGTTCGCGGCGCGGTGGGCGTTTTGACGGAACACCACGGGTTGTATGGGCGGATGAATTCCATGGAGTATCTGGAGTTTTTCGGCAGCCTATACCGCATGAAACCGGCGGATGCGCGCCAGCGGGGGTTGAAGTTGCTGGAAATGTTTGGCCTGGCCGAGGCTCGTAAGAAGCGCCTGGGAGAATATTCGAAGGGCATGCGCCAAAAGCTGGCCCTGGTGCGGGCTTTGCTGCACGACCCGGCTGTGCTGCTGTTGGATGAACCCACCTCGGCGATGGACCCCGAGAGCGCTCGCCTGGTGCGAGATGCCATCCTCACGCTGCGCTCCAGTGGACGGACCATTTTGCTGTGCACGCACAACCTGGCTGAAGGCGAGGAACTGGCCGATCAGGTGGCGATTATTCAAAACGGGCGCATCATTTTGCACAACACACTCGAAAATGTCAAACGAACCTTGCTGGGACCGGCGGAATATGAGGTGAAGCTGGCCGGCGCGTTGAACGGCTGGCAGCCGGACTTGCCGGAGGGGGTTAGCCTGGAGGAACGAGGCGAAAACTGGCTGCGTTTCCGCGTAGATGATCCACAGACGGCCAACCCGGTTTTGCTGCGGCGTTTAATTGCGCAAAAACTGGACGTGGTTACCTTTCAGGAAGTGGAACGCAGTCTGGAAAAGGTATTCCTGGGGGCGGTTCGCCAGGGCGAGGAGGCGCAATCATGATGTCGGCCATTTATCCTGCCTGGATCGTTGCGCGCCGAGAAGTGCGCGACCAACTCCGTGACTGGCGCATCATTTTCCCAATTGTGGGCTTGACCGTGGTTTTCCCATTCATCATGAATTGGACTGCCCGGCAAATGCTGGATTTTACAGCGGATTATGGGGCGACCATCATTGCCGACCGCATGGTGCCTTTCTTGTTGATGATCGTGGGGTTCTTCCCCATTTCTGTCTCGCTGGTGATTGCTCTGGAGTCCTTTGTGGGCGAGAAAGAGCGCAGCAGTATCGAGCCGCTGTTGAACACGCCCATGAAGGACTGGCAGCTATACTTGGGAAAGTTGGTTTCGTCTACGGTTCCTCTGCTGATGTCCAGCTATCTTGGCATGGCGGTCTATTTGGGCGGACTGATAATCAACAAGGTGGTGCTGCCAGAATTCGAGATTCTGGCGCAGGTGTTCGTGTTGACCACCGTGCAGGCGCTGATGATGGTTGCCGGAGCGGTGGTGGTTTCTACACAGGCGACTTCGGTGAGGGCGGCCAACTTGCTGTCCAGCTTCATCGTCATCCCTTCGGCGTTCTTGATCCAATGGGAAAGCCTGACCATGTTCTGGGGGGATAAGAACACGTTGTGGTGGGTGGTGGCGGCTATTATCATGGTTACCATTCTGTTGGTACGCGTGGGCGTGGCGCACTTTCAGCGCGAGGAGCTGTTGGGGCACGAGATCGATGTGCTCAAGGTGCGCTGGATGGCGCAAATGTTCCTGCGGGCTTTCCGTGGAGACGCGAAGAACCTGGGTGATTGGTATCGCCGAATTCTGCGAGCCACACTCAGGCGGTTGGCGCTGCCTATCCTGGCGACCTTGCTCATTTTGATCTTGGGGGCTGTGATTGGCGGAAGCATGGTGGATCGCTATCCGTTCCTCATCCCGGATGAACAGATCGCGAACCTGGATGAAAATCTGAGCCAGCTCCTATCGGTTCATACGATCTTCACGCCGGGGACAATCCTGCTGATCTTCTGGCAGAATTTCCGCGTGTTACTGTTGGCGCTCATTGTGGGTATCTTCAGCTTTGGCGTGTTGGGCGTGCTGCCGGTGATGGCGACTCTGGCGGTGGGGGGGTATCTGGTGACGCTGCTTTCAGCCAACGGCATTCCGGCGCTGAATGTGCTGCTCATCTTGCTGCCGCATGGCGTTTTTGAGATACCAGCCGCGGTGCTGGCCACGGCGGCTGTGCTGCAGATGGGCGCGGTGCTGGCTACGCCGTCGCCGGGCAAGACCTTCAGCGAGGTGTGGTTGTCGGCGCTGGCCGATTGGGCCAAGGTGATGGCGGGCATCGTGGTCCCGCTGTTGATCATCGCCGCGTTCATCGAGGTATTGGTTACCCCGCAAATCGCGCTCATGGTGTTTGGATAAAGCCTACCATCCAGCCAGGTAGTCTTCCCATTCGTGATTTTCGGATAGATGGCGGCCAAAGATGTAGTGGGCCGAACTGGGTGGCTCGATCGGCACATGCAGCAAATGCATGCCAGAATCTTCCAGGCGGCGGCCACCTTTGCGATGGTTGCAGGCCGGACAGGCGGCCACCACATTGCTCCAAACATGCTGTCCGCCAAGATGGCGGGGAATAACGTGGTCGATGGTCAGCTCGGGAGCGTGTTTGCCGCAGTATTGGCAGGCGAACCCATCGCGGCGGAAAATTTCACGGCGCGTTAGCTTGAGCTGCGGCCGGGGGCGCGAGACCATCTTTTGGAGGCGAATAACGGATGGGCGGGGAACGGTGCGAGATACAGTGCGGACTTCACCCCGCCCGTTGAGAACAAGAGCTGCTTTTTCGCTCAAGAGAAGCCCCAGAGCTCGCCGGGTGTCGCAGACATTGATCGGTTCGAAGTTTGCGTTGAGCACAAGAACCGGGGCCTGCATAAGGGTTACTCCAATGGAACGATTATAGCACGAGTCCCGCGCGGTGGAGGAGCCGTTTGACGTGGCAAAGCCCGCCCACACATTGCCATGCGGTTATTTTCCAGACACCACCGTGGTAATGAGCGCCCGGCCGATGGCCTCGGCAGTGGCGGGATTGTTTTCTTCGAGAACCACCGCCAGGGCGATGGGGCTTCCGCGCCATTTGTCGGTTGTGCCAGCCAGGTACCAGGTGATGGGTGTTTCAGCGGTGCGCGCCACCGCCAGGGCCTGCCAGTGCAGCTCGCCGGGGCGGGTGAGCAGGTTGAGGGCCGTGGTCACGCCGATGGAAGGTAGGGCGGCGTTTGACGCGCCGTGGGGCAGGGCCACCCAATCCTGGTGGGGTGTTTCGACTGCCAGGGTGAGCAGCGGCGAAGGCTGGATGCCTTCATTGCTGAGGGCGGCAGCGGCCAGGGCCATTTGCATGGGGGTGACCAGGAGGTTTTCTTGCCCAACCGAGGCCAGCTCGGCGGATTCTATGGCGGGGTTGACCGGGGCAGCGGAAGGCAAACCAACCGCGGATGCGTCAGAGAATCCCAGCGACTGGAAGAGCGCCCCCAATTCATCGGCGCTGTAGCGCTTGCCCATCCACAACGGCGCGGCGGGGCATCCAGCGCGAATGATCTCACCCCACGTGTAAGGCTCGGGCGGGGCAACGGCGCAATCCAAAGGGATCGCGCCAGGTAGACTGTAGCCAAGTTCGGATGGCAGGGAGGGCAGACCTCCAAAGGAAAGGGCATCGGCCAGCAGGAAGGGAGACAGGGCCGGGCCGGGTGGATATTGCCCCTGGACGGCGCGGTTGATCAGCGGCGCGTCAGGGTTGGCAATGATCTCGTTCCAGGTTTCTTCCAGGGTATTGGGGTCGAAGGAAGGCTGGGAGGATATGCTGATGATTTCGCCGGTGTTCGCGTTGAGCAGAACCACCGCGCCTTTGTGTCCGGCCAAGAGCTGGTCGGCCTGGGCCTGAATATCCAGGTTGATACTCAGGCGCAGGTTGAGGCCGGGTGGGGGTTGGCCGTACACCAGGTACTGCCACCAGATGATATGGGAGGGGTTGGCTTGCAGGCCGCGCAGATAATCGTCCTGGCTGGACTCTAACCCGGCCAGACCGTAGGTTGGGTCACTGTAGCCGGTGATGGGGCTGAGCGCGGGGTAAAGATATTCGCGCCGGTAACTGCCGGGCTCTCCAATGGTTCGGTGGATGGGGCGGTTATTACGGTCCAGGATACTGCCGCGCGGGACGTACCGATCGGCGATGGTGCGGCGGAGGTTGTCGGTGCGGGCGAGAAGGTCGTTTTGACGGAAAAGCCCCCACCAGATGACCAACAGGCCCAGGAGCAGCAAACTGATGAAAGCTACCCCGCTCACCACCAGGTAGGGGGCGGGTTTGGGCAGCGGGGCGGGCTCGTTTTCGCTGCGCGGATGAATGTTGACAAGAATCAAGAGGGCAGCGAAGGCAGTGACCAGCGAAGAGCCGCCGTAGGAGACGAAGGGGAGGGTCACTCCGGTGAGGGGCAGCAGGCGCAGGTTGCCGCCGATGATGAGAATGCTCTGGGCCGCCAGGTATGCGCCCAGGCTGGAGGCCAGGTAGCGGTGAAAATTGTTGGTGGATGCCAGGGCCGAGCTGAAGGTGCGGCCCACGAGGAGGGCAATGATTAGCAGGACTCCCACGGCTCCGAGCAGACCCGTTTCTTCGGCGATGGCTGAGAAGATAAAGTCGGAGGCGGAAACAGGGACCAGGCCGGGGCTGCCCAGACCTGGGCCGCGGCCCAACAAGCCGCCGGAGGCCACCGCCATGATGGATTGCACGATCTGATAAGACCGGCCAGCCGGATCGAGCCAGGGGTTGAGCCAGGCGTCCACGCGCAGGCGGACGACATCGAAGAGCTGGTAGCCCAGGATGCCCGCCCCGGCGAGGGCGATGATGCTGATGGCGAGCAGGCGCTTGCGCCCAAAGGACAGGTAGAGTGTGGCGGTGTAGATGATGAGGAAAATGGAGGCCGTGCCCAGGTCGCGCTGGGCCACCAGGACGGCCAGGGCGACGACGATGATCAGCAGGGTGGGAGCCAACAGGGGCAGGATGCGGAAACTGACTGGCAGATGATCCGCCAGGTAGCTGGCCAGGTAAATGATGAGCAGCAGTTTGAGCGGCTCGGAGGGTTGCAGGTAGATGCCGCCAAAATTGAGCCATAGGCCAGGGCCGGAGCCGTTCGGATAGGTTCCAATAAAGAAGGTCAGGATGGTGAGCAGCAGGCCGCTGGTCAGCCACAGGTACTTGTAGCGGCGGAGGAGGGGCAGCAGGTGGCGCAGGCGCAGGCCTAGCCCGAAGAGAAGGATGGCGATGGCCAGCCACAGCGTTTGTTTGAGGCCCATCGTGGAATCGAGCCGCCAGATGGTGAGCAGACCCCAGCCTGAAAGCAGGGCGGCGGAGGGCAGCAGAAACGGGTCGGCTTCGGGAATAAGCTTGACCAACTGGCGGTGTAGGATGGTGAAGCCAATCAACCAGACGACGAAGCCAAGCCAATGCGCATAGGGGTAATCGGCTTGCCACGTGTGCAGGCGCACGGCGGGGGCCAGGGTGAGGTTGACCGAAAAGAGAAACAGGAAAGCAGCCGCCAGGCGGAGCAGGCGGCGCTGGGTGAGGGCCGCTGGCGCGCCAGATGAGTCGGCAAAGACGGCGAACGGTTGGGCTGGGCCCGCCAGATGGGATTTAATCATTCAGATAGTGGCCAACCAACAAGTCCAGCTTGCGGCGCGTTTCTGGGGGAATGTGGGTTTTGTGAGTGATGATGGCGTCGGCCAGGGCGCTGCCGCAGGCGCAGGAACGCGCGGGCGTGACGCTTTGGGCTAACTTCAAGACGGCTTGTTGGGCCAGGCCCGTGTTGTTGAGCAGCGTGCGGATCACCATTTCTACCGTGACGGGCGCTTCGCTGACGTGCCAGACATCGTAATCGGTGACGTGGGCCATGACGGCGTAACATAATTCGGCTTCACGGGCCAGGAAGCATTCGGGTGAGGTGGTCATGCCGATGATGGACATGCCCCATGTGCGGAAGAGGTTGGATTCGGCTTTCGTGGAGAAGCGCGGGCCTTCGATGGTGATGAAAGCCCCGCCCTGATGAACCGTGCCGCCAACTTCGGATACGGCTTGGGCGATTTGGGCGGAAAGATCAGCGCAAAAGGGATCGGCGGTACTGATGTGCGTGACCAGACCCTCGCCGAAAAAGGTGCGGGCGCGACCGCCGCGGGTGAAGTCGAAGAGTTGATCGGGGACCACGATGTGACCGGGAGCGTAATCTTCGCGCAGCGATCCGCAGGCGCTGATGCTGATCACCTTGGTGACGCCGATTTGCTTGAGCGCGTAGATGTTGGCGCGGTAGTTGACTTCGCTGGGTGAGATGGAATGGCCGATGCCGTGGCGAGCCAGGAAGGCGACTTTTTGGCCGCCCAGTTCGCCGACCACAATCGGCGCGCTGGGGTTGCCGAAGGGGGTGTCCAGGTGGAGGGATTCGGCGTGGGTGAGGCCGGACATGTTGTACAGCCCCGATCCGCCGATGATGCCAAGTGTGGGCGCGTTTGTCATGGGATCCTCTTTCGGTTAGCGCACAGATTCGATTTGGATGTTGAGGTTCACCTGTCCGCAGCGCAGCTCGTCACCGGCCATGACCACTGTGGCGGTTTGGATCCGCGCCTCATTCAAGAATGTGCCATTGGTGGAGTGTAGGTCTTCTACCCACCACTGATCGTGGTGATAGCTGAGGCGGGCGTGGTTGGAGGAGACAGTTTCGTTTTGGACCGGGTATGAACTGACCGGGCTGCGCCCGATGACGATTTCGGCGGTGTTGAACGCGCGCACCTGGTCGTCGAGCAGGTTGGTGGTGGAGAGGGTGAGGGTGGGGATTTTGCGCGACACGAGCAGTCCGGCTTGAGTGCGCAAATCGCGCCAGATGGTATAGAGAGCCCAGCCCAGAAAGCCAAGCAAGGCCAGGGCCATGAGGATGCGCAGCACCAGGACAACAATTCCGCTCATGGGATGAGTTCCTCGGGCTTGCTGGGTGGGTCATGGACGGGTTTCATGGCTCGGGTACGCTCCACGGGATGGGTGTCTTCTTCCGGCGGCGTTTCTTCTCCGTAAATGATGGGCACGCCGGAGAGTGAGATGACATCGCCGGGCTGGAGAATGTGCTGGCGGATGCGCTGACCATTGACCATCGTGCCGCCGGTGGAGTTGAGATCAAAAAGGATATACTGACCGCGATTGAGGCGGATTTGAGCGTGGACGCGGGACACCCGGGGGTCGTCGATGATCAGGTGGTTGTCGGGGCGCCGGCCCAGGTTGGTGACCGCCTCGCGGAGGGGGTAGAAGTTGTTGCCTTCCACGATGAGAAATGCATTGGATGCGCGGTTGGGGCGCGGGCTTCCTGCGCCGGGAGCAAAGACGGCGGTGCGCCCCAGGGCGGCATCTTCCCAACGAGCCACCACGCGGGTGGTGTTGGGCAGCAGGTCAAAATCTTCGAGCATGGTGAATATTACCTGCCCGGTGAAGTGGACGCCGGCTTCTTGGGCGGCTTGCTCCAGACCGGCGGCGATGCGCTGGAGGCGTTCGGGAGATTGCTGCCAAATCGGAAGGGAAAGCGGATCCAAAAAGAGGGTATAGCGGCAAGGCGCTTCTAACCGGCCGTCTTCGGCGGCGGAGAGTTCGTTGTGCATGGCTTCAACCAGTTGGTGGGCCAACCGGCTCTGAACATCCCCCTTGCTGAACGGAGCCAATCCTTCGATCAAAGCCTGCAACCGGGATTCGATGAAATCCAGGCGGGTCTTCATATCTTCTATTATAACGTCAGTTCGAGACGCGCAAGGGAGGTTGTTGGGGAATTGGTATGGTTATTCCAAAGGCAACCCCACCCCTAACTCCGCCCCAGTCTTGGGGTGGGGAAACAGAAAATGGGGGGTAACCCCCACGCCCCCATACGAAAGAGTAAGGCTTTTGCAAAAGTGAAGTGACTTTGGAAAAGCCATAGGGGAATTGGCGTGGCGCAAATCATCTTAACTTTTGGAGGGGCTGCCTGTCTTATAAAGGCTGTTGAGAAGTCGTCGTGTCAGGCCTTCGCCACGCCGATTTACAATGGACGCACATCCAAGGTGTTCCGCGCCAGGAGGTGGGGTAAAATGACCTTATGAACACAATAAAGGCGGGATACGAAGAAATTGATCACACGGCAGATTGGGCGCTGCGAGCCTGGGCCCCGGATTTGCCGGGCCTGTTTGAACAGGCCGCGTTGGGCATGTACGCTCTGATGAACACTCGGATTGTGGACGGTGGAGAGCGCGTCCGGCGTGAACTGAATTTTGAAGCGCTCGATTTGGAAAGCCTGCTGGTGGTCTTTCTGGGCGAGTTGCTGTACCTGGACGAGGTGGAGGGGCTGGCCTTTGACCAGTTTGCCATTCAGGTGGGAGAGGAAAACCTGGTGGTTGTCGCCGAGGGGGGCGCTGTGGATGGGCAGACTCGCATCATCAAGGCAGTGACCTACCACGGGTTGGCGGTTGAAGCCGTTCCTGGCGGCTACCAGGCGCAAGTAGTTTTTGACGTGTAGGAGGGATATAGATGGCTAGTGTACAGGCATTTCGCAAGATTACGGATTACGAGTGGGAACTGCCCACCAGCTACCGCGCAGGAATGCGAGTGCCAGTGCGCGTGTTTGCCACGCGCCGCCTGTTGGAAAACGCCCTGGGCGACCTATCGGTGGAGCAGGCGGTAAACGCTGCCACCTTGCCGGGCGTGGTTGGGGCAGTCATGGTGATGCCAGATGTGCATCAAGGCTACGGGCTGCCCATCGGCGGCGTAATGGCCACGCGCTACCCCGATGGGGTCATTTCGCCCGGTGGGATTGGTTATGACATCAACTGTGGTGTGCGCCTTCTGGGCTCGCGCATTCTGCTGGAAGAAGCTGAGCCGCACCTGGAGGCATTGGCAGCGGCTTTGAACCGCCGCTGTCCCAGCGGGGTGGGCACGGAAGGCGGCCTGCGCCTGAGCGACGCCGAGCTGGAGGAAGTGTGCCGGAAGGGCTCGAAGTGGGCGTTGAAGAAGGGCATGGCGACCGAGGACGATGTTCGCCGCACCGAGGAGAACGGCTGCGTAGAAGGGGCCGATCCGGCGAAGGTGAGCAAGCGGGCCAAGGAACGAGGGCGCTCGCAGTTGGGCACGTTGGGTTCGGGCAACCATTTCATCGAAGTAGACTATGTGGATGAAATCCTGGATCCCGAGGCCGCCGCGGCGATGGGATTGCAAGAGGGCTGCCTGTGCCTTTCGATTCACTGCGGGTCGCGGGGGTTTGGCCACCAAATTTGCACCGATTTTGTGCAGACCCTGCAGATGGCTTCCAAGCGCTATGGCATTCATCTGCCTGACCGCGAGTTGGTGTGCGCGCCGATGGATTCGCCGGAAGGCCACGATTACCTGGCGGCCATGCGTTCGGCGGCAAACTTTGCTTTTCTGAACCGGCAGGTGCTGGCTCATTCGGCGCGCAAGGCGTTTGAAGAAACGCTGGCGGGCAAGATGAAGCATTGGCATTTGCACCCGGTGTATGATATTGCCCATAACATTGGTAAGATCGAAACCCACACCATTGACGGCGAGCAGGTGAAGGTGTGCGTGCACCGAAAGGGCGCCACCCGGGCATTTGGTCCGGGCTTCCCTGGTCTGCCGGGCGAGTACCAGGCCATTGGACAGCCTGTGTTGGTTCCGGGCAGCATGGGCACGGGCTCGTGGGTGTTGGTGGGCGCCGAGGGGGCCATGCAGCGCTCCTTTGGGTCCTCCTGCCACGGAGCAGGACGGCTGATGAGTCGCAGCGCTGCCAAGCACGGTCTGCGGGGCGAAACCCTCAAGGCCGAGCTGGAAGCCGACGGTATCCACGTGCAGGCCGGGTCGATGTCGGGACTGGCGGAAGAAGCTCCGCAAGCCTACAAGGACGTGGATGCGGTGGTTGAAACGGTGAGCGGGGCGGGGCTGGCCCGAAAGGTGGCCCGCTTGCGCCCGGTCGTGGTTGTGAAGGGATAAATCCCCCCATAAAAACAACAAGACGCGGAGAAACCGCGTCTTGTTGTTTTTAATGGCTTTATTATTAATCTTCGTCGGCTGCGTCCAGTTCGAGCGGCCCCGAGATTTTGGCCAGGCGAGCGCCGGTGAGTTTGAGCAGGTCTTTGACCGGCAGGCGGATGTTCAATCCGCGCTGTCCGCCAGAGACGTGAATCTCGGGAAAGGCTTCGGCGCTCTGATCGAGCAACATTTGAAAGCCTTTGTTGATCAACGCCAGCGGCGAAATGCCCCCGGCTTGCAGACCGGTGAGGGTTTCGGCCTCGCGCTGGGTAGGCACGCGCACCTTTTTTTCTTTCAAGAAATCGGCCAGAGCCTTCAAGTCCAGGCCGCGGTTGCCGGGAATGATCGTCAGGATGGGTTTTCCGCCGGGCGTGGCGCGCAGGGCCACAATGGTCTTGAACACCAAGGCCGGGTCAACACCCAGGCGGCGGGCGGTTTCCTGGGCGCCCAGCTTTTCGGCGGGCAACTCGAAGGAGGTGTAACGGACCCTGCGTGAGTCCAGCAGACGGGTGACGTTGTTGGTGACCGGCATATTACTCTCGGATATAGATCGGGTTGCTGAAGATCCAGCCGCGTTTTTTGCCCAGGTAGTCGATATACGCTTCCACCCGGTAGGGGCCGGGTTGGGTGGCGAGGTGGGTGCAGAATTCACGATTGGTCCAGGTCTTGAGGACCTGACCATTGTGGATCAGGCGGCATTCGGTGCGCAGGGGCAGGCGTACCTGCAAGGTGACGCCTTCGCCCAGGCGGATTTCGTCACCCATCGAGGCGGCGGAGTCTTTGCCCTGGGCCGTGAAGCGAAAGCCGCGCGTGTCGTGGGGCAGGTCATACCCCACAAAGCTGTGCCCGGCGCGCAGGGCGTTTAAGACCATCTGGCGGTCGGCAATGAGATCGCCGGTCAGATGGGAATCGACCAGCAGGTGATTGTTGATGGCCCGAAAGTGGTACTCGTAAGGATACAGGGTGCGGCGGAGGGGGCCGGCGTGAAGGTGCAGCGCGTGCGCATCGGAGCCGCCGACCACGGCCACCCGGCTGTTCCTGGCGGCAAGCAGTTCGTCCCATTTGGCCAACGTTTGGGGCAGGGGGCCGTGGGGTAAGAAGCGCGGGAAGAAGGCGTAGAAAATGGCATGCAAGGCGCTCTTTGAGACGGCTTTGATCTCGCTCATGCCATTCCACAACTCCAGACCCTGGTAACCATGCACCTGCCAGTCAACCCAGGAGAAATCCAACTCGTGGAAAGCTTTTAGTTCCAGATCATAGGGATGGGCGATGAAGCAAATACCGCCTGCCTGGCGCACCTGGTCGATGAGGATTTGGGGGTTGCCGCCATAGGCGGCCATTTCGCGCCCGGCTCCAAAGATGAGTAGATGGTTCTTGGGTGGCTGGCGGTAGGGATCGTGGACCTCTTCGCCGATGAGCATGAGCAGCTTCCGCGATCCGTCCTGGTGGTATCCTTCCATGCCGCGGACATGCACGTTATGGTCGGTGACAATGACGACGTCTAGTCCGGCGGAAAGGGCTGCCCGGGCAATGTCGGCGTGTGTCCCGGTTCCGTCGGAATAAGTAGTGTGCATGTGGAGATTCAGTACCAGTTCGGGCATTTTGGTTGACGATTCCTGAAAGTAAAAGGTATAATCGAGCCTTGGTATGAAATGCTAGGAGGATATCCGTGACGAATTATCTGGACATCGCGTTGATTATAACTTCAATTGCCCTCATCGCCAGCGTGGTTTTGCAGGGCAAGGGCGTTGGTTTGGGGAATCTGACGGGCGGCGACACGGGGGGCGTTTATACCGCTCGCCGGGGGATTGAAAAGACCCTGTTCTATGTGACCATTGGGTTGGCTGTCCTATTTGTGATCCTGATTCTCACGATCGTCATTTTGGGCTAACCCGCGGGGAGCGGCTGCGCGTACGCACCGATTTCCCAAGCGAAGGCAAGTTATGAGAGGGGCGACTCGCCGCACCAGGGGAATCGCCCTTTTTCGTTATCTTTGGAGCTTATGAAAAAACTTCGCTGGCAACTGCTAATCATTTTCCTGACGGGGCTGGTGGTGAGCATCTTATTGCTGATCGAACAACCCCAAAAGACCCCCGGGCCGGTGGGCTCTACGCCCGAACCCGTTCGAGGTGGGGTTTACACCGAGGCTCTGGTGGGCAGCCTGCAGCGCATCAATCCTTTCCTGGCGGCCAACAATCCTGTCGACCGGGATGTGGCCAGCCTGATCTTCAGCGGGTTGGTTCGTTTTGATGCGCGCGGCGCTCCGCAGCCCGACCTGGCGGAGACGTGGGGCGTTTCGGAAGATGGCACGCTGTATAACTTTACCTTGCGCGAAGGGTTGCTCTGGCACGACGGGCAGCCTTTGACTGCCGAGGATGTGGTTTTTACCATCGATGTGATCCGCGCGGGGGGCAGCCTGATTCCCGAAGATATCAAGGCTTTTTGGGGCGAGGTCGAAGCCGTGCAGTTGAGCGAGCGGGATATTCAATTCCGCTTGCCGGAAGCATTCGCGCCTTTCCTGGATTACCTGAGCTTTGGGGTGCTGCCCAAGCATCTGCTGGACGGCAAGACGATGGACACGATGATCGATGATCCCTTCAATCTTGCGCCGGTTGGCAGTGGCGCATATCGTTTTGAACGGGTTATCTCGGAAAACGACCAGATTGTGGGCGTGGCGCTGCTGGCCTTTGATGGGTATTACGGGACGGAACCTTACATCGATGAGTTGGTTTTCCGGTTCTACGAGAGCGCTGAAGCCGCTTTACAGGCTTACCGGGATGGTGAGGTTCAGGGGATTGGTGAAATTCCCGCTGCGCTGCTGGCGGAAACGCTTGCGGAACCGAATTTATCCATCTATACTGCCCGGCTTCCACGAACGGCGATGGTGCTGTTCAACCTGAAAAACGCGGAAACACCCTTCCTGCAGGATGAGGATATTCGCAAGGCGTTGATGATGGGGCTCAACCGACAGGGCATGATCGACCGCTTGTTGAATGGGCAAGCCATTCAAGCGGATGGCGCCATTTTGCCCGGAACCTGGGCTTTCTATGATGGCTTGAAGGGCTTCGAGTTTGATCCGGCCGCGGCGGCAGAACTGCTGCGCAAGGCCGGTTACAGCCTGGCAAACGAAGAAGATACGGTATTGAGCAAAGAAGGCAATTATTTGCGCTTTACCCTGGTGCATCCTGATACCGATTTGCACCGGCAGTTGGCTGAGTTCATTCAGGCCAATTGGTTAGCATTGGGCGTGCAGGTAGATTTGGAAGCCCAGCCTTACGATGAGTTGGTGACCGAGCGGCTGGTGGATCGCGCCTATCAGGCGGCCCTGGTGGAGTTGAATCTTGCTGGTTCGCCCGACCCCGACCCCTATCCGTTTTGGGATCAGGCCCAGGCGACTGGCGGGCAAAATTACTCGCAGTGGGATAACCGCATGGCTTCCGAGTACCTGGAACAGGCGCGGGTCACCACTGATTTGACCGAGCGAGCCAAGTTGTATCGGGGCTTTCAGGTTGTGTTCAACGACGAGCTTCCGGCGCTGCCTTTGTTCTACCCGGTGTATACTTACGCTATCGATCGCGAAATCGAAGGCGTGCGGATAGGCCCCTTGTTTGACCCGAGCGACCGGTTTGCCTATGTGACGGAATGGTACCTGCCTGGGCTGCAACCCGGCGCCGCGCCAACGCCAGGCGAAGCAACGCCCGCGCAACCTTAGTGCTTGTCCGAAAATTCGGAAGGGAAGCGATTTTGAGGTTGTTACGCATGCTTCGCACGCGCAACAACCTCAAAATCAACCCCCCAAAATAATTTTTAGGATAGGTGCTTGTTGCAATCAATGCACTTTCAGGAGGGAATTGACATGAAAACCGAGCATGATTTGGCTTATGCGAAGCTTGCCATTCCGGACCTGGAAGCATTTTTGTTGTCCAAGGAAGTTTTTTGGCCGCTGCCTTCTGCCCCGCGCGAGATTGGCCAACCAGGATTAGAACAACTCAGCCTGGGGCTGCTGCGCCTGTGCATGGCGCGCCTTCGGGCTGCCGGAGATGTTCCCGAGGTGGCTGAGCTTGGCGCGAAGTTGGAAGAAACCCAACAACGCTGGCGTTCCAACTGGTCCAAAAAAGCGATGCGTGAATTTGGTGTCCGCGTTCCGCAGTGGCGGCGGGCTCTCAACGAGCTGCGCGAGAATCCGGCGGCGTATCGCCGTGATATTCGCTTGAGGGTGATTCTGGAACTGCTGCGAGCGGATTTGCTGCCTGGGGATGAACCGGATGAATACCCGGTCTTGATTGGGCTGGACCATATCTTGCGGGGCAGCGGCGCAGCGGGAGAGTTTGTTTGGGAAGAGGCCCTGCAACCGGCTTTCCCTCACCCTCAGTTTTGGTTCTTGTATTGGGCGTGGATGACTCCTGGGGGTGAGCATGCCAACTAAATTCTATACCCGCAAAGGGGACGATGGCAGCACGGGGTTGTTGGGCGAAGGGCGGGTGGCCAAAAGCGACCTGCGCATGGAAGCGTTGGGCAGCCTGGATGAGACCACCGCCGCCCTGGGGGTGGCCCGCGCCTTTTGCCAGACGGCAGAAGCCCGCGAGATGTTGGTGCAAATCCAACGCGATTTGTATGGGATCATGGGCGAGGCCGCGGCTACGGTGGATATTGCGGATCAGTTTCGCGTCGTAGACAATACCCGGGTGGCCTGGCTGGAAGAGCAAGTGGATCGCCTGACAGCGCAAGTGGATATGCCGCGCGAATTTATTGTTCCCGGCGACAGCCCGGCTGGCGCGGTTGTGGATTTGGCCCGCACCATTTGCCGTAGGGCTGAGCGGCGCATGGTGGAATTGGCTGAGCGGGGGGATATTCAAAACCCAGCGCTGCTTCAATATTTAAACCGTTTGTCTTCATTTTGTTTTGTGCTGGAATTATTCGAAAATAAGCTTGCCGGAAGCGATCGGCCTACCCTGGCCCGCCAGTAAGCGCATCCCACTTTCATTGTTCAAAGAGGTTGACCATGACAGGAACGATTCTTAATGTTGTCGCGGTGCTATTGGGCACGGCGTTGGGTGTTCTCCTGGGCGGGCGGCTGCCCGACAAGCTCAAGCAAACCGTGGTAGCTGGCTTGGGATTGTTCACGTTTGCCATTGGCATCCAGATGTTCCTCAAGACGGGGAATGCGTTGGTGGTGTTGGGCAGCCTGGTGGTTGGCGCGTTGCTGGGCGAGTGGTGGAAGATTGAGGAAGGGCTGGCGGCAGTCGGCGCATGGTTGGAGACCCGTTTTAACAAGGGCGGCGCGGAAAAGGCGCAGGGCAGCCAGGAGCGCTTTGTGCGCGGCTTCCTAACCGCCTCGCTGCTGTTTTGTGTTGGCCCCATGACCATTTTGGGAGCGATCCAGGATGGCATGACCGGCGATTTTCAACTGCTGGCGATCAAGTCGGTGCTAGATGGATTCGCGGCTCTGGCATTCTCTTCCAGCCTGGGCATCGGGGTGGGGTTTTCGGCTGTCACGGTGTTGATCTACCAAGGCGCGATCAGCTTGCTGGCCGAACAGGCCCAGGCGGTGATGAGTGACACGATGATGGCCGAAATGACCGCGACCGGCGGGGTCATTCTTTTGGGGTTGTCGCTGAGCAGTTTGTTGGAGGTGCGGAAAATTCGCACGGGCAGTTTCTTGCCCGCGCTGGT
This sequence comes from uncultured Anaerolinea sp., assembly GCA_964403875.1. Classification (GTDB taxonomy): domain Bacteria; phylum Chloroflexota; class Anaerolineae; order Anaerolineales; family Anaerolineaceae; genus Anaerolinea. The sequence goes on along the minus strand of CAYOHX010000024.1, from coordinate 24,576 downwards.
AGTCGCGCCTTTGCTGGTTGCGCTCATTGCCTGGGTTGGGCCCTTGCTGCCTTGACGGCTGTTAAGGGATTTTAACCAGGGCAGCCTGGATGCGGATCTCTAGCTCGGAGGAGGCGTAGGGGCCTTCGCCATTGACCAGGAAGTAGGGTGTGCCGTTGATGCCGCGCTCTTTTCCGGTGGCCAGGTCATCTTGCACCTGTTGGGTGTATTTGCCGCCGGAGAAACACGCGTTGAAGTCGTCCATGTTCAGCTCAAGCTGCTCGGCGAAGCGGATGAGATTGACATCCGAGAAGGCTCCCGAGTTCTCTGCGCCCTGGTTGGCGTAGACTTTTTCCTTGTATTCCCAGAATTTGTTTTCATCAGCTGCGCAGTAAGCGGCTTCGGCGGCGCGATTGGATTCGGGGCCTAAGAAACTGAAGGGGATGAAGGTGAGCTGAACTTTTCCGGAGGCAACGTATTTTTCGATGAGGGCCGGTTCCAAGTCCAGGGCAAAATTAGCGCACCAGGGGCATTGAAAATCGGAATATTCTTCGACTTTGATGGGCGCGTTGGGGTCGCCGATGGTGTTGCGGTTGGCGTTGGGGAATTTTTCGGCTCTTTGGAGCAGGTTGGGCAAGACCAGGAGCGCCACCAGAGCGAGAGCCACCACCACGGCAGATCCAATGAGGAGTTTGCGATTGGGGGTTTGGAAAGCTTTCTTCGCTGAAGCTGGCTTTTTGGTTTTGTAGCGTTTGGACGGCATAACTACTCCTGAAGGCGGTGTTTCAGGGGGTTAGTATACCATGTATGGATGGCGGCTGCCGTCCGCGGCAAGGGTCGAAGCACCCTTTTTGACCGCGGGGCTAATCGGGGTAAATGAAAACCGGAAAGCGCTCGCCGGTCAGGCGGAAGCCAACCCGTTGGTAAAGCGCCAGAGAGGCATGATTGGTGTCCTGCGTGTTGAGGGTGACGCCCCATGTTCCCTGCGTGTTAATAAAATGATCCAGCAGTTCTTGCAGCAAGCGATACCCGATGCGCCGATGTTGGAAGCTGGGGGATACTGCCAGGCGGGCCAGGTGGGCTGAAAAACCACTCAAGGCGCTCATCTGGTAGCCTACGATTTCATCTCCCAGCACGGCGACGGTTTTGTGGGTGCTCTTTTCAAAGGCGCGGGTGATATCGCCTTCCGACATGCGCCAAATGGGCTCGAAAGAGGTGTTGTCCAAGCGCACTACCGCGCTTAGGTCGGCGCTGCGCATTTCGCGGATATTCAGCCCGTCCGCGATCTGTACCGCCGGGGGAGGAGGATCATCATAGGCAAGGACGACGATGTCTTGATGATGGACAAAACGGTTTGCCCGGAGCATGTCAGCGTACCAATCTTGCAGACTCAACGAGACCAGGGCCGGCTTGAGCGGAGCCGTGGAAAACGTAGAAACAGCCCGCTCGAAGAGCATGTTCCAGGCCCAGGCTGGGGAGATGCTGCCTCCGGCGGCAAAGATGCGCACCCAGGCCACTTCCTGGGGCTCGGCTGGGCAGCTCAACAGAGCCTGGGTTTCGTGGTTTTTCTCGAGGATCACAAAGGGTTGGAATCCGAGCCATTCTAACGGCTCGCGCCAATCCAGATGACGGTGCGAGTAACTGGTTGTATTCAGGAATCTGGACAGCAGCAGCCGGTCTTCGGCATGCGCGGGGCGCAAAGTGTACGGCGCTGGGGTGGGGCTCATTCTTTCCGGCGCAGCATGTCCAGGGGCGTCTTGAGGAGTTTTTTGAGCAGGCGCTCTTTCACCGACAGACGGGGCTTGTCTTCCAGGGCGGCGTCCATGCTGGCCAGGGCCTGCAACTGTTTGCCGGTGCGGAGTTGAATGCTGGTGATGCTCTCCAGGACAATGGCCCGAAATTCCTTTTCACCGGCTTGCTTCAGCAAGATCGCCGAACGTTCATAGCATTCCAGGGCTTCATCGAGGCGATTGAGCCCCTCCAGGGCGGCGGCCTGGTTGGCGCAGGCCATGCCCTGGCGTTTGAAGTCGTGGATGGCGGCAAAGACAGTCTCGGTTCCTTGGGCAGCTTGCAAAGCTCCGGCGGCATCGCCAGCCTTCAGCAAGGCCACGCTGCGGTTGTTGGCGGCCTCGGCTGCGCCCGGTTCATCGTTCAAGGCAGCCGAACCAGCCTGGGCGCGTTCGAACAGGGCGGCAGCCTCGGCGTACCGCCCGGCGCGAAAGGCAGCCTGGCCTTCTTGACTCAGTTGCTGCGGGGTGAGAGTTTCGCTCATTAGAAGGTAATTTCGAGCAATCCTTCGGCCACCGAGCGCAGTTTTTCTACGTTCAATTCACTCAGACGGCGAGCCAACTCCAGGTAGGGACGGTTGACCGGCTGGGAGACGAAATGCTGCACATCGGGTTCGAGGTCGAGGAACTTTTGGATAGTTTCTTGCTGGCTGCGCCATTTGCCAATGGGGCCGTGCTGATCAAAGCAGGCGCTGACGGGCATGTCGAGGGCCGCGCAGATGGCTTCCAGTTCGGGGGTAGGGATGCCGGCAGCGCCCATCTCAAACTGCTTGAGGGATTCTTCGGGCAGGCCAGTCTTCTCGGCCAGGTCTGGCAGAGAAAGTTTGGCGTTGGTGCGAGCCAGGCGCAGCGATGCTCCGATGACCCGGTTGCGGAGCATGACCATGCGCTCGCGTTCTTCGAGGACAGGGGCGGATGTGGCCGTCGACAGGGCTTGCTTGCCCCAGAAGTGGTCCAGGGGAACATTCAAGAACAACGAGAGCAGTTCCAACTGCGGCAGCGAAGGAGATTCCTGCCCAGTCTCGAAGGCTTGAAATTTCTCGGGCGGCACGCCCAAGGCTTCGGCGCATTCTTCGACAGTGCGGCGGGCTGCCCGGCGGCTGTCCAGGATGAGGATGGCAAGTTTTCGCTTGCGGATCTGTGTGATCTGGCGCAGATTGCTCATTATTCAACCCCTTTCGTTAGCGGCGGCGGTTCCCTAAGATATCGCTGAGGTTCGCGCCGAAGACTTCGGGACCCAATTTGAAGCCAGAAGCTTCCAGGCGCGGGGTGAACAGCGGGCGGATGCCGGTGGGTTTCAACTCGCCAAGCACCTTGCCATCCTGGGTGACGCCAGTCTGTTCGAACTTGAAGATGTCGGTCAAAACCACGGTGTCGCCTTCCATACCGGCGACCTCGGTGATGGCGGTGACCTTGCGGCTGCCGTCTTTCAAGCGGGTTTGCTGGACGATGACATCGATGGCGGATGCGATTTGCTCGCGCAGAACGCGTACCGGCAGGTCCATGCCAGACATGAGACACATGGTTTCGAGGCGGGAGAGCGCATCGCGGGGGGTGTTGGCGTGGAGGGTCGTGAGCGAACCGTCGTGGCCGGTGTTCATGGCCTGGAGCATGTCCAGCGCCTCGCCACCACGACACTCGCCAACGATGATGCGGTCGGGACGCATGCGCAGCGAATTCTTGACCAGATCGCGAATGGCCACTCCGTGGCGGCCTTCGCTGTTGGGTGGTTTGGTCTCGAGGCGCAAGACGTGCTCCTGGAGGAGTTTCAATTCGGCGGCGTCCTCGATAGTTACAATGCGCTCATCTTCGGGGATGAAGCTGGAGAGAACGTTCAGCAGGGTGGTTTTACCAGACCCGGTTCCACCCGAAATGATGACGTTCAACCGCGAGATGACGCAAGCGCGGATGAAATCGGCCATGTTTTGGGTGAGCGAGCCATAATCGATGAGCTGCTGGACGCTGAGCTTGTTCTTCTGAAATTTGCGGATGGTGATGGAAGGCCCGTCGATGGCGCAGGGGGCGATGACGGCGTTGACGCGCGAGCCATCAGGCAGGCGAGCATCCACGGTGGGGCTGTCGGCGTCAATCCGGCGGCCCAGGGGCAAGATGATTTTTTCGATGATGCGCACCACCGCGGCGTCATCTTCAAAGGTGACGTTGGTTTTGGTCAGCTTGCCCTTGCGTTCGATGTAAATGCTCTTGGGTCCGTTGACCATAATTTCCGTGATATCGGGGTCATCCAGAAGGGCCTGGAGCGGGCCAAAACCCAACAATTCGTCGAGGATTTCGTGAAAGAGTTGGTCACGGATGGTGTTGGGCAGTTGGACGCGCGTGTTCTGATAGGCCTGGATGAGCAACTGGCTGACGGCTTTGCGGCGTTCTTCGCCTGGAATAGCTTGCCCTTCCATCTCGCGCGACACCTGGTTCATCAGAAAGTCACGCAGCTTGTTCAATTCTGCCTGGCGCGGACCTAATCCGGGGTTATTCATATAATTACCTATTCAGCCTTTAATTCATCCGCCGGGATGACCCAAATAATATGTTCGACGTTGACCGAGAGAAAAGCAAATTCGTGAAGCACGGAATCATCTGGATTCAGGATTTGCCCATCGGTGAGCGCCACGAAGTTCTGCGGCATATTCAGCTCGTCAATGATCCTCTCGGAAGGGCGGACGTGCAGCGTGCCCCGCAGGCGCTGCTGGCTGGTCTGAACGATGACCGAGACGGGGCGTTTCGAAATGACCTGAGTAAAAATTTTGCCTTTATCGTCGTATTGTGTAACCATTAGGATGACCTTTCATTCGATTCTTTTTCGAGCGGCGGCATGAGATAGCCCAGGCCGGAACGAGTCACAATGTGCTGCGGGCTGTGGGGGTTATCCTCGAGTTTCTGCCGCAATCGCGCGATGCTGACCCAAAGGATCTCTTTATCATCCCGATATTGGCTGCCCCAAACAGCGGTGAGTAGTTCTTCGGCAGAGAGGACATGTCCCACGTGGTGGGCGAATTGGATCAAAAGGCGGTATTCGGTGGCCGAAAGAAAGACGGGTTTGTCGTCTTTCCAGACCTCCGCCCGGGCGAAATCGATTTTGAGGTTTTCGTGCGTGAAGAAGCGGTTTTGCGTGGCGCCTTCGGCATTTTGGGCGCGGCGCAGAACGGCGCGCACTCGGGCGATCAGTTCGGTGGCAGAGAAGGGCTTGACCACATAATCATCCGCGCCTACATTCAGCCCGCGGACGCGGTCCTGCTCTTCGCCTTTGGCGGTGAGCATGATGATGGGGACGCTGGAGAACTGGCGAATGCGTTCGCAGGTGGTGAAGCCGTCCAACCGAGGCATCATTACGTCCAGGATGATCAGGTCGGGGGCATGGCTGGAAACCAACTCCAGGGCTTCTTCGCCGTTGCCGGCGGTGGTCACCACATAACCAGCGGCTTCCAGGTTCACTTTGACCAGATGTAGGTAACGGGCTTCATCGTCTACAACAAGAATATGGGTTGCCATTCGTCATTCCTCCAATTCTTTCGTGATGCCGGTCCTTTCTTGCAGCGTGGGCAGCCAGATGTGGAAGGTTGTGCCTTCACCCACCTCCGAGGAGACCGAAATTCGCCCGCGGTGGGCCAGGATAATCTTTTTACAGATAAACAATCCCAAACCGGTTCCATGAATGGCGGGTGAGTTATCGGGATTGCGGAAGAAGCGCTCGAACAAATACGGCAGGTAGCGAAAAGGAATGCCTGGGCCGGAATCTTCGATTTCAATCAAGAAACCGGCTTGTTCTGGTTTAATTGTAACTGAAACTGGCGATCCATGCGCATACTTGATGGCGTTGGTGAAGAGGTTCTCGAACACCTGGCGCAGTCGTTTGGGGTCGCCTTGAATGGTTGAGGGCGGGCCCTCTGTTGTGAGTTGGATGGCGAAACCCGGCTCTTGAATGGTGCAGCGCTCGGCAGCCGCCTTGATGATTAAATCCAGGCGCGCTGCTTGAAAATCCATCTTGAGCGTGCCGCTTTGCAGCCGGGCCGAGTCGAGCAGGTTCTCGATCAATTCTTGCAGCCGGTCGGTTTCCTGGTCGATGATGCGGAGGAATTCCAACTGCGTGGCGGGTTCCCAGGTGGTGTCGGAGCGCAGCAGGGTGGTGGAGTAGCCTTTGATGAAGCCCAACGGGGTGCGCAGCTCGTGGGTGATGGTAGAGATGAAATCTTCTTGCAGGCGCGATTCCGCGCTTTGCGCTTCCAGGTTTTCATAGGCGCGCTGCAGATTTTGATATTCCACCAGCAGGCCAATTTGCTGGGTGATGAACTCGGCCAGTTCGATGTATTGCGGGCTGAAGGGCGGCCCCCCGAAACGAATGAAGATCACAGCGCCCAGGTGTCGGTCGCCAACTTTGAGCGGGATGCCGAGCAGATAGGGGCGCTTGAGGCGGTCGACCTCAGTCTCATCCGGCTCGCGCACGGTGGTTTGGGGGTGGTCCACAATCCAATTGGCGAAATTCTCGCCCCAGGCAATATCCGCTTCGGCAGCTCGCCCTCGGCCAACAGCCCGCGCGTACATGACTTCCAATTGGTGCGTGATCGGGTCCGAGATGTATACGGCCAGATTGTCAAAGATGATGATCTGGCGGATGGTGGGGATGATCTCGTTGAGGGCCTCATTCCAATCCGAGGTGCGCGTCACAATCTGACTGATGCGGTACAGATGGTCCGTGGTGACGGCGATGGTGGTTGGGTCCAGAACGGTCATGCGGTCACTCCCTGAGACTTCCCATCCCGGCGTGAGGTTTGCTCTTGATGAATGCGTAGCAAGAAGCTGAAGCGGCTGCCCTTGTTGATTTCGGAGTGAACGTGGATGACAGAGCCATGCGCCTCAACGATGCGGCGGGCCAACGCCAGCCCCAGGCCCGTGCCACCGGCTTTGCGGGTCGAACTACCATCTAATTGGTAGAAGGGTTCGAAGATTTGCTCAATCTGGTCGGCTGGAATGCCGATGCCCGAGTCACTGACTTGAAGTTTGATGAAACTTCCGTCTACCTCGGCTTTCAGATTCACTTTGCCACCGGGCGCGGTGAACTTGAAGGCATTGTCCAGCAACTGCATGAGCACCCAGGTGATTTTTTCGAAATCTGCATCCACCTGGAATTTTTCGGGAGGCAAATCCACCGAGAAATTGATTTTTTGTTCCTGAGCTCTGGAGCTGTTGCGTTTTTCGACCGATGCGAGAATTTCGGTCAGGTCCGTGGATTGAATGTGCAGGTAGATTTGGTCTTTTTCGCTCACCGAGAATAGGATCAGGTCTTCAATGAGGTGCCCCAGGCGTTCGGCGGAACGCTGGACGATGCCGAGGATGTTCCGCTGCTGGTCGGTGAGCGGGCCAAAATCGCCGTTACTCAGCAGTTCCAGGTAGCCATTCAAATGGGTGAGGGGGGTACGCAGTTCGTGGGAGATGTTGGCAACCAGGTTCGATTTGAGCTCGTTGAGGGTGGAAAGCTGCTCCAGGGCTGTCTCCAGGTCGGCGGTGCGCTCTTTGACGCGCTCTTCCAACTGGCGATTGGCTTCGGTGAGGGCGGAACGGAATTGTATCCACAGTTCGGTGATGGCCTTGTCGCGGTCGCGACGGCTGATGATTCCCAGGTCGATGAGAATGTCGCCCAGGACGGGCGGTTGTTCACTGTGACGGAGCTGCTCCTGATATTCCAGGGCGCGCTGCAAATCTTCGGCGGTGATCTGTCCTTTTTCGACCAGGTAATCACCCAGGCGGGGCACGAGGGCTTCGGGAGTGAGGGCCAGGGGGCCGGTTCTGCCGATGGGGATGGTATTTTGATTGGACATAGTCGTCATTGCTCCGCTTTCCAAACCCATTCGCCGGCGAACATGGTAGCCGACGGAGAAACGCTGTGAAGTTCTTGTGGTGGGAGGTCGAAGGGAGACACCGGTAAGACGATCAGATCGGCGAAGAAGCCCGGAGCCAGGCGTCCGAGCTCGTTTTCACGGCCGGCGGCATAGGCCGCTCCGGTTGTGTAGCCGTGCAGGGCGTTTTCGAGGGCCAGGCGTTGGGTCGGATACCAGCCCTGGTCGCCAGGAGTTCCGTCGATCCGGCGGCGGGTGACGGCGGCATGCAGGCCCCAGAATGGATTGGGCGATTCGACCGGAGCATCGGAGCCAAAGGCCAGGCGAGCGCCGCTTTCCAGCAGGGTGTGGAAAGGATAGGCGCCGGCTGAACGCGGGCCCCAGAAGCGGTCCGCAATGTGCATGTCGGAGGTGGCGTGAATGGGTTGGACGGATGCGATGACACCCAGTTCGGCCAGGCGGTTGAAATCTTGAGGGTGGAGCACCTGGACGTGTTCGATGCGATGGCGCAGCGTGGGGAGGCCTTGCTGCTGTTCGAACTCGCGCAGGTGCGCATAGGCGAGGAGGACTTCGTGGTTGGCGCGGTCACCGATGGCATGGATGGCCAGGCTCAAGCCGCCCGTCGCGGCTTGCCGACCGGCCTCGAAGATCGTTTCATTGTCCAGAAGCAGCATACCGGTGTTGTCGGGACTGCCCTCGTAGGGTTGGAGCATGGCGGCGGTTTGCGGCCCCAGCGCGCCATCGGCAAACAGCTTGACCGAGCCGATGCGCAGTTGGTGACTGCCAAAACCGGAGCGCAAGCCCAGGCCCACAGCCAGGGGCAAATTTTCGAGGGGGATGCTTTTGATCACTCGCAAGCGCAGTTCACCGGCTTGATCGAGAGATTGCAAAGCTGAAAAGCAGCGCGCGCCGTCGTAATCATGAACGCCGGTGAGGCCGAGCTGCCACAGACGGGGCAGGGCCGCGCGGAGAGCCTGGGTTGTTTGGGCAACGGTGGGGGTGGGGATGGCCTTGCCGACCAATTCCATAGCCGATTCGAGCAGAATGCCGGTGGGCTGGCCTTGCCCGTCGCGGACGATTTGCCCGCCTTCGGGGTCGGGCGTGGAAGCCGTGATGCCTGCCAGGCGCAGGGCGGCGCCGTTGGCCCAGGCGGCGTGCAGTGATTTGGCCGTCAGGTAAACGGGGTGCTGCGGGGCGACCGCATCCAGATCGGCAGCCGAGCCAAACCCTTCGGGCCACACATTCTGGTTCCACCCGTGTCCACGAATCCACTGCCCGGTGGGGGTGGTTTGGGCACGTTCGGCCACGCGCCTCACGCACTCGGCGCGGGTGGGGGTTTCGGCGTCAATCATTTGCAAGCTAAAGGCGTAATGCTCGAGGTGCAGGTGGGCATCGGTGAGACCGGGCCACAGCACGCGACCTTGCATATCTTCGCACGTGGCGCGGTCGGAGAATTCGGCTAACAGGTCCTGGCTGGAACCCACCGCCACGATGCGCTGGTGGTCGATGGCGATAGCGCTAGCGTCCGGCTGGGCCGGATTGAGGGTGTGGATGTGAGCATTATGAAGCAGACGCATGCTTGAATTACCCTTCCTTAACTATTCTACTCATTAATGCTTCAAGTTCCTCATCCGAGAAGTAATAAATTGTTAGCGAGCCGCCTTTTTTGCCGTGGCGCAGGGCAACGCGGGTTCCCAAATAGCCGCGCAGGCGGTCTTCAATGGCAGAAATCTCGGCGGGGCGTTCGGCTTTGGCGCGACGGACAGGGCGCTCTCCGTTCAACATGCGCACCAACTCTTCGGCGCGGCGCACGCTCATTTCCAGGTTGATCACGGTTTCGAGCGCGGCGGGTTGGGCCTGGGGATGGTTCAACCCCAGCAGCGCTCGGGCGTGGCCTTCGCTGATTTTTCCATCCCGCAGCGCCTGTTTGACCTCGTCACACAGGTCCAGGAGGCGCAAGGTGTTGGTGATGGTGGAGCGGCTCTTGCCCACGCGGGCAGCGATTTCGTCGTGCTGCAAGCTGAACTCTTCCTGCAGGCGGTGGTAAGCTTCGGCCAGTTCCAGCGGACCGAGGTTGGTGCGCTGGATGTTTTCTACCAGGGCGATTTCCAGGCGTTCTTGTTCGCCCACGGGGCGAACGATGGCGGGCACAAAGGACAGCCCGGCCATTTGAGCAGCGCGCCAGCGGCGTTCGCCGGCGATGAGGGTGTAGTTCTCGCTGCCGGGCGAGGTGGTGAGCACCAGGGGCTGCAACACGCCATGCACGCGGATCGATTCGGCCAGGCTTTCCAGCTCGGCGGGGTCGAACTCGGTGCGCGGTTGGCTGGGGTTGGGCGTGATCCGTTCCACCGCTACCTGCGTCAAGCCGTTTTCGGTCGGTTCCTCATCACCAGGGATGAGTGCCCCTAATCCTTTGCCTAACCCACCTTTGCGCGCCATAATGAAAGCTCCGGTTAATTGAATTGGGGAATGTGAACGCCATCTCCGGCCAGCACTTCTCGAGCCAGCGCTTCGTAGGCCTTGGCGGCCAGCGACTCGGGGGCATACAAAGAGATGGGCTTGCCGTAGGAGGGCGCTTCGGCCAGGCGGATGGAGCGGGGAATGACCGCTTCAAATACCTGGTCGGGAAAATGACGGCGAACCTCGCCAACCACGTCGGTGGCCAGGCGGGTACGCCCGTCGTACATGGTGAGGATGACGCCGCGAACACGCAGGTCTGGGTAAAGCGAGCCGCGCACCCGTTGGATGGTTTGGGTGAGCTGGCCCAGACCTTCGAGGGCCAGGTACTCGCACTGCACGGGGATGATCACGCCATGAGCGGCGGCGACTAGCCCGTTAACCGTGAGTAGACCCAGGGAGGGTGGGCAGTCGATGAGGATGTAGTCATAACGATCGTGCAGGGAGCGCAGCGCATCACGCAGGCGGGTTTCGCGGCTGGGCACATCCACCAACTCTACTTCGGCTCCGGCCAGGGCCTGGGAGGAAGGCAGGAGGGAGATTTTCAGGCGCGGGTTGTGCAGAATTTGGGGGCCGGCCTGGGCCGCGCCAATGAGCACATCGTAGGTTCCGTGGCGGACCGTGTTCTTGTCTACACCCAGGGAGGAGGTGGCATTGGCTTGCGGGTCCAGGTCGATGAGCAGGACACGCTGCCCAAAGTAGCCCAAGTAGGCTCCCAGGTTGATGGCCGAGGTCGTCTTGCCGACGCCTCCCTTTTGATTGACGAGGGTGTAGATGCGGGTCATAGGCTTAGTTTCTTTCGATCACTTCGACAAGGCACGATTGTATTTCGGTGGGGGTGGGGATGCTGGCTGTGCCGCGGCGAGATACGCCGTAGGCTGCCAGTTGGGTGGCAAAGCGTCCTGCTTCCCAAGGATCGCGTGTGGCGTGGAGGCGAGTGAAAAATGCGGCGGCAAAGATGTCGCCGGCGCCCACGGAATCGACTTCGTTCATGGCCGGGGGTTTGAAACGGCGCACATCGCCATTCCAGTATATTCGCGCGCCCGCGGCTCCTTCGGTAACTGCCAGCACGCGAACCGAGGCGGCAAACTCGTCGACGATTTGTTCATTGCGCTGCACGTCTTCGATGCTGATGACGGCGGCTCCAGCGCGTTCCAGCACGTAGGAGCTTTCGGCCCATTCGCTGAAGCGCGTGCGCCCCTGCGCGTCCCAGGCGCGCATCCACCCCTGGGGGGTGAGGCCGATGAGCGCATTGGGAAAAGCGCGCACCAGGTTGGGGTCCACTTCATTGGCCACCGGGGCCAGGTGGACGATAGGCGCGCTGCGCCATGTTTCGGGGATGGCTGAGAGGTCCAACTGGGGGGCTTGCTGGCGCAGGTACAGGACGCGGCCCTGGTCGGTGTAGGTAATTTCGTAAGTGGTCGTGGTGGGAGAGTTCAATCCGGCGATGGGGATTTCTTCCAGCGCCGAGGCATCTACGCAGTGATTGCAAGCCGTGACGATTCCCACGCGCAGCCCTAAGGCTTTGGCGGTGAGGCTGGAGAAGGAGGCGGTGCCTCCCATCGTCGGGCCGTTGGCGGTCAGGTCTTGGGTAATATGACCGATAATCAGGTAATCGACGGGTTCAAGCGGCGTTAAACGATACATGCCTTCATTATACCTGATCGACGGGCGGAGCGGAGTTCGAGCCGATACCGCTGTCGGCAGGTTCGCTGGGCAGGTTGCGCAGCGCATCGTCGATGGTCAGGTTATCGCGGCGCATTCCCGGCGTGGGGGTGCCGCAGAAGGGACACAGGTTCCAGGCCAGTTCCATAGGTTTTCCGCATTGGTGGCAGGGTTTCTTCAAGCGTGTGTAGCAGCCGGGGCAGGCCACCCACTCTTCGCGCACGCGCCGGCCGCAGCCGGGGCATAGCGCGGCGTCTTCGATCGATTGGAGCAGGGCTTCTTCTTCCAGGGTCTGCTGGAATTCCTCTTCCAGGGTATGGGCCGGGCGGAGGATGTAGTAGACCAACATGCCCGGCAAGAAGAGCACAGCCACGACCAGCACCGCCAGGATGCGCACGAGGGGATCGCGGGCCCGGCGGCGAATATCGCGATAGGTCCAGAAGATGAGGCTGAGCCACAGCGCGGCGGTGAAAGCAGCCGCGAACCCGGTGGCTACGACGATCAAATTGCTCAGGGTAGAAGGGTCAAATACCATAATAGTCTGCTCCGCTGGAAAAATTATAGCATGGAAGGGATAGATCGGATGGAAAATAGCAGGGCGAGGTGTCCCTACGGTACGCCTCAAATTCATGAACCTCCCCAACCTCGGTGAGTAGAACCGTTGCAATAATCGAACCAATTTTCTAAAATTATTGACTTAATAGAATTATTGTTCTATAATTGAGACGTAACGAACAACCAGAGGTGAAAACTTCAATTCTGAGTATGTGGTAGAGGCAATTCATGGGTTGCCTCTACCACATATCCCAAAATCAAAAACTCATTCATCTTTGGTGAATATCTACTTCATGACATAACACCCATCCGGTAGAAAACATTTGGAGGAAAACTATGAACCGCTCCTTCTCTCAACGTTTGTCTTATGCGCTGCGCAGAATCGACCCAGGCATAGCCTTCATTCTCATGATCCTGGGGGCATTGGCAGCCTTTGAGATGTTCAACTTCTCGACCACCGACCACGCTTTGCGAGATCTACTGGGGGATTTGCAATTTGGGGGGATGCGTTGGGCCACCATTCTGACGCTGGCTTTTTGCGGCATCGACTTCGCCGGGATCGCCCGCCTGTTCACCCCCGAGCAGGGCATGGACGAACCCAAGGAAGTCTGGTATTTGTTCGGAGCGTGGATTCTGGCGGCGACCATGAACGCGGTGCTGACCTGGTGGGGTGTTTCGATGGCGATCACCAACCACCAGGTGCAGAGCGCTTCGGTCATCGATCCTAAGTTAATTGCCACTGTCGTTCCGATCTTTGTGGCTCTCATGGTGTGGGTGATCCGCATTTTGATCATCGGAACGCTTTCGATGGCTTTGGACCGGGTGCTGCACGCGGGTTCGCGGGCCCGGGTGCGGCCTTTCAATCCACGGCCCCAGCCTTCTTTGCCGCAGCAAATGCCCGCGCGCCAGTTGAACACCAACCCCAACCTGAACACCTCTCGCACGCTGCCCCGCGCGGCGACGAACACCAGCACCTACGGACGCCCGGCGAACAACTATGGCAATCGACCCGCTGCACAACCTGCTGAAATTGGGCAAAGTTTTGCCGAGCCGACGTATCACAGCCTGAACGCGGCCCCCAAGCCAAGCGCGCCTCAACGCAGCGTATCTTTTGATGGAGGCACAGGGGGCAGTCCACGCAAGTGATGGCTGGTGAAAAAAGGAAAATACTTCAACAAAATCCCCCCTGCATTCACTTGAAAAACGGGGGGATTTCATTCACAATCACCATTGGGAGGGAAGAATGATCGAAATTGTGGAAGCCATTGTATTGGCGCGCCAATTCAACCGCGAATTGCGGGGGAAGCACATTGTGGAGGGCGGGCAGGGCAATTCACCGCACAAGTTCGCCTTTTGTTCTGGTACACCCGAGGAATACGCGGCGATCTTGCCGGGCAAGGTGATCGGTGAGGCCAGTGACCACGGCTCGGTGATCAAAGTGCTGCTCGAGCCAGGCTACGCGCTGCTGTTGGGAGAGGGGGGTGAGCGGATCCGTTATCACCGAGACGGCTACACACTGCCTGCCAAGTATCAGTTCTGGCTGACGTTTGAGGAGGGTGGTTTTCTGACTGTTTCCATTCAAGGCTGGGGGGCGACGATGCTGCTGCCAGCCGATCAAGCCGATCAGCATGTTTTGATGCAGCCGGGGCGGGTTTCTCCATTGAGCGTGGCGTTCAGCCGCGAGTATTTCGAAGGCTTGTTTGCGGACCTGGGGGCGGAGGATAAGGCCAGCCTCAAATACTTCATGATTACAAAGCCGAAGGTTTGGGGCGTGGGCAACGGGTATTTGCAGGACATCCTCTTTAGGGCTGGGCTGCACCCGCGGCGAAAGGCTGCCAGCCTGTCGGCGGCAGAGCGGAGCGCGCTCTATGAGGCTACGGTCGATACCCTGCGTTCGGCAGTGGAACTGAGTGGCCGGGACACAGAGTTCGACCTGTTCGATCAACCGGGCGGGTATGTGAAGCTGTTGGATGCCCGATCGGTGGGCCAGCCGTGCATGAACTGCGAAACGCCGATCGTCAAAGAATCGTATATGGGCGGTTCGGTGTACTACTGCCCACAGTGCCAGAAGTTGTAAGAACGGAACGGTTCCTCTTGCTTTTGGGAGAGGCGCGGAGCCAGGGAGCAAACCTGGGCTTGATTTCGGTATATACTTAACCCATCCTCACTTCAGGGGGTAGGCATGAAACAACGCGAAAACGGCTCCTATTACCGAATCACCGATTTGCATGAAACCGAGCGCCCACGAGAAAGACTGGCTGAATTGGGACCGCAGGTGCTGACCAACGCCGAACTGCTGGCGATTTTACTGCGGGTGGGCGTGCCGGGCGAGAACGCCGTGCAGATGGGACAGCGTCTGCTGGTCGATTTGGGTGGGCTGCACGGATTGCACAAGGCTTCATTCGAGGAAGTCTGCGCGCAGCACGGGATTGGTTTTGCCAAGGCCGCCCAGATTAAGGCTGCGATCGAATTGGGGCGGCGACTGGCGGCGCAGACGCCCGAGGAGCGCCCTGCCATCCACGGCCCGGGCGATGCCGCCGAACTGGTGCGTTACGAAATGGGCGCGTTGGATCAGGAACATTTGCGGGTCATTCTGCTGGACACACGCAACCGGGTGATCTCGATCGAGAAGTTGTATGTGGGCTCGTTGAACTCATCGACTGTGCGGGTAGGAGAGGTCTTTCGGGCGGCGATCCAACGGAATGCCGCCGCGGTGATCGTCGTACACAACCATCCGAGCGGTGATCCTACTCCCAGCCCCGAGGATGTGGCCCTCACGCGGGCCATCGTCCAGGCGGGAAAATTGATGGATATTGATGTGCTCGATCACCTGGTGATCGGGCACAATCGTTGGGTGAGCCTCAAGGAGCGAGGGTTGGGGTTTGGATGATGTGCCGGTTCTTCCAGGCAACGGATAGGTCTTCGATCCAATTTGGAATAGCCATGATCGAAATTGGGGCTGCACTTGACCAATTGGGGGTGACCGGATAAAATCATGTGTCGCAGCCTCCCGCGAGGGAGGGGCTTTCATGTGTTAACGATATTGAGAGAGCATGTTCGAGAATCTGACTCAACGCCTGGAAGAAATATTTACCAATTTGCGCCGCCGTGGGAAGCTTTCCGAGGCGGATGTGGACGCGGTGATGCGCGAGGTGCGCCTGGCTTTGCTCGAGGCGGACGTGCACTACAGCGTGGTCAAAGATTTCGTCGCGCGAGTGCGAGAACGGGCGGTGGGGCACGAGGTTTCTCGCGCGCTCAACCCTGCCCAACAGGTCATCAAGATCGTCCATGAAGAGCTGATTGCTACCCTGGGAGAGCCCTCGCCGTTGAACCTTTCAGGCCCCAAGCCGCGCGTGGTGATGCTGGTGGGGTTACAAGGTTCGGGAAAGACCACCGCCGCTGCCAAGTTGTCGCGCAATTTGCGCGCGCAGGGTGAGCGGGTGATGATGGTCGCGGCTGACCCTTACCGTCCGGCTGCGGTCAAGCAGTTGCAGACTCTGGGTGAGACGGTGGGTGTGCAGGTCTTCCATGAAGCTGGAGTGAAGCCGCCGGAACTGGTGGCGAAGGCCTTTGACACGTGCCAGAAGGGCGGCTATACGGTGATGATCATCGACACCGCCGGGCGTTCGCAGTTGGATGATGACTTGATGAACGAACTGCGCGCCATTACCGCCAAGGTGAAGCCGGGTGAGATATTGCTGGTTGTCGATGCGATGATCGGCCAGGAAGCGCTGCGGGTGGCGCAAGGCTTTCGCGATACGGTAACGCTGAGCGGGCTAATCTTCACGAAGATGGACGGTGATGCCCGGGGCGGCGCGGCCATTTCGATTCGCAGCGTGACGGGTGTGCCGATCAAGTATCTGGGCGTGGGTGAGGGGGTAGATGCCCTGGAAACCTACGATCCGGGCCGCTTATCCTCGCGGATTCTGGGCATGGGTGATATGATTGGCTTGATCGAGAAAGCCCAGGCCGCCTACGACGAGAAGACAGCTCAGGAACAGGCCGAGAAGATGATGAGCGGGTCCTTCACCCTGGAGGACTTTGCCAACCAGCTTCGACAGGTGCGTAAGATGGGTCCATTGGGACAGATACTGGAGATGCTGCCCGGGAATTTGGGGCAGGCGGCGCGGTCGATTGATCCGAAAGACGCCGAGCGCCAGTTCAAGATGACCGAAGCGATCATCGGTTCGATGACGCTGAAGGAAAAGCGCAACCCCGATTTGCTCAACGCCAGCCGCCGCCGGCGGATTGCGCGAGGCTCGGGAACGGAAGTGCAGGATGTCAATCGCCTGATCAAGCAGTTCCGCGAAGCGCAGAAGCTCTTTAAAACTTTTCAAAAGACGGGCGGGAAGCGTATGCCCCGCTTGTTTGGCTAGAACGGAGGCAAAAGTAGCTGATCCCGCGTCCTCCCGCGGCTCCCTCAAGCTGCTTGCGCCAGTGAAGGCCGTCATAAAACACACATTGATCGTATTTTCATTTGACGAAGGAGAAAGTTAAACCAATGGTTCGCATTCGATTGCGCCGCACCGGACAGAGGCACCAGCCCTCGTATCGTATTATCGCCGCTGATAAAGAAAGCCCCCGCGACGGGCGTTTTCTTGAGATTTTGGGCAGCTATAACCCGCTGACCGATCCCTTCACCTTTGACGTTAAGGAAGACCGCATCTATCACTGGCTGAAGAACGGCGCCCAGCCGAGCGAGTCGGTGGTCAAGCTGCTCAAGAGCACCGGCGTGATGGACCGCTATGCCCGTTTCGTGGCTGGCGAGCCGGTTGAGACTCTCTTGGAAGAAGCCAAGACCTATTTTGCTAACCGGAAAGCTGCCTGAGTAAGAATTGCCCCTGCTCGCTTCGGGAATGTTTCCCGACCAGGGTGAGCAGGCGCTAACTTGTGATGGTTTCCGGGTTGCTGTAAGCAAGAAGTCCGTGTCCCCAGCCGGGGCAGGGGAACTTGTTTACAGCAGCGCCAGACAATTAGAGGAGTCACTCCGTGAAAGAACTCATCGAGTACATTGCACGCTCGCTGGTTGACGAGACCGATAAGGTCGAAGTCAGCCAATCGCGCGCGCCGGGTGGTGTGACCCGCCTGGAGTTGCGCGTGGCGCGAGACGACATGGGACGGGTGATTGGCAAGGGTGGTCGAGTCGCCAATGCGATGCGAGTGCTGCTGAAGGTTGCGGCGGCTCGTGAAGAAAAACAGGTTTCACTGGATGTGATTGAGCCGCGATGAAACGGCGAAATTCCACTACACCGGAACAAAACAGTCCAACAGGCTCGCCCCCGCCGGGCGAGCCTGTCTTCATTGCTGTGGGTTATTTACGCCGCCCGCACGGGATTCACGGCGAAATCATCATGGATGTGTTGACTGACTTCCCCGAGCGGATGCGCCCCAACCGCCTGGTTTACCTGGGTGACCGGCATGAGGCCATTCGCCTGGCGTCGGTGCGCTGGCACGGGCAGGCCATGTTGGTCTCGTTTCGGGATATTGATAACCCCGAAGCGGTGGGTCGCTATCGCAACACGCAGGTCTTTGTGAAGGCTGACGAGTTGCCACCGCTGCCCAAGGATGAATATTACCATCACCAACTCCTGGAATTGAGCGTGGTGGACGAACAGGGACAGCGCATCGGAATCCTGGAAGAGATCCTTGAAACCGGGGCCAATGACGTATACGTAGTGCGCACGCCAGAAGGGAACGAGGTGCTGATCCCCGCCATTGAGGGCGTGGTCCTGGAGGTAGATTTGGCGCGCGGCGAGATGAAAGTTCGCCCGCCCGAATGGGGGTAAACGATCGGGAGCATGGACGCCAGGGCGTATTGGGTAGGGTTTAACCTGGTCAAGGGTATCGGAGCGGTCCGACTGCGTGGACTGCTGGATTTCTTTGGAAACCTGGAGACTGCCTGGAATGCGCCTGGCGATGCGCTGCTGGCGGCGGGCTTGACCCCCAAGCTGATTGAAGGGCTGGGGCGGGTGAAAGCCGAGAACCTGATCGAGCGGGCCTGGAATTATATCGAGCGCCTGGGCATTGGCGTGCTCACCTGGGATGCCCCCGCCTACCCAGCCCGTCTGAAACAGATCGACCAACCTCCGCCGGTGCTATATACACGGGGCGAATTTTCGATTAAGGATGATCTGGCAGTCGCCATTGTTGGCACGCGGCGGGTCACTTCTTACGGGCGGCAGGCTGCCGAAGAGATTGCCGCTTTTCTGGCGCATCACGGGATTACGGTGGTGAGCGGACTGGCCCGCGGCGTGGATGGAGTGGCCCATGATGCGGCTCTCAACGCGGGCGGGCGCACGCTGGCGGTGCTGGGCAGCGGCGTGGACCGGATTTACCCGCCGGAGCATCTGCGCCTGGCGGAGCGCATTGAGAAGCAGGGCGCAGTGGTCAGCGACTACCCGCCCGGCACGCCGCCCGAAAGCACCAACTTTCCCCCGCGCAACCGGATCATTTCTGGGCTGACCCTGGCGACGGTGGTGGTGGAGGCGGGCCTGGAGAGCGGCGCGCTCATCACGGCGACCTTTGCCGCCGAGCAGGGCCGCGATGTTTTTGCGCTGCCCGGCAGTATTTATGCGCCGCAGAGCAAGGGAACCAACCGCTTGCTCCGAGACGGCGCCCAAATGCTGTTGGAGCCGGGGGATATTCTGGAAGCGTTGAACCTGCAAAGAGCCGAGAAACACCAGCAAGCCCGCCTGATGCTGCCCGAAGACGCTGTGGAAGCCAAATTGCTGGGGGTTTTGGAAAGCGAAGCGCTTCATGTGGACGAAATTTGTGCACAATCCGGCTTGCCAATTGACCAAGTATCGGCTACACTCACGATCATGGAATTAAAAGGAATGGTGCGCCACACGGGTGGGATGAATTACAGCATTATCCGTGAAGCTTTGGCGGACTATCGGAGCGATGTGGATGCTTGAGCATTACTATGCAGTCATTATGGCTGGCGGAGGCGGTACCCGTTTGTGGCCGCTGTCGCGCCGGCTGCACCCCAAGCAAATGATTCGCCTGGGGAGCGAACGGACGCTCTTTCAACAAGCCATTGACCGTTTGGAGGGCGTGTTCCCCCCAGAGCGCATCCTGGTGGTAACGGTGGCCGACCAAGCCGAGGTCCTGCGCGAGCAGTGCCCTGGGCTGCCGGCGGAAAACTTCCTTCTCGAACCTGAGCCGCGCAGCACCGCGGCGGTGGTTGGGTTGGCGGCGTTGGCCATCCGGCGACGCGACCCGCGCGCTACGATGGCTGTGTTGACCGCCGATCATGTCATTCCGAACGTGGAGCGCTTTCGCGACCTCCTGCGAGGGGCCTATGATCTGGCGCAGAAGGATTTTCTGGTAACGTTGGGCATCCAGCCGACCCAACCTTCCACCAGCTATGGATATATTCAGCAGGGCGAGCCTTTGGGACCCTTCGGCGGAGTGTCGGCTTATCGGGCAGAGCGTTTTCGTGAAAAGCCAGACGAAGCCACGGCCCGGCAGTTCCTGGCCTCCGGGGACCATGTGTGGAACTCGGGTATGTTCATCTGGCGGGTGAGCCTGATTTGGGACGAGATTGTGGCGCTGATGCCCGCGCTGGCGGGGCAGTTAATGAAGATCGACCAGGTGTGGGACGCGCCCGAATTCCGTGGGTTGATGAAGGCCTATTGGGATCCGATCCAACCGGTGTCGATTGATTATGGTATCATGGAAAAATCTCAGAAGGTGGCGGTGCTGCCAGCAGCGGACCTGGGATGGAATGATGTTGGAAGCTGGGATGCGCTGTTTGATGTGTTTCCAGCCGATGAAAACGGCAACATTGTTCTGGAAGCCCGGCACATTGGGGTAGACAGTCATAACACGCTAGTTTGCGCGGATCGTTCGGGACGATTGATCGTTACCATTGGAACCGAAGATCTCATCGTTGTGGAAACATTGGATGCATTGATGATTTGCAAGCGCAGCGAGGCGCAAAAAGTGCGCGAATTGGTGAATTTGCTCAAGAAATCAGGGCATAACAGCTCTTATTTGTAGGAGAGAACGCCGTGCTGGAAGCATACTGTGTTAAATGCAGAACCAAACGTGAAGTTATGAATCCTGTGGCGGATTTCAACGCCGCCGCGACTCCAATTACGCGGGGTGAATGCGGCGTGTGCGGCACCAAGCTGTTCCGAATTGGTCGGACGGAAGCCCACGAAGGGATGACACCGCCAGAGCGCAAAAAGCCTCCCCGCAGCGGCAAACTAGTGATCGTTGAGTCGCCAGCCAAGGCCAAAACAGTGGGGCGTTTTTTGGGTAAAGGCTATACCGTGCGGGCTTCGGTGGGACACGTTCGTGATCTGCTGCGCTCCGAGCTTTCGGTGGACGTGGAGAACGGGTTCGTGCCCAAGTACCGGGTTCCCAACGAGAAGCGCGCGGTGGTGAAAGAACTGAAAGAACTTGCCAAACATGCCGAAGAGATTTTCCTGGCAACCGACCCGGACCGCGAAGGCGAGGCGATTGCCTGGCACTTGATGGAAGCGGCGGCGATTGAGCCTTCCATCACCCGGCGGGTGGTGTTCCACGAAATTACCAAACCGGCCATCGATGAAGCCTTTTCACATCCGCGAGAGATCAACACGGCGCTGGTGGACGCTCAACAGGCCCGGCGCGTGCTGGATCGATTGGTGGGCTACGGAATCAGCCCGCTGCTGTGGGAAAAGGTTCGCGGCCGGCTTTCCGCGGGGCGCGTGCAATCGGTGGCGTTGCGGGCTATCGTGGAGCGCGAACGCGAAGTGGATGCTTTCATCCCGGTGGAATACTGGACGATTGAAGCCGAACTCAAGCCGGTGGGGGGCAAATCTAGCTTCCGAGCCAAACTGGCCAAGGTGGATGGCGCCGACCCCGAACTGCCCAACGAGGCCGTGGTGCAGGGGCTGCTGGCGGATATGGACGAAGCCGATTACGTCATCGCGCGCATCAAGCGCAGTGAGCGGCGTCGGCGGCCTTTGGCGCCTTTTATCACCAGCACCTTACAGCAAGAAGCCTCACGCCGCCTGGGGTATACCGCCCGGCGAACGATGGCTCTGGCCCAGCAGTTGTATGAAGGTCTGGAGATTGGAGAGGGCGCGCCCACCGGTTTGATTACCTATATGCGTACCGATTCGACGAACCTGTCGGAACTGGCGCTGACCGAAGTGCGGCAGTTTGTGTTGGATACGTACGGCAAAGCCTATCTGCCGGATGCTCCCCTGACGTATAAGACTCGCGCGGCGGGCGCGCAGGAAGCCCACGAGGCCATCCGGCCTACTTCAGCGCTGCGACTGCCCGAAAAGGTGAAGCCTTTCCTGTCGAATGATCAGTTCAAGTTGTATCAATTGATCTGGCAGCGCTTTGTGGCCTGCCAGATGGAAGCGGCGGTGTATGATATTTTAACGGTCGAAATCGAGGCGGCTGGCGCGCAGCACAAGTACTTACTGCGCACGAGCGGCTCGACCGTCAAATTCCCCGGCTACCTGGTGGTTTACGAGGAAGCCAAGGACGAAGACCAGGCTCCGGACGAAGAATCCGGCAACGCGCGCATCCCGGCGGGGTTGGAAGAAAACCAAAAGCAGAAGTTGGTGCGGCTGCTGCCCGAACAGCATTTCACCCAGCCCCCTCCGCGCTACACCGAGGCTTCATTGGTGCAGTTGTTGGAAGAGCACGGCGTGGGCCGCCCATCCACCTATGCGCCGATCCTTTCCACGATTCAAGAGCGCGGTTATGTGGTTCGAGATGGAAAGCGCTTGCTGCCTACAGAGACCGGCTTTCTGGTTAACGATTTGGTGGTGGAATATTTCACGGGCATCGTGGATATGGGGTTTACTGCCCAGATGGAAGAAGATCTGGACCAGGTGGCCTCGGGTGGGCGGAACTGGACCGAGATCGTGCGCGACTTCTATGGCGAATTTTCGCCTCAATTGGCTCGCGCGCGGGCGGAGATGCCCGAATCGAAAGCCGAGTTGGAGAAGATTGGGCGAGCCTGTCCCAAATGCGGTAAGGACCTGGTCATCCGTTGGGGGCGCTTCGGGAAATTCATCTCTTGCAGTGGCTTTCCTGCCTGCCGCCACACGGAAGCGTTCTTGCTCAAAATTGGGGTGAAATGTCCGTTGGACGGCGGAGAACTGGTGGAACGCAAAACGCGAAAGAAGCGAATTTTCTTTGGCTGCGAGAATTATCCCAATTGTGGATTCACCTCGTGGAAGCGCCCGGTGGCTCATCTTTGTCCGAAGTGCGGCGGCACATTGGTGGTTGCCAACAAGCGAGAACTCCAGTGCATGGTCTGTGAAGAATCCTTCCTGGCGGAGCAATTTGGCGAACCTGCCAGCGAAACGAACTAAGTGGCACAAAGGTTGCATCCTTGAAATTAGTTGCATCCTTCGAAAGTTTGGTCTACAATAACAGAGTGAGCAAACCAGCAACTTAAGGCAACATCTGCATACATCAGGAGCGGAACCATGGAAACAGTAAAAGAGTATTTGAAACGGCCAATCATTACCGCGGTGCTCGGGGCGATCCTCGGCCTGGCGCTTGGCCTGGTGATTGGGTGGGGAATCTGGCCTGTTAAATACTTTGACGCGAATGCGACCGATTTGCGCGAGGATTTGCAGGATCACTGGGTGCTGATGACAGTATCCGATTACCGGATTAATCCGGACGCCGCTCTGGCGGATGCGCGCTTGAAAGAGTTGGAAGACAAGCGGGATGCGGCCATTGCGCGCGTGAGGGCGGCCAAAGCCGGCGACCCTGACTTTACCGCGGCTCTGGACAATCTGCAAAAAGCTCTAGGTGAAGCGGCTGTCGTTCCGGCGGTTCCAGCGGACGCTACTCAGGCTCCAGAGGCAACTGAGCCAGCTAAGAAGAGCGGCCCGAACCTGGCCATTTGGCTGGTGCTGATGTGCGCGCTCACGCTGGTAGTTGGTGGGGTGGTAGCGTACCTGCTCCTGTTCCGTGGCAAGGGCGGCGCGGCTGCTCCGGCGGCTCGGAAAGCTGGCGCGCAGCCCGCGGCTCCCGAAGCAGCGGCTGATGGAACCGTTCCGGTGGTCAATTACATGAGCACTTACTCGCTGGGCAGCGACCTGTATGACGACTCGTTCAGCATTGACTCTGCCACGGGCGAGTTCTTGGGCGAGTGCGGTGTGGGTATCTCCGAAACGATCGGTGTGGGCGATCCCAAGAAGGTGACTGCCTTTGAGGTGTGGTTGTTCGACAAGAACGACATTCAGACGGTGACCAAGGTGTTGATGAGTGACCATGCTTATAAGGACCCGGTCATTTCGCAGCGCCTGGCCTCCAAGGGCGAGCCCGTGCTGGCGGAACCTGGCAAGCGCATTAGCCTGGAGACGGCAACGCTGCGCCTGGAAGCCCGCGTGGTGACCATGAACTACGGTTCTGGCGCATTGCCCCAGGACAGCTTCTTCGATCAGATGACCCTGGAACTCCAGGTCTTCACCAAGTAATCTGACCTTTTCCGAGTAGAACCAAAAAGAGAGTGGACCTGACGGACCACTCTCTTTTATTCTTGTTCGGCTTCAACCCCTAAGTGGTTCTCTCGCCAGGTTATTGAGTCATATTTTAGGGGTGTTTGCGCGGCTTTGCCGCACACACACCCCTAAAATAAATATCACTTATTCAGCGAGAAGACCACTAATCGGCTGAGTGAGCAGGCAACGATGACGCGGGGCCTGCCACGGGGGTTTTCGGAGAACCGAGGCTAATCGATGCTGACGATCTTGAAGATGAATTGGCCGTTGGGCGTGTCGGCAATGGCTAACTCGCCGATCTTCTTGCCCAAAAGGGCGCGGCCGATGGGGGATTCGTAGGAGATGCGGTTGTTACGCGGGTCGGCCTCTTTGGGCCCCACGACCTGGTAGGTTTCGAGGTCGTCAAAGCCTTCTTCCTGGATGGTGACGCGCGCGCCGATGTCAACTTTCTCGCGGTTGGCCAGGTTTTCTTCGATGATGACCACGTTGGAGAGAATGGCGGTCAGCTCCTGGATGCGGCCCTCTAGAAAGCCCTGTTCTTCTTTGGCCTGGATGTAATCGGCGTTCTCCGACAGATCGCCCATCTGAATGGCGGCGCGCAGCCGCCTGGAGAGATCCTCGCGGCCCGGGCCCTTCAGATTTTCCAGTTCGTCTTTCAGCCGCTTCAATCCATCAGCGGTCAGGTAATGAACATCTGACATGGGAACCTCATTTGGATGGGGATATGTCCCTTACGGGGATTTGATTTTACCGCGAAATGGGCGAAAGCGCAAAAATCGCAAAGTGGCGGGTAGGGTTTTTCCAAAGTCACCCCCA